>CAYUOL010000069.1:3280-25029 GCA_964446345.1 uncultured Iamiaceae bacterium | reverse complement strand
GAAGCGCAGAAGTTCGGGGTGGCGCTCTCGCACTGGGCGCCGACGGGGAACGAGGTCGACCTCGAGTTCGCCGACTTCGCGGCCCACTTCGCCGACGACCCGCGCGTCGGCGCGATCGCCGCCTACATCGAGGGGTTCCGGGACGGACGCTCGCTGCAGCTCGCCGCCGACCACGCGGCCGAGCGCAAGGTGCCGATCGTGTGCGTGAAGGTGGGACGCACGGACGCGGGCCGCTCGATGGCGACCTCGCACACCGGGCACCTGGCCAGCGAGGACGCGATCGTGGCCGCGGTGTTCGAGCAGTTCGGCATCACGCGCGTCGACGGTCTCGACGAGCTCACCGACACGGCGGCGATGTTCGCGAGGACGCCGCCGCCGCGGAACTGGCGCCGCCGCACCCGGCCCCTCGGTGTGGCGGTGTACGCGATCTCGGGCGGCACGGGCGCGCACATGGCGGATCTGCTCGCGACCGCCGGATGCACCCTGCCCTCCCTGGCCCCGCGGACCCAGCGCGCGCTGCGCGCCCTCATCCCCCCGTACCTCCGGGTCTCGAACCCGGTCGACTGCGGCGGACCTCCGGCTATGGACGACCGGGGTCGAGCGATCATCGACACGATCCTGGCGGATCCGAACATCGACGTCCTGGTCTGCCCCATCGCGGGCGCGGTGGACGCGATCAGCCGGCCGCTGGCCCGCGACCTCGTCGCGGCGGCGGGGACGACCGACACGCCCGTCTTCGTGGTCTGGGGCTCGCCGGACACGACGGACCCGGTGTTCACCGAGGTCCTCGTGCCGTCGTCGCTGCCGATCTTCCGCACCTTCCGCAACTGCGTCACCGCGGTGAAGGCCTACGGCGACCACTGGTCGTTCCAAGCCCGTCGCACCTCGCCCTTCCGCCCGCCGCGGCTCGAGCGCTCTGCGTCGGCGCCGGCCGTGGACGTCGCCCTCGACGAGGCGAGTGCCGCAGCGCACGGTGGCGTCGTCCACGAGGACGCGGCGCTGCGGATCCTGTCCGCCGCCGGCGTCCCGACGCCGCGGCGCGCACAGTGCGCGACCGCGGCGGCGTCCGCGCGCGCCGCGGCGGCCATCGGGTTCCCCGTGGTCGCGAAGCTGGCCTCGGCTGCGTTCGTCCACAAGAGCGAGCACGACCTCGTCGAGCTCGACCTGACCTCCGCCGCGGCGGTGCGTCGCGCGCACGACCGTCTGATCGCACGCGCACGAGCTGTCGACCCGGAGGCGCCCGTCGACGGGGTGCTCATCGCGGCGCAACGACGCGGCGGGGTCGAGTGCGTCGTCGGCATCGCCCGGGATCCGCTCTTCGGGCCGACGGTGATGTTCGGCTTGGGCGGGGTCCTGGTCGAGCTGCAGGGTGCCGTCGCCTTCCGGGTGCCGCCGTTCGATCGTCAGGAGGCGATGCGGATGGTGCGCTCCGTGCCGGGCGCGGCGATCCTCGACGGGTTCCGGGGCTCGCCCCCGTGTGACCTCGACGCACTGGTCGACGTCATCATGCGCGTGCAGGACCTCGCGGTCGACCACGGCGACCGCATCCGCGAGCTCGACGTCAACCCCTTGCTGGTGGGACCGACCGGGGCGGTGGCCCTCGACGCCGCCGTCGTGCTCTGAGCGCGGTGGTGGCGGCGGCGATCCGCGCGAGACTCACCGGGTCCCGAAGACCCGCACGACACCGAACGAGACCTGTCCGGGCAGCCGCGCCCGACACCCGAGCAGAGAAGGCGCCGGACCAGCACGGATGACGAGATCACGCAGCTTCGCTCTGCTGGCCACCGCCGGCCTGGTGAGCCTCGCCCTCGGGTGCGGGTCACCTGCGAGCACGGGAGCGAACGGAGCCGACACCACCACCACGACCTCGACCACCACGACGACGGCCCCCCGGCCGGTGTCGGACCAGGCGCCGCCGCGCAGCACGTTCGGCCTCGCGTTCGACGAGCGCCGCATCTGGGTGGCGGACTTCTACGGCGGTCAGGTCATCGCCGTCGACCCCGAGACCGGGGAGATCCTCAAGCGCTACAAGAGCGAGGACGGGGTGCCCGAAGGCGTCGAGGACCTGACGGTCGGCCCGGATGGTTCGCTGTTCTGGACCGGCTTCAACGACGGGCAGGTCGGCCGGATGACACCGGCCGCGGTGAGCTCGGTGGTCGAGGGGCTGCCGGCGGGCGCCGGCCCGATCGCGTTCTCGAAGGACGGGAAGCTCTACGTGGGTCGCGCCGTGATCGGCGACGGCTTGTGGGAGCTCGACCCGAACGCCGAGAAGAAGCAGCGCAAGATCAGCGACAAGATCGGCAACGTCAACGCGTTCGCCGTCGGATCCGACGGCGCGATCTACGGGCCTCGCTTCGGTCTCGGCACCGAGGGCGCGCTCGTGCGCATCGATCCGGCCAGCGGCAGCCTCACCGAGGTCGCGAAGGGGTTCGACGCACCCGTGGCGGTGAAGCTGTCGCCCGACCAGAAGACGGCCTACGTGCTGTCCCAGGTGCCGGGCGGCACGCCCAAGGTGTCGGCGGTGGACCTCTCCACCAGGCAGGTGCGCGACTACGCGAACGCCCTCACGCCGCTGGTCGACAACATGACCGTCGCCCCCGACGGGCGGATCTTCGTGTCATCGTTCAACGAACCGGTCCTCACGGTGATCGCGACCGACGGCACCACGAAGAAGCTCGCCCTCGGCCAGCACTGAGCGCGGCACCCCGACCGGCGGCGCCAGGGCAGCGAGCGCCGAGGCGGCGTGGGTGGCGAGCACCTCGAGCGGCTCGATCTCGCGGGACGTGAAGGCGCACGACGTGGAGTGCGCGACCAGCAGCAGCCCGCGGCGTTCCTCACCCGACACCAGCGGCACGATGACGAGCGCGCGCACGCCGTTGCGGCGCAGGGCCGCCAGCGGGATGATGCCGTGGTCGAGCGTCGCCCCCGCCGTGTAGCACGACGTCATGCCGTCGACGAGCAGCACGAGCTGGCGCAGCTCGGCCGGCGCGAGCGACTCGAGCGCGTGGCGCAGCGGGCCGGAGGGCCAGATGCCGAGCTCGCCCTCGAGGGTGTGGCGCGTGGCCATGGCCGAATCCAGCCCGGAGACGTGCCGTGCCCCGTCGACCAGGCGGCGCAGCAGGGCGTCGGGGTGCCGCTCGTCCGACAGGCAGCGGATCTGGCTCCCCAACCGGTCGTAGGCCGATCCCCCGCTCGAGCGACCGACGGCGGCGAGGCGCTCGCCGAGCAGCTCGGCGCACATGCGGACGTCCGCCAGCGCCTCGTCGTCGATCGGCACCCGGGACTCGGCGTTGAGGGCTCCGACGACGACGCCCTCGACGCGCACCGGCACGCACACCTCGGAGCGCACACCGGGGATGGCTTCGAGGTACGACCCGGACCGGGTGACGTCGTCGACCACGAACTCCCGGCCCTCGAGGTAGCAGCGCCCCGTGATCCCGGAACCCGGGCGCAGACCGTCGAGCACCTGCCACAGCCCTCGCTGCGCCTGGCACCGGAGCCGGTCGCCGTCGAGCAGGTACACCGAGGGCCAGAGGCGGTGCAGGAGGGCGAGGTGATCGACGACGGCTGCGCTCGCGGTGCGCATGTCGGTCGCCCGCTGCAACCGTCGCTCGAGGCGCGCGAGCTGCTCGCGACGTTCTCGCGCGCGGCGACGCGCGGCATCCTCGCCGTCGGGAGTCGCCCCGCCCTCGCCGACGGACGAACCGCCGTCCACTGCGTCGGCGACCGGCATCGACCCTCGCGCCACCGTGTCGGCCGGGTTCGCGGCGCGGCACCACGCCGGCGCCGGCCGGGCGAGCAGGTAGCCCTGCACGTGGCCGACGCCGTTCGCCCGCAGCACCTCGAGCTCTGCTGCGTGCTCGACGCCCTCCGCGATGACCGAGGCCCCGAGGGTGCGGGCGAACGCGACCATGGCGTTCATCAGCGCCTGCCGGTTGCGGTCGCGCTGGATGCCGTCGACCAGGCTGCGATCGAGCTTGATGTAGTCGGGGCACAGCTGCAGCACGTGGCGCAGGCTCGCGTAGCCGGAACCGGCATCATCGATCGCGAGCTCGGCGCCGCGGCTCATCCACGCCGCGGCATCGAGGCGGACCCGGTCGTAGTCCGAGATGATCTCGGTCTCCGACAGCTCGAGCACCAGACGATCCTCGATGCCGCCGAGGATGCGGGCGACCCGCGCGTCGCCCAGGAGGAACGGGCTGATGTTCACGAAGAGCCGCGCGTTCCGGGGCGGCAGCCCCTCGGCCACCGCGGCTTCGAGGCACAGGAGCTCGAGATCGGCCCGCCGGCCGGCGAGCGCGGCCGCGGCGAGCCAACGATCGGGGCCGCAGCTGACGGGCCCTCGCATGCGGGCGAGCGCCTCGTAGCCGACGATCTCCCCGTCGACGGTGGAGACGATCGGTTGGTAGAGCGACCGCACGGCGCGCGCCGACAGCAGCTGCGCGACGTCCTCCACCGTCGGGTCGTCCGCTTCCGCTCGCCCCGCCGGCGGCCGCCCGGCGACGAGGCCCGTCGGACCCGACAGGACCTCGTCGACGAACGCAGGGCCGTTCGCCTCGACCATCTGCTGGTTGTCCACGGTGTGCTGCGCTCCTCGACGCCGGTCCCGGCTCCGCTCTCGACCCGCCTGTCCGATCGCACCGGTCCAGGCTCGACCGGTGCGGCAATCGGGCCAACGTCCCGCCGCAGCCCTCCCGTTCACTGTCGGCGCCGAGTGATGCGGTTGCGACCCCGTTGCGTGCACGGCTCCGTGAACAGGTGCTGACCGGAAGCTGTCGTCGCGGACGCAGCCGACGGACCTCAGGGCGCGAGCTCGGCCAGCATCTCCTCGACCGCGTCGAGCTCCCGCGGGTCAGCGGAGGTGGGCACCAGCAGCACCTCGTCGCAGGCGGCGAGCTGCAGCCGTTCCAGTGCCGCGCGCAGCGCGTCGATCGAGCTCACCGAACACGATGCGGCCATGGCTTCGGCGAGCTCCGCACCGAAGATCCCGAGGTAGCGGCGGGCGTAGGCGTGCAGCCGCGCGGGACCATCGGGGCCGATCGCGTACCAGAACGAGGTGACGTGGCGCGGTCGGGTGGTGCGGCCGGCATCGGTCCACGCCCGCTCGATGGAGCGGAACGTGCGGTCGACGTCCTCGGTCAAGGGATCGAGGACGAACCCGGCGATGCCCTCGGCCCAGTGGGCGGAGCGGGCGATGGCCTTCGGCCCGAGCGCCCCCGAGTAGAGCGGGATGCCTTCGGGGCGCACCGGCGCGGGCCCGACCGGGTGCATGTCGACCATGGGCTCGAGGCCCTTCCACACCCGTTGCATCGCCACCACCTGGTCGTCGAGGCGCTGGTGGCGGCGGTCGAAGGGCGCCTGCAGGGCGCGGTAGTCCTCGTCGCGCCCGCCGACGCCGACGCCGAGGGCGAGGCGCCCGGCCGAGAGCACGTCGATGGTGGCGGCCATCTTGGCGACCTCGATCGCCGGGTGGGCCGGCAGCACGACGACGGTGGCCATGAGCCGGACCCGCTCGGTGACGGCAGCCGCCGCCGCCAACGTGGTGAACAGCTCGAGGTTCGGGTACGCGATCCGCTCCCCCAGCGCCAAGGTCGCATACGGCCCCGCGTCGATCCGCCGGAACCACTCGAGCACCGTCGCCCGATCCACCCCCGCGATCATCGTCGGCACCGTCATCGAGATCTCCATGCCGAGACCCTACGCCGACCTGACGCCCCGTCAGAACCCTGGGTGCGGACGGCAGTGAGCCCGAGATCGCCCTCAGCGAGCGGAGCGAGCCCCGGCGAACCTCGCCGCAGGAGACCGAGCGCAGCGAGGTCTCCGAGGACGACTACCGAGAGAGCCAGAGGTTGAAGACCATCGTCTGCGGGTTGGGGTAGCCCTGGAGGCCCGGCTGGCCGTTCTCGTCGGGGAGCTGCCAGAGCTTGGCGCCGTGGACGTTCTTGTCGTAGACGACCGCGTTGGCCTGCTGGACGAGGAACAGGAAGTTCAGGTTGTTCGCCATCTCGCGCTGGACGATGTCGTACTGCTCCTTCTGCTTCGCGAAGTCGCTCGTCGTGCGGGCCTTGTCCATCGCCGCCACGATCTTGTCGTTGGCACCGTTGGGCGAGCAGTTCTTGCCCTCCGCGTCGCAGTTGCCGAGGCCGTTGCGGGTGAAGTTCAGAGACGTCTGGCCGTTCTCCTTCGGCGGCGCCGCGACGAACACGTACTCGCGGTCGAGGTGCGGCGAGCCGAACAGGATGAAGCCGGTGGCCTGGTAGTTGCCGGTGAGGGCGTCGACGATGAGCTTGACCTGCTCCTCGCTGTTCAGCGACACCTGGATGCCCGCTTCGGCGGCCTGCTGCTGCAGCACCTGGGCGACCTTGCCGACCGCAGGATCGGGCGTGATGTTGGCGCTGAAGGCCAACGGCTTGCCGTGCTTCTCCTGGTACTGCTGGGCGAGCGCCTTGGCCTTCTCGAGGTTGTGGGTCGGGTAGTTGTCGACCTTGGTGAAGAACGGCGAGCTCGGGCTGAACGGCCCGTACGCCGGCGGGAAGACGTTCTCGTAGCCCTGTTCGGACAGGAGCACGACGTCACCGGAGTAGGCGACCGCCTGCCGGGCGATGGGGTCGTTGAACGGTTCCTTCGTCGTGTTCAGGCCGATGAAGATCTTGGGGCCGTCGCCGGCCTTGTCGGTGAAGATCTGGACACCGTCCTGCTTCTCGGTGGCGCGCCTGGTGTAGTCGAGGATCTGCGCGGCGTCGCTGGTCTCGAAGATGTTCACGGAACCGGACTGCAGCGCGTTGCCGCGGGTCGACGGGTCGGGCAGCGGGATGAACTCGATGTTGTCGAGGTACGGGAAGCCCTTGCGCCAGTAGTTGGGGTTCTTGCGGACCGTCAGGTTCTTGCCGGTGGTCCACTGCTCGAAGATGAACGGGCCGCTGCCGACCGGCTTCAGGCTGCCCGCCGGCGTCAGCGTGTCCTCGGACGCGATCGTGCCGACCTGCGCGGTGAGGATGTGGGGGAAGGTCGACCACGGCTTGTTCATCTTGACGATGACGGTGTTCGACGAGCCCGCCGGCACGGTCGCGCTCTCCATGAAGTCGAGCGCCGCGCCCGTGAGCGGCGAGGCCTTCTGCGCCGTGAGGTTGGTGGCGATCAGCTTGGCGTCGACCGGCTTGCCGTCGTGGAGGCTGACGCCGTCGCGGGCGGTGATGGTCCACTGGGTGAAGTCGGCGTTCGGCACGATCGACTTGGCCAGGTAGGGCTGCGGTTGGAGCTTGTCGTCGTAGGCCGCCAGCGGATCCATCATCGAGAAGCCGACGATGTAGGTGGACGCCGCCCAGCGGCCGAGGGCCGGGTTGTACCCGTCGGACTCGGCGTTGAGGCCGTAGGCGAGCTTGCCGCCGGCCTTGGGCTGCCCGGCGGTCTCGTTCGTCAGATCGACCGAGATCGTGCCCGGCGGCGTGGAACCGCTGCTGTCGTCCGAGCTGTCGGACGCCTTGCAGCCGACCGCCAGCAGAACGACGGCCAGAGCCCCCGCCACCACGACCGTCCACCGTCGCGTGTTCGACGACTGTTCCACGTTGTCCCCCTCGAAGTGCCGCCCAACTGGATGTGGGCCCAGTGACAGGCCCGGCGAGACAGTACTGCACTTGTGAAGGAAGACGGTCGCGGCTGTCGTCGGTCGGAGATCCGCCCCGGTCAGGCAGGCGCGACCACTCGCCGGTGCTCGCCGGCCAGGCGCGCGGTCACGAGCTGCACGACCACGAACGCGAGGCCGACGGCGACCAGGCACGGCGCGATCGCCTGCACGCCCCGCCGGTCGGCGACCAGGCCGATCGCGAAGGGCAGCGCCGCCACGCCGACGGCCGCCGCGGCGAGCTGGTGACCGAGTGCGGCGGTGGTGTGCTGCGCACCGACCCGCGACGGCGTGAGCCCGACCAACGACGGGAAGACGGGGGCGAGGCTGAACCCCACGAGGATGAGCCCGGCGGCGGCGACCCCGGTGCCCCCGCCCCACACGAGCAGCAGGCCCACGGGCGCACCCACCATCGCGAAGCGCAGGGCCTGCCGCGGCGACAAGCGCGGGCCCAGCACCCCGACCAGCACGCGGCCCGTCGCCAGCGCGGCCCAGTACAGGGCGGCGAGCACCCCCGCGGTCGCCTCCTCCATGCCGCGCGACCGGAGCAACGTCGCGACGAGGACACCGGTCGAGGCCTCCGTGCCCGTGTAGAGGAAGAACAGCGTCACGTTGAAGCCGCGGATGAACCGGCGCGGGGTGTCCTCGCCATCGGCCGCGGCGAAGCGCTCGGGGTCCGCGACGGTCTCGGCGACGTCGCCTTCGAACGCGACCACGAGCTCGTCCGGGTGCGCGGGTGATGCGATCACGTGCGGCTCGTCCGTGACGGACGGGGTGAGGCTGCGGAACGAGTGGCGCAACCGGAACCAGGTGAGGCCCAGCGCGACCTGGAGCGCCGCGAGGCACGCGTAGGCCACCCGCCACGATCCCCCGGCGCGCAAGAGCAAGGTCACGCCGAAGGGGGCGAGCGTGGCCCCGATCCCGAAGCCGGCGTGCATGAACGCCAGCACGCGGTGCTGGAGGTGGGTGGACGCGTACGCGTTGAGCCCGACATCGAGCGCGCCCGCGGACAACCCGAGGAAGAACGACCCGACGACGAGGACGGCCACGACGGGCCCCACCACGTAGAGCAGGGCCCCGGTGGCCGACGCGGCGGCGGCGAGCAGCAACGTGCGAGCGACCCCGAAGCGGCGCGTGAGGCGCGCGTTGACGAGGCTCTCGGCGATGTACCCGCCCGTGAGGGGCACGAGCAGCAGGCCCACGCCCGAGATCGGCAGGTCGAACGTCTCCCGGATCGCGGGGTAGATGACGCCCAGCCCGCCCTCCGGGAGGCCGAGACCGAGGAACGCGACGATGGACGCGGCGATCACCGCGCCCTGCCCGCGGGCGCTGCGATCGCTCACGACGATCCGGGCGCGCGCCGGCGCAACGATGCGCGCGGGTGCCGGCTCAGCGGTCGGACACGGCGACGTAGTCGCGCTCGGGCACGCCGGTGTAGACCTGCCGCGGGCGGCCGATGCGGGTGGCCGGGTCGTTGATCATCTCGCGCCAGTGGGCGATCCAGCCGGGCAGGCGGCCGATGGCGAACAGCACCGTGAACATGTTCGTCGGGAAGCCCATCGCCCGGTAGATGATGCCCGAGTAGAAGTCGACGTTCGGGTAGAGCTTGCGTTCGATGAAGTAGTCGTCGGTGAGGGCGACGTGCTCGAGCTCGAGGGCGATGTCGAGCAGCTCGTCGTTGACGTCGAGCTGGGCCAGCACATCGCTCGCCGCCTCCTTGATCACCTTCGCCCGCGGGTCGAAGGTCTTGTACACGCGATGACCGAAGCCCATGAGCCGGAAGTCGTCGTTCGGGTCCTTCGCCCGCTTGACGAACGCCTCGACGTCGCCGCCGGCGTCACGGATCTGCACCAGCATCTCGATCACCGCCTGGTTGGCGCCGCCGTGGAGGGGTCCCCAAAGGGCATCGATGCCTGCCGCGACCGACGCGTAGAGGTTGGCGTGGCTCGAGCCGACCAGGCGCACCGTCGACGTGGAGCAGTTCTGCTCGTGATCGGCATGCAGGATGAGCAGCTTCTTGAGCGCCCGCACCATGACCGGGTTGGCCTGGTAGTCCTCGGCCGGCACCGCGAACATCATCCGGAAGAGGTTCTCGATGAGGTCCAGGCTGTTGTCCGGGTACAGCAGCGGCTGGCCGATCGACTTCTTGTACGAGTACGCCGCGATCGTCGGCAGCTTCGCCATGAGGCGCACCGTGGCGAGCTCGACCTGCTCGGGGTCGAACGGGTCGGACCCTCCCTGGTAGAAGGTCGACAGGGCGCTCACGGTCGAGGACAGGATCGCCATGGGGTGCGCGTCGCGGGGAAAGCCGTCGAAGAACCGCTTCATGTCCTCGTGCAGCATCGTGTGGCGGCGGATGCCGGCCCGGAAGTCGTTGAGCTGCTCCTCGTTCGGCAGCTCGCCGTAGATCACGAGGTAGGCGGTCTCGAGGAACGAGCCGTGCTCGGCGAGCTGGTCGACCGGGTAGCCGCGGTAGCGCAGGATGCCGGCTTCGCCGTCGAGGAACGTGATGGCCGACGAGCACGATCCCGTGCTGCCGAAGCCCGGATCCAACGTGATGAAGCCCGTCTTGCCCCGCAACGAACGGACGTCGATCGCTTCGTCCCCCAGCTCGCCCGTGACGATCGGGAACTCGTGCTCCTTGCCGTCCACGAGCAGCTTTGCGGTCCTGTCGGCCATGGCGCGCCTTTCGTCGGTCTCGTCTCGCCCGGTGCATGCCCTGCGGTGCGATGCGGTGCGTGGTCATGCGTTGCTGTCGTCTCATCCTGCCCCCACCATCGCCCTTTCGCACGCCGGAGCCGCCGGTCCGGCCACGGGTCGCGCGGGCCTGGCACCGGCTGCGGCGCGGCGCGGCGAAGAACCTTTAGCTTGGGGAACAATTAGCGGAGACAACCAGTTGGTCCTGGTCATGCCCGCTCCCTCCGTCTCCACCCGGCCGCCGTCGACCGCGCCCCGAGCGCCCGACGCCGCCGTGATGGCCGAGAGCCTGCGCCTCAGCGCCACCCGCCTGGCGCGGCGCCTCCGGCAGGAGGCCAGCACGGGCCTCACCCCGAGCCAGCTCTCCGCCCTCGCCCAGATCGATCACCACGGCCCGCTCACCTTGGGGGCGCTCGCCGATCGGGAGCGCGTCGCCCCGCCCACCGTCACCCGGGTCGTCACCAAGCTCGAGGCCGAGGGCCTCGTCGTCCGCCAGCCGTCGAGCGAGGACCGCCGCGCGGTCAACGTCGCCGTGACCCGCGCCGGGGCGGACCTGCTCGACCAGACCCGGCGCCGCAAGGACGCTTGGCTGGCCGCCCGCTTGGCCGAGCTCGACGACGCCGACCGTGACCGCCTCGCCGCCGCCCTCGACGTGCTCGACGCGCTGACCACCGAGGAAGCGCCGCCGGGCGCGACGGCCTCCCGGGGACGCCGACCATGAAGTCGATCCGCCGCGCCGGCGCCGAGACGTTCCGCTCACTGCACATCCGCAACTTCCGCCTGTTCTTCGGCGGTCAGCTGATCTCCCAGATCGGCAACTGGATGACGATGGTCGCCATGACGCTGCTGGTGCTGCGGCTCACCGACAGCGGCGTCGCCCTCGGTCTGCTGGCCGCCGCGCAGTTCGGGCCGGTGCTGCTCATCGGGCCGTGGGCGGGTCTGGTCGCGGACCGCTCCGACAAGCGCCGCCTGCTGCTCGTGGTCCAGTCCATCGCCATGGTGCAGTCGTTCGCGCTCGCGGCCCTCGCCTTCGCCGACCACCCCCCGATCGCCCTCATCTACGTCGTGGCGCTCGTCGGCGGCATCACCGTGGCGTTCGACAACCCGGCGCGCCGGGCGTTCGTCGTCGAGATGGTCCCCGAGAGCAACGTCAACAACGCAGTCAGCCTCAACAGCGCGCTGATGACGTCCTCCCGGGTGATCGGTCCGGCGCTGGCCGGCCTGCTCGTGACGACCGTCGGGTTCGGGTGGGCGTTCCTGGCCGACGGCCTGTCGTACATCGCGGTCATCCTGTGCCTGTTCCTGATGCGCACCGCCGAGCTGCGCCGGCCCCCGGTGGCCGCACGCGGCAAGGGCCAGGTGCGCGAGGGCCTGCGCTACGCCCGCAGCGTGCCCGATCTGTTCGTGCCGCTCGTGATGATGGCGATCATCGGGACGTTGTCGTACAACTTCCAGGTCGTGTTCCCGCTGTTCATGACGCGGGACCTCGGGGGCACCGACTCCACGTTCACGCTCCTGTTCTCGGTCGTCAGCATCGGCGCCCTCATCGGGGCGCTGGCCGTGGCCCGGCGCAAGTCGATCAGCATCCGGGTGGTGGGCCTCACCGCGATGGCCTACGGCGCCGCGCTGACGCTCATGAGCCTCGTCCCGAACGTCGCGTTCGCGCTCCCGGTGGGGCTGCTCGTCGGCTTGGGCAGCATCGCCTTCCTCACGGCGTCGACGTCGATCGTGCAGATGCGCTCCGATCCCACGATGCGGGGACGCGTGCTGGCGCTGCAGGCCATGGTGTTCCTGGGCAGCACGCCGATCGGCGGCCCCATCCTGGGCTGGATCTGCGAGCACTACGGCGCGCGCTGGGGCGTCGCCGTCGGCGCCGCGGCGGCGTTGGGTGCCGGTGCCTGGGGCATGGTCGTTGCCCGCCGCCTCCAGGACCACGCGACCGATCCCGGCGAAGCGGGCACGTTCCCGGTGGCCGTCCCCGCCGAGGCCGCGACCGCGGCACTCGAGGATGCGATCGCCGACCTCGACCACGCGGAGCTGCCGCCCGAGCACGAGCCGGCGCGCCCCTGACCCGTCGCTTCGTCGCGAGGCGGCGCTGCTTCGGGGGATGCCGGGCCTGCCGGTGAGATCGCGCGGTGCTCTCAGCGGGCCGCGAGGTTGGCGGCGATGAGCAGCACGAGGCCGGTGACGATCACGATCGACGACACGAGGCGGTGCCGACCGAGCTTCTCGTGCAGGAACAACCAGCCGATGGCGGCGCCCATCACGATGGACGACTCGCGCAGCATCGCGACGAACCCCACGGGGACGTGCTGCTCGGAACCGGGCGTCACGGGCAGCCGCACCGCGACGAGGACGAGCGTGTAGGCGACGGTCACGAAGCCGCCGGCCAGCGCGTAGCGCCACCACGCCGCCGGCAACGTGCGGACGAACGCCGAGGTGCGGCCGCGGGCGATGTTGGCGGCCGTGACCGTGACCGCCACGAACGGCATCAGGGCGAAGCCGTACTGCACGGCGTCGGCCGACTCCCGGGCGCCTTGCGCATCGATGAGGGTGTACGTGCCGATCGTCGCCGCCGTCAGCAGCGCCCAGCCGATGGACGCGCGCGACGTGCCGGGCCGGATCAGCGACACCAGCCCGCCGGCCACGATCAAGATCGCGACCCAGGCGCCGGGGCTGAGCACGTCGCCGAGCAGCACCACGCCCCCCAGCGCCGCGACCATCGCGCCCCCGCCGCGGGCCAGCGGGTACGCGAACGAGAAGTCACCGTGGGTGTAGGCCTGCACCAGGGCCACGACGTAGACGACGTGGACCAGCGCCGACGCGACGAGGAACGGGTACGAGGCGCCGGCCGGCCACCCGATGACGAACAGCACGGGGACGACCATCACCCCGGCGAAGAGGAACTGACCCCAGGCCGCGAGGTCGCGGTCCGCGCTGGTCTTGACGAACAGGTTCCACGCCGTGTGCAGCGCGGCGGCGCACAGGGCGAGGACCGTGGCGGCGAACACGCGCCACCGTACGCGACGCCGCGCCCGGGCCCGGACCGGTGCCTGCTCTCAGGTGGTCGCCGGCTCGGGCGCGGCGTCAGACGCCATCATCGAGCGCTCCTTCGCGAGGCCCTGGGCCACCATGACATCGGTGACGTTCGGGAGCAGCCGTGCGGCCAGGCGCACCAAGCGCGCGTTGCGGGGGGCCACGACGATCGCACGGTTCCGGACGACCCCGCCCAGGGCCTCGATCGCGAACTCGTCGGCGGGCTGGGGGCGGCCCAGCAGCGAGGTGAGGTAACGACGAGGGTTGGGCCCCGCCCCGCCCGCCTCCCCCGTGGTGCTCACGTCGAGCAACGGCGTCTCGATCGCCCCCGGGCACAGCGCGGTCACGCGCACGCCGTGCACCTTGGCCTCCGCGCGCAAGCTCTGGCTCATCCCCACCACTGCGTGCTTCGTCATCGAGTAAGGGGTCAGCAGCGGGAGGGCCGCGAGGCCCGCAAGGGACGCGGTGTTCACGATGTGGCCGTCGCCCTGCTCGATCATGATCGGATACGCCGCGGTCACCCCGTGCACAACACCACGGATGTTGACGTCGATGATGCGGTTCCAGTCGCCGAGCCCCAGCAGCTCCGTCTCCCCGCCGTTGCCGATGCCCGCGTTGTTGAACAGCAGGTCGAGCCGTCCGTGCTCGTCGGCGGTGTCGCGGATCGCGCGGTGCACCGCCGCGGCGTCACGCACGTCGAGCGCGAGCGCCCGGTGCGCACCGACCTCGGCGTCGGCCGACGGGCTGTCTCGCAGCATGCCCACCGTCTCGATCGCCGCGTCGCCGTCGACATCGGTGGCGACCACGGTGGCGCCGCGACCCGCCAGGCACCGGCACAACGCCCGACCGATGCCCGATCCGGCCCCGGTCACGAACGCGATCTTGCCGGCAGGGTCCGTCGGGGCTGTGGTCGCCATCACGCCGCCACCGGGCGCTGCGCGACGTCGTTGCGCCGGTCCGGGAGGATCGTCGCCGCGTCGACGAGTTGGAGCAACGCGAGGGCGGCCGTCGCCCGATCCACCTTCTCGACCCGGGGCGACATCTCCGGACGGCTGCTGCTCATGTCGGTCTCCTCTTCGCACACCCCGGCTCTCGCCGCCGGTGGTCTGTGGGCTCTTCGGAGCCGACCCCGATCTGGATCTCTCCTCCGCGGATCGATCGCGGTCGGCGCGCCCGCCCCGCGAGTTGGGGCACGATGAGCGGTCCCATGGCCCTCCTGAGCACGTACCTCCCCTCCCCTCCTCCACCGGGGGACGGTGACGGGCGGCGTCCGGACCCCGAGGCGGTGCTCGACGCGTTCATGACCTGGGCGCAGGACGAGGGGTTCGCCCTGTACCCCGCCCAGGAAGAGGCGGTGCTCGAGGTCGTCTCGGGCGCCAACGTCATCGTGAGCACGCCGACCGGTTCGGGCAAGAGCATGATCGCCCTCGGCGCGCACTTCACGGCGATGGCGCAGGGCCAGCGCAGCTTCTACACGGCGCCGATCAAGGCGCTCGTGTCCGAGAAGTTCTTCGCCCTCTGCCGGGTGCTCGGCTCGGACAACGTCGGGATGATGACCGGGGACGCGGCGGTGAACCCGGATGCTCCGGTCATCTGCTGCACGGCCGAGATCCTCGCCAACCTCGCGCTGCGCGACGGGAACGAGGCACGGGTCGACCAGGTGGTCATGGACGAGTTCCACTTCTACGCCGACCCCGATCGCGGGTGGGCGTGGCAGGTGCCGCTGCTCGAGCTGCACCACGCGCAGTTCGTGCTGATGTCCGCGACCCTCGGCGACGTCCGGCGGTTCGAGGAAGACCTGACCCGCCGCACCGGCCGACCGACGACCCACGTGACGTCGACCGTGCGCCCGGTGCCGCTCACCTTCGACTACCGGCGCACGCCGTTGCACCGCACGATCGACGACCTGCTCGCCAGCGACGATGCGCCGATCTACATCGTGCACTTCACGCAGGCATCCGCCGTCGAGCGCGCCCAGGCCCTCATGAGCACGAACGTGTGCACGCGCGAGGAGAAGGACGCGATCGCCGCCGCGCTCGGCGACTTCCGCTTCGCCCCGGGCTTCGGCAAGTCGCTGTCGCGCTACGTGCGCCACGGCGTCGGCGTGCACCACGCCGGCATGCTGCCCAAGTACCGCCTGCTGGTCGAGCACCTCGCGCAGGAGGGCCACCTGAAGGTCATCTGCGGCACGGACACGTTGGGCGTCGGCATCAACGTGCCGATCCGCACCGTGCTCTTCACGCAGCTGGCCAAGTACGACGGCGTCAGCTCCCGCCTGCTGAACGCCCGTGAGTTCCACCAGATCGCGGGACGGGCCGGTCGCGCCGGCTACGACGCGGCGGGGACGGTGGTCGTCCAGGCGCCGGAGCACGTCATCGAGAACGAGCAGTCGATGGCGAAGGCCGGCGACGACCCGAAGAAGCGTCGCAAGGTCGTGAAGGCCAAGCCGCCGAAGGGCTTCGTCAACTGGTCACAGGACACCTTCGACCGGCTCGTCGCCGCCGCCCCCGAGCCGCTCACGTCGAGCTTCGCCGTCTCGCACTCGATGCTCCTCGACGTGCTCGATCGGCCGGGCGACGGCTGCGGCGCGATGCGGCAGCTGCTGACCGAGAACGACGAGCCGCGCCGGGCCCAGCGGCGCCACATCCGGCGCGCCATCAGCATCTATCGCTCGATGGTCGCGACCGGTGTGCTCGAGCGGCTCGACGAGCCGGACGACCGCGGGCGACTGGTGCGCGTCACCGTGGATCTGCAGACCGACTTCGCCCTCAACCAACCGCTCTCGCCCTTCGTGCTCGACGCCGTCCCGCTCCTCGATCCGGACTCCCCCGAGTGGGCGCTCGACGTGCTCAGCATCGTGGAGGCGACGCTCGACGATCCGGGCCCGATCCTCGCGGCGCAGCTGGACCGCCTGAAGACCGAGGTGATCACGAGGCTCAAGTCCGAAGGCGTCGAGTACGAGGAGCGTATGGAGGCCCTCGACAAGCTCGAGCACCCGAAGCCGCTCCGCGACTTCACGTACGACCTCTTCGACCAGTACCGGGTGAAGCACCCCTGGGTCGGCGACCACAACATCCGGCCGAAGTCGGTGGCGCGCGACCTCTTCGAGCGGTCGATGAACTTCGGGGAGTACGTCGCGCACTACAAGATCACCCGCTCGGAGGGGTTGCTGCTGCGCTACCTCACCGACGCGTACAAGGGCCTCGTGCAGAACGTGCCCGAGGAGCGCAAGACCGACGAGCTCCTCGACCTCACCGAGTGGATCGGGGAGCTCGCGAGGCAGGTCGATTCGAGCCTCCTCGACGAGTGGGACCGCCTGCGCGACCCCGAGCACCTCCAGGCCGCGATCGCGGGGACGGTGGACGATGTCGTGGCCCCGCCACCCCCCGTCACGGCGAACCACCGCGCGTTCACCGTCATGGTCCGCAACGAGGCGTTCCGGCGCGTGGAGCTCGCGGCGCAGAGCCGCTGGGTCGAGCTCGGCGACGCCGACGCGGCCGCCGGGTGGAGCGCCGAGATGTGGAAGGAGGCCATGGCGCCCTACTTCGAGGAGCACCGATCGATCGGCACGGGCGCCGACGCCCGCAACGCCGCGTGGTTCCAGGTCGAGCGGACCGCCACGACGTGGCGGGTCCGGCAGGTGCTCGACGACCCGGACGGCTTCCACGAGTGGGCGCTGCACTTCGAGGTCGACCTCGCGGCGTCCGACGAGCAGGGCGTCCCGGCCTTCAAGCCGACGGGCGTGACGCGCCTCTGACAAGGGCGACGGCCACCCGTTCGTCGAGGCCCGCTGCGGTCGCGGCCAAGTGCTGGTTGATCAGACGGGCGGATGGCGCCGCGGGACGCGCCGGGCAGAGAGCACGGGCGAGGACGGGTCAGGGTGCGGAGACCGTGCTCCAGTCGTAGACGACGCCGGTGAGCTCCTGGCTGTGGGCCCACAGCTTCACGGCCTCGTCGGTGCTGTAGGCCGCGGGCTTGGCCTTGACCTCGGTGGGGTGACCGTGCAGCTCGCCGATGCCGTCGGGCCCGTAGTACCGGCCCCCGGTGACGCCTGCCGCCGTGGCAGCGAACAGCTGCGGCAGCGCGCCCATCTCGGCGGACTGGGCGACGAGGCGGTTCATCGTGTCCATCACGCGCTTCATGACGCCGTTGCCGGCCATCTCCGGTCCCGCCGCCTGCAGGTGCGTGGACGCGTACCCCGGGTGTGCTGCGACCGCCACGAGCGGCACCTCATGGGCCGCCGCCCGGCGATCGAGCTCCATCGTGAACAGCAGGTTCGCCAGCTTGGACTGCCCGTACGCGGGCCACTTCTGGTACCCCTTCTCCCAGTTCAAGTCGTCCCAGCGCATCTTGCCCATCCGGTGCGCACCCGACGACGTGGTGACCACGCGAGGAGCGGGCGCCGCGAGCAGCAACGGCAGCAACCGTCCCGTCAACGCGTAGTGACCGAGGTGGTTCGTGCCGAACTGGGCCTCGAAGCCATCGGCGGTGCGGGTCTGCGGCAGCGCCATCACGCCGGCGTTGTTCATGAGGATGTCGACTCGTCCTACGCGGTCGTGCAGCTGGTCCGCGGCCGCCTCGATCGAAGCGAGATCCGCGAGGTCGAGCCTCAGGAGCCACGGCGCTCCGCCGGTGGCCACCGACCTCACCTGCTCGAGCGCGGCGTCACCGCGCTCCGGGCTACGACAGGCGAGGATCACCTCGGCTCCCTGCCGCGCCAGCGCGAGCGCCGAGCACAGCCCCAGACCGCTGTTGGCGCCTGTGACGACGACGATGTGCTCGTGTTGGTCGGGGATGTCGTCGGCGGTCCACTTCGCGGGGCTCGGCATCGCGCCAGCCTGCCAGGGAAGCACGCACTTTCCGCCCCCAGGGCGGCACTCGAGGCAGATCGGTAGATTGCCCGGCGATGATCGAGGACCCGTACAACGCGCTGTGCGTCCACGACGACGTGCGGATCGACGGGGCGACGGAGGGCCCGCTCGCCGGGATGACGTTCGTCGCGAAGGACCTGTTCGACATCGAGGGCCACGTCACGGGCGCCGGCAACCCCGACTGGCTGCGCACCCACGCCCCGGCGCGCCGCACCGCCCCCGTCGTCCAGGCCCTGCTCGATGCGGGCGCCACCCTCGTCGCGAAGTCGATCACCGACGAGCTCGCGTACAGCCTGCTCGGGGTCAACGCCCACTACGGCACGCCCGTCAACCCCGCGTCGCCCGATGCCATCCCCGGAGGATCGTCGAGCGGCTCCGCGGTGGCGGTCGCCGGCGGGCTCGTCGACTTCGCGGTCGGGACCGACACCGCCGGCTCGGTGCGGGTGCCGGCCGCCCTCTGCGGGATCTACGGCTTCCGCCCCACGCACGGCCGGGTCTCGCTCGACGCGACCTTCCCGCTCGCGCCGTCCTTCGACACCGTCGGCTGGTTCGGGCGCGACGCGCTCGTCCTGTGGCAGGTCGCCGACGTGCTGCTCCCTCCCTCCGACGCGGACCGCCCGGCGTTGCGCCGGTTGATCGTGGCCGACGACCTGTTCGACGCGACCGACGAGCCCTTGGTCGACGCGCTCATGCCACAGCTCGAGCGGTTGGCGTTGCGCTTCGACACGGAGCACGTCCCCGCGTTGGCCGGTGACGGGCTCGAGCGGTGGGCCGATGCGTTCCGTGTGCTCCAGGGATCGGAGATCTGGACCGGGCTCAAGGCGTGGCTCGAATCGGAGAACCCGACGCTGGCCCTCGACGTGCGCAACCGCATCGAGGCACTGCGCCAGATCACCGACGACGAGGTGACCGGTGCGCGTGCGGCCCGCGACCAGATCTCGTCGCGGCTGCACGACCTGCTCGGCAGCGACGGGATGGTGCTGACGCCGACCGTGCCCGAGCTCGCCCCGCTGCTCACCGGCGACGAGCAGGACTTCCAGGAGTTCCGGCGCCGCACCTTGCAGCTCACGACCATAGCGGCCCTGGCCGGGCTCCCCCAGGTGACGATCCCCGTCACCCACCTGGCCGACTACCCCGTCGGGCTGTCGCTCATCGGTCCCGCCGGCGCCGATCGCCAGCTGATCGCGCTCGCCGGCAGCATCGCTCCGACGGCCTGACCAGAAAGGGGGCCCCACGCCGCTCAGGGCGCGACGGCCTCGGCGACCTCGGGATCGACGGCTTCGACGAGCTCCTCGACGGGGATGTCCTCGGCAGCACGCCCTTCGAGGGCCGAGGCGTACACGGTCTCGAGGAAGTGGCGGGCACCGCGCAGCACCCGGTTGGCCCGGATCGAGGGAAAGACCTCGAAGGCGTGCTGCGCGCCCTTGAGCTCGAGGTACAGCGTCGGTGCCTTCGACACCGCCCGGAGCTCGTCGGCGAAGTCGCGCGCCGTCTCGACCGGCGCCAGCGTGTCCAGATCGCCGTGGACGATCAGGAACGGTGGCGCGTCCGCGTGCACCTGATCGATCGGCGACGCCGCCGCGAACTTCTCGGGCTCGTCGTCGAGGAACGCCTTGACCACGACGGGACCGATGAACTTCGGCACGACGTCGGGCGCCCACGCCCCGTTGCGGTTGGTGAAGTCGTAGACGCCGTAGAAGGGCACGGCTGCTTGCAGGGACGTGTCCGCGTCCTCGAACCCGGGCTGCAGATGCGGTTGGTTGGCCGTGAGGGCGGCGAGTGCGGTGAGGTGCCCGCCCGCCGATCCCCCGGTGATGGCGATGAAGTTCGGATCGACGTCGTACTCCGCCGCGTGCTCGCGCACCCAGGCGATCGCCTGCTTCACGTCGACGAGATGATCGGGGAACGTGGCGCCGGGGCTGAGCCGGTAGTTCACGTTGAAGCCGACCCAGCCGTGCTCGGCGAGGTGCTTCAGGAACGGCAGGCCCTGCTCGCGCTTGTCCCCGATCACCCAGCCGCCGCCGTGGACCTGGATGATCCCGGGCCGCAGGACGCCCCGCTCGCTGCGCTCCGCCGGTTGCCAGACGTCGAGGCGCAGGGTCTTGCCCGCCACGCGACTGAACGGCACGTTGCGGATCACGCGCGTCTTGATCTTCGGCGTCGAGCGCTTGCGCACCTCGGCGCCGAACGTGCCGGTGGCGGCGCCGGCCGATCCCGATTCCTTGAACACGGCGCGGACCTCGTGGCGCGCTCCGAGGCTGCGCCACACCATGAGACCGAGCCCGGCCCACGACACGACGTTGAGCGCGAGCCCGACGCGCCCAGCCTTCGTGCGCAGCGCGCCTTTGCGAGCTGCGTACGCGGTGAACGCGATCTGCCACACGAGGTGGACCCAGGCGAGCTCGATCGTGATCCACGACGCGAAGAACGACCAGCCGAAGAGCACCCGGCTGCGCTTCGTGGGTCGGAGGGCGTTGAGCGTGTAGGCGACGTTGTTCACGCTGACGGCGAGGTAGGTGCGCTCCATGCCCCCAGTGTGGCGTCTCATCTGCGGGCGTTCCCACTCGACGACGACGCCGCTCCCCAGGAACGAGACCCCGACTCGGTGGGGAGAGTGGACCGCACGGGCCCGTTGCTCGTGCACGGAGCTCCGGTGACGGCGTCGAACCGCGAGTGCGGGGATCTGTCGGACGGGAAGGCGCGATCACGCGACGAACGCGTCGTCGGTTCTCCGATCGGGGACTGGGGGGCTGCTCGCCTCGCGCTTGTCTCTCCACATCTGACGAGCCTCCCGTCGGGAGCGCAGCATCTGGTCGAGGTAGGTCGTCTCGCGTCCCGTGACCTGGGAGCGGACGAACCCGAGGATCCGAGACGGGTGCAGCAGAACGGCGACGCCGTAGAACACCGCCAACAGGAAGAGCTGGAGGAGCCGCAGCGTGCCCGCACCCATGCGCGGGTTGAACGACCGGGCACGGTCGCTCGAGCGCGCCAGCCCGATGTAGCACGACGCCTCATCGACGGTGAGGGCGCCCTCCTCGACCAGCCGCTCGAAGTCCTGGCTCCCCGGGTACGGGCAGAACAGGATCGGCGCGCAGTCGTCGCACCCCGCCCACGCCGCCTGCAAGAGGAAGCGAAGGCTCTTCGCCACGTCGGACCACCGCTCGTCGGGATGGCCGATGATGATGTTGATGTGGGTCTTCAAGCCGACTCGGTGCGCGGCCCGCAACGACGTGAGCATGTGGCTGAGGTCGACCTTCTTGTCGAAGATCTTCAGCATGCGCTCGGAACCGCTCTCGGGCGCGTAGGCGATGTTGCGGCAACCGGTGTCGTAGAGCCGTTGGAGCACCTCGGCGTCGAGCGCCTCGGAGCGCGTGCCCACCGGCAGCTGCCAGGTGATGTCGAGACCGCGGCGCTCGAACGCGTCGCAGAACTCGAGCGTCCAGTTCCGCTTGGTGATGGCGGTGAGGTCGCAGAAGTTCACGTTCCTCGCCTGGTACCGCTCCACGTACGACGCGATCTCGTCG
>CAYUOL010000069.1:0-3180 GCA_964446345.1 uncultured Iamiaceae bacterium | reverse complement strand
GCAGAAGTTCACGTTCCTCGCCTGGTACCGCTCCACGTACGACGCGATCTCGTCGACGACGTCGTCGGGTTCGCGCACGACGTACCGCGTCGTCCACATCTGCGGGGACGAGCAGAAGCTGCACTTGTAGGGACATCCCCTCGTCGCGAGGACAGGCATCGAACGTCCGCGGTTCACACCGAAGTAGGGGTGCTCGAGGTACGGGTCGAGGTCGAACTTCGTCCAGTCCGGCCGCGGCACCTCGTCGAGTCGGCGGAGACGCACCGGGAGGGTGCCGGCCCGTGCCGCGATCGCAGACCTCGCGTTCGCCACCACACCTTCGAGACCATCGACCGCGGCGCCACCGGCCACCCGGTCGAGCAGTTCCACGAACGTGGCCTCGCCCTCGCCCCGCACCACGTAGTCGATGGCGTCGGTCTCCTCGAACATCCACGGCCAGAACGAGGTCGCGGTCTCCCCACCGACCACGATCACCGATTCGGGGAACGCGACCCGGGCGAGGTTGACGACCTCGCGGGCCTGGGGCCACTCGTGCACGAACATGAGGCTCACGCCGATCACGTCAGGCGTGCCGCGGATCTGCTCCACGGTCTGCGCCGGCGACAGTCCGACGCGGCGCATGACCCCCGACGGGGTGTCGAACTCCTCGGCGTGGTCCATCGCGAGCGCGACGGCGTCGATGACGGAGACCTCGTGGCCGGCGCTCGACACGACCGCTGTGATGTAGGCCAACCCGATCGGGGGCACCGGGCCGTGCGTGGAGAGGCTCGACGGCTGCACGACCATCGGGGGGCGGATCAGCGCGACCGACAGCGGTTCGACCGCACGCGGGCGGGCCGACAGCCGCACCGGAGTCGTGGTCATGGGTGACGTGCCGGGCCCCTGCGCACGGTGCGAAACCTAGCGGAACACGTCGGTGTCGCGCCGACGGCGAGGGGCCGTGCCATCGATCTCCGGCGGCTGCGGCCGGGTTCGGGCACCGCCGCCCCCGCCGGCACGGGGATGGACCCGGCGACGTGCTCGTTGCGCCGTCGCTGCCGGCTGGTGCGTGCGCAAGAGCGCTTCTCACGGGGCCCACCACGGTCGGTGGCCTCGGGCTCGTGGCGCGACCATCGACGGGCGCCGTCTCGCACGAAGGCAGTCGCAAAGTGTCTTGCACGCTGCCTCGGGTAGAGTTCGCTCTTCACAAGGGGGCGGATTGATTGCACGGCGGGGCCGTGGTGGCCTGCAGGTCTTGGTCGCGATCGCGACATGCGTGGCGCTCGTCGCGTGCGCCTTCGCGTCGCTGACGCCGCGACCCGCTGCCGCCGACTCGTCGGCGATCCCGCTCGCGGCCTTCCGGGACATCGCCGTGGATCCCAGTTCGGGTCGTGTCTTCGTGTCCGGTGACGATGCGATCGCCGTGTTCGCCGCGGACGGCTCCTACCTGACCTCGATCGCGAGCGTTTCGTCCCCCGCGGGCATTGACTTCGACGGCACGAAGCTGTGGGTGGCTTCCCCGGGCACGGGCAGCATCGTGGCCATCGACCTGGCGACTCTCACCAAGTCGGCAGAGATCGACGTGGGTGGGGTGACCGGGAACTCGCTGGCCGTCATCGGGGGAGCGGTGTGGTTCAGCTCCAGCGGCACGTTGAAGCGGCTCGATCCTGCCACGAGCGTGGTGACGGCTCGAGGGGCCGTGATGAAGGGTGAGTTCGAGAAGGTCGGACAGTCCAGCACGATCCTCACGTATGACCTCGGGGCGTACAACGTGCAGAAGGTGGACATCAGCTCCAACCCCGCGACCGTCACGGGGAACGGCGACGGCGGCTACAACCTCAAGCAGGTCGCCGTGAACCCGCTTCAAGGCACCTACACCTTCGCGTCAGGGGCTCCCTACTACTTCGGCGAGAGCTCCATCGCCACAATGAAGGAGACGCTGCGCTACGACGGGACGAACTACCCCGTCGCGATCGCGTACAGCCCGGCCTCCGGTGGCTTCTTCGCCGGAGGCACCCGCTCGCCGAACCAGGTCTTCGTCTCGGGGGTGGGTGACCACCGGTCGGTCACCGTGTACCAGTTGCCCGGCAACTTGGCGGACCGGGGCATGGCCGCTTCTGCCGACGGTCGGGTCTACGCACTGTACGACGATGCGCTCGGCGCCACGAAGAAGCACCTTGCGGCGCTCGATCCCCGCCCGGCCATCAGCGCCGCGCTTCCATCACAGGTCGTGGCGGGCGTGCCGACCGCCGTGACGGTCCAGGGAAGCAACCTGGGCGTCATCGCTTCGGTGTCGGTGGGAGGCCTGCCGGCGACCGCCACCGTCAAGTCGTTCACCGAGGCGACGGTGGTGATGCCCGTCGCACTCACACCCGGGGTCCGGACGTTGATCCTCACCACCCCGATCGGCACCGCGTCGTTCCCGTTGCAGGTCATCGCGAACACGGGTGCGACGCTCGCAGGAGTCGTGAAGGTGGCGGGGGCGACTGCAGGTGGCATCGATCTGACCTTGAGCGGGAGCGGGCTGTCCTCACCCCGCAAGACGACGAGCGCCGCCAACGGCACCTACGCGTTCAGCGGTGTTCCCTACGGACCAGACTTCACGCTGCTGGCGCATGACCCCACCGGCTCGATCCCCGACCAACGGATCGTCGGTTTCACGCTCACCCCCAACTACACGACCTTGCAGGACGTGCTCCTCACCCCGGTCCAGCCCGCGAACGGCGCACGCCTGTCGTCGACCGCCCTCCCGGGGACTCCCCGTGACATCGCGGTGAACGTGTCGTCCAACCGCACGTTCCTGTCTGTCGGCGACGAGGTCCTCGCCTTCAACGACAAGGGCCAGATGATCGCTCGGTTCGAAGACGTGCGGGGCGCCACCGGCCTGTCGCTCAGCGGCAACGACCTGTTTGTGAACGCTCGCACCGGGAGGGCCATCGTGCGCATCAACACGGCGACGCTGGCTGTCACCGGCCGATGGCTCCTCGACAGCCCGAGCACCGGCAGCCTCGTGTTCGCCGGGGGCCATGTGTGGTTCAGCGTCGGCGACGATCAGTGGACCTACGTGAGCTCCCTCGATCCTGCGACGGGGACGACGGTCACCACGGGCGGCTCCTTCCAAGAGCCGAACATCCGCGCCAACGAAAGGAACCCGAACCTCTTCTTCCTGTACGCGGACCAATGGCCGCAATCCGGGAACGT
>CAYUOL010000068.1:0-25043 GCA_964446345.1 uncultured Iamiaceae bacterium | reverse complement strand
GGCGTCGTGATCGTGATCGATGTGCTGCGGGCGTTCACGACCGCGGCGTACGCCCTCGCCGGCGGCGCCACCGCGATCTGGTTGGTCGCGGACGTCGACGAGGCGATCGCGCTCGGCCGGTCCATCCCGGATGCGCTCGTGATGGGTGAGGAGCGCGGGCGCCGCCCGGCGGGGTTCGACCTGTCCAACTCGCCCGTCGCCGCGAGCGAGGCCGACCTGGCAGGTCGCGAGATCGTGCAACGGACGTCGGCGGGCACCCAGGGGGCCGTCGCCGCCACCGACGCCGATCGGCTCTTCGTCGCCGGTCTCGTGAACGCGTCGGCCACCGCCGAGGCGGCCAGACGAGCGATCGAGCAGGGCCGCTTCGACGCGCCGACCTACGTGATCACCGGCCGCTTCCCCGATCGTCCCGACGGCGGCGAGGACGACCTGATCACGGCACAGTGCATCGAGCGCATCCGCACGGGCGAGCCCGTCCGGGCTGCCGCGACGAGCGACGCCGTCACCCGCTCGCGCGAAGCCGAGCTCACCTTGGCGGTCGGTGCCGGCCACGTGCACCCCGACGACGTCGTGTTCGCCACGGCCATCGACCGCTTCGCCTTCGCGATGGAGGTCGAGCGCGTCGACGGCCGGCTCCGCGTCACGCGCCAGGACCTGACGCCGCCGGCGCCCGCCGACCGGCGACGCCCCTGAGACCGGATCCCGCGCGTTCCGACCGCTCGGGGTCCGCACGATCCTCCCTCACCGGCGACGCGATCGGGCGCGAGCGCCGTCGGCGACGGCGACGGCGTCACTTGAGCACCACGTCGACGAAGGGAGCGTCGTGGGTAGGGAGAGGGATCCCAACCCCTCGAAGGAGAACACGATGGCTGCGCTGTTCACGGAGCTCTGCATCGACTGCGAGGACGCCGCGAAGCTCGCGACGTTCTGGGCCGCGGTCCTCGGCTACGACGCCACCGAACCCGACGAGGACGGTGAGGTCGAGATCAGCGATCCCGGCGGCGCGCTGCCGACGCTGCTCTTCCTCAACGTCCCCGAGAAGAAGGCGCGGAAGAACCGCCTGCACATCGATGTCAACCCGCGCGGGTGCGATCAGGAGGAGGAGCTCGAGCGGATCCTCGGCCTCGGCGCCACGCCGATCGACATCGGGCAGGGCGACGTCGACTGGATCGTCCTCGCCGACCCCGAGGGCAACGAGTTCTGCCTCCTCAAGGGCCGCCGCGACTGACCGCGCCCCGGGTCGATCCGGCGCAGCACGGCCGTGTTTGAGGCGCCGCCCGGTTCGTCCCTGCGACGGTTGCGGCGCCGCGCTCTCAGCCCGCGAGCCGCCGCGCGCTGTCGTCGCCCGGGACGGGGAGCTGGGCGACGACCCGGAAGTGGGGCCACTCGGCGGGGACGAGCTGCTGGTACTCGAAGAGGAGCTCACCCGCTGTGGCGTGGTTGTAGCGCCGCAGGCGGGTGTGGAAGCCGCTGACGTCGTGCTGCGGCCACCACTCCGCGAACTCGGGGCTGGCGTCCTGGAGGCGGTGGACGAGCTCGACGACCATCGGGTCGGAGCGGATGGCCGTGGTGTCCGCGCGGAACTGGGAGATCATGTTGCGCGCCTCGTTGTCCCAATCGGCGATCAGCTCGCGGCCGGCGGGGTCGGCGAACACGATCCACATGAGGTTGCGGTCGTCCTCGGCGAGGTGGCCGGCGGGGTACAAGCGGCCCTGCGCGTTGTTCCACGCGAGGTACTCCCACCGGGGGCCGAGCACGTAGGCCGGGTTGGGATCGAGCGCCGTGATCACACTGATGAGTGCGCCCGGCGGGTGCTCGCGGTCGAGGATCTCGGGGTGCGCGGTCTCGGGTTCGGCCAGCGCCAGCAGGTGCGCGTGCTCGGCCTCGTCCAGCAGCAACGTCCGCGCCAGCGCATCGAGCACCGACTGCGACGCGTTGATCTCGCGGCCCTGCTCGAGCCACGTGTACCAGGTCACCGACACGCCGGCGAGCAACGCGACCTCTTCCCGACGAAGACCGGGGGCTCGCCGCCGCGCGCCACGCGGCAGGCCCACCTGGCTGGGGTCGATCGCGGCCCGGCGGCTGCGCAGGAACTCGGCGAGGTCGTCACGGGCCATCCGTCCAGTCGAGCAGATCAGGAACCGGGACGCGAACCTCCACACCGGAACACGAAGCCGACGAGGGGGTGCCGTGGGTACCAGTGTCGGCGCTGTCTTCCGCCACGAGCCGGGTCCGTCCACCGTCACGGGATGCTGCAGACCCAGCCGCCCTCCGCCACGACGCCCACGCCGCCACCCCCCGCCGTGCTGTCGCGACGGGCGCGGGCCGTCGGGTCCTCCCGCATCCGCGAGCTGCTGCGGCTCGTCGACCGCCCGGGCGTGCTGTCGCTCGCCGGCGGTCTGCCGGCCCCCAGCTCGCTCGATGCCGAGCGCGTGCGCCGGGCGGCCGACGGTGCCCTCGCGCAGGTCGGGCCCCTCGGGCCCTCCGCGCTGCAGTACGGACCGACGGAGGGCATCGACGACCTGCGCGCGCTGATCGCCGAGCGCCACGGCGTCGACCGCTACCAGGTGGTGATCACGACCGGGTCGCAGCAGGGGATCGACCTGCTCGCGCGCACGCTCTGCGATGCCGGCGACGTCGCGGTCGTCGAGGGTCCGAGCTACCTCGGCGCGCTGCAGTCGTTGGTCGCGGCCGAGGTCCGCGTCCACGCCGTCGACGGCGACGCCGACGGCCTCGACGTCGATCGTCTCGCCGACGCGCTGCGCCGCGGGCTCGCGCCGCGGCTGGTGTACGTCGTGCCCGACTTCCACAACCCCACCGGGGCGGTGCTGTCGCTCCAGCGGCGGCGTCAGCTGACCGAGCTCAGCCACGCCCACGGGTTCTTCGTCGTCGAGGACGACCCGTACGGCGAGCTGCGCTTCGCCGGCGCGGCGACGCCGTCCATCGCGCAGAGCGCACCCGGTACCGGTCACGTCGTTCGACTCGGCAGCGCATCGAAGATCCTCGCGCCCGGCCTCCGGATCGGGTGGATGATCGGACCGCCGGACGTCATCGACGCCGTCACGCGCCTGAAGCAGGCCGCGGACCTGCACACGCCGAGCCTGACGCAGCTGATCGTCGCGAGCCTGCTGCGCGACGAGCCGCGGCAGGAGCGCCACCTCGACGAGGTCCGCGCGCTGTACCGCGAGCGATCCTGCGCGCTCGACGAGGCGCTGCGCACCCGGCTCGGCGATCGCCTCGACCTGCGACCTGCGACCGGTGGCATGTTCGCCTGGGCCACCGCCACCGACGGCACCGACACCGATGAATTGTTCGAGCGGGCCATCGCCCACGGCGTGGCGTTCGTGCCCGGCTCCGCGTTCTCCACCGAGGAGGGCCGCTTCCGCGACGCCATGCGGCTCTCGTTCGCCACGCTCGATCCGGGCCAGCTCGACCTCGCGGTGGCGCGCCTGGCCACCGCGTGGCCGGCACCGTCGACCGGCGCCGCCCGTTGACACGCCGTTCACACGCGGTTCAACAGCCCGACACGGGGCCCTCCTACGTTGGATTCCGTTCAGATCGACGCACCGACCGATCGGGATTCGGTCCGCGCGCGGGACGCCGGTCAGGATGGAGGGGCACGGCAAGGTGAGAGGATCTCGTGGCGGACGCTGACGTCGACACCGACGTGGACATCGGGTGGCTCGACGCCGCCGACCCCGATCGCGCCCGTGCCGGCGCCGAGCACTACGACCTGCTCGACGACGCGATCACGATGAAGCCCGGCACCGAGGCGGTGCGGGCGCTCGAGGCCGAGGTCGTCGCCGCCGAGGACGACACGGCGATCAAGTTCGTGACGGTGCACGGCCACCGCCGCGCCTACCGGATGATGGGCAGCGGGCCGCCGCTCCTGCTGCTGCACGGCATCGGCGACAGCTCCCGCGGGTGGCGTCCGCTCATGCCGGCGCTCGCCGAGCACCACACCGTGATCGCCCCCGACCTGCTCGGCCACGGCGAGTCCGCGAAGCCCCGCGCCGACTACTCCGTCGCGGCCTACGCCAACGGCATGCGCGACCTGCTCGAGATCCTCGGCATCGAGCGCGCCACCATCGTCGGCCACTCCCTCGGCGGGGGCGTGGCCGCGCAGATCGCGTACCAGTACCCGGAGCGGTGCGAGCGCCTGGTGCTCGTCGCCACGGGTGGCGTCAGCCGCGACGTCTCGCCCATCCTGCGCGTCGCGGCGGCCCCGTTCGCCGAGCTGAGCCTGCCGTTCGTGCACCTGTCGCCCACGCGCATCGGCGTCGTCGCCGCGCTGCAGGTGCTCAAGCGCGTCGGCAGCGACCTCGGCAAGGACGCCGACGAGGTGAACCGCGTGCTGCGCGGCCTGCCCACCGGCGAGGCCCGCAGCGCCTTCACCCACACCCTCCGCTCGGTCGTGGACTGGCGCGGCCAGATCGTGACGATGCTCGATCGCAGCTACCTGGTCGACGACATCCCGCTGCTGGTGATGTGGGGCGACCGCGACTCGATCATCCCGGTGGCGCATGCCCACCGGGTGAAGGAAGCGCTCCCGAGCGCGCAGCTGGAGATCTTCCCCGGCGCCGGGCACTTCCCGCACCACGCGGATCCCGACCGGTTCATCGCGCTCCTGCGCGCGTTCATCACCGACACCGCCCCGGCAGCGCACGAGCGGTCGGCGTGGCGAGCCCGCCTGCGCGAAGGCCGACCCGGCCACCCGTCCGGCTACGTCGCGGACGGCGAGGCCCCTCGCTCGGTCACGGCCGCACCCTTCGCTGCCGCGGACCCGGTGGAGCCCGAGCCGGACCGCGAGCCACCGCTCGTCGATGCCCCGGGCCCGACGGGCTGACACGCCGCACCGAGACACCGATGATCCCCGGCGACGATGATCCGATGTGGCTCGTGGTGGTCGGCGCCCACCTGTCGGGGCAGCCGCTCAACCACCAACTGACCGAGGTCGGCGGGCACCTCGTGATGCGGGCCCGCACGGCGCCGATCTACCGGATGTACGCGCTGGCGACGAACCCGCCCAAGCCGGGGCTGGTGCGCGTCGATCCCGACGATCCGACGGGGGCGTCGATCCTGGCCGAGGTGTGGGAGCTGTCGCCGCGCTCGTTCGCGCACTTCGTGGACCACGTCCCGGCGCCGCTCACGATCGGGCGGGTCGAGCTCGAGGACGGCGTGCAGGTCGCCGGGTTCCTGTGCGAGCCGATCGCCCTGACCGATGCCGAAGAGATCACGAGCTTCGGATCGTGGCGCGCGTACCGCGAGGCTCAGGGCTGAACGCGGGCGAGTCCGCGAGCACGCGCGCTCGAGCACCGGAGCTCACGGTGCCTCCGCCTGGTGCCGGCGACGAACGACCTCCGCCGTCAGCTCGGCCCGGTTGGCCATGTCGACCTTCGCGAACACATGCGCCAGGTGGGTCTTGACGGTGGCCGGTGAGACGAACAGCCGCTCCGCGATCGCCTTGTTGGTCAGTCCCTCGGCGGCGAGCTCCACGACGGACAGCTCCGTCGGCGTCAGGCTGTCCCATCCGAGCGGCGGTCGGCGTCGGCTGCCTCGGCGGCGTGCCACCATCGACGCCACCTCGTCCAAGCCGAGTGCCGAACCTTCGGCCCACGCGGCGGCGAACGCCTCCTCCCCGAGGCGAGCCGCGAGCGCCTCGGTGTCGGGCTGACCCAGGACGGCCGTGAAGTTCGTGGCGACGGCACCGGTGCGTTGCACGACCGCCGCCGCCGCGGCCAGCAGACGGGTGGCCTCCACCGGCCGATCGAGGGCGGCGGCCACGAGCCCGCACAACATGACCGCATCGGCGCAGTCCGCTCGATGGCCCGCGGCGAAGAGCGCGGCGACCGCTGCGTGGGCCAGCTGATCCGCCTCCTTGAGACGGTCGCACCGCAGCGCAACCCACCCGAGGCTGATGCGCGCGATCGCGTCCGCGGCTTCGTTCTCCAATTGCCGTGCCAGCGCTTGCGTCTCGAGCGCAGCCTGCGTGGCGCCGTCGTGCTCCCCGAGCGCCAAGCAGACTCGGGCACGGACCTCGGCGAGCTGGAGCCGGTCGAACTGGCCGCCGCCCTGCTGCAGGTCCTCTGCCGCGCTTTCGAGCTGCGCGGACGCGTCTTCGAGGTGCCCGCTTGCCGCGAGGGTCGCGGCGAGCCGGACGGAGAGCATCGGCACCGACTGCGAGCCCCCTGTGCTCCGCAGCCGTTCGAGCGCTTCGGTCAGCACGGGCACGACCTTCACGGCGTGGCCCCGACGTACCGCGACATCCGCCAGGAGGACGAGCGCGTTGGCGGCGATGGCCGGGTCCCCGCACAGCTCTGCGGACCGCAGGGCCGCTTCCCCGCCTCGCTGCGCATCGTCGAGCCGTCCGTCGAGCGAGCTGACGAAGCCGTGGAAGAAGTGGTCCCAGCCCAGCAGCTGCTGGTTGTCGAGCCGTTCGGCGATCTCGCGCGCCTCGCGCATCGCATCGGCGCCCCGCGAAGGCGCGCCCTGCAGGAGGAACGAGAAGCCGACGATCTGCAGCGCATCCGACAAGCACCAGTCATCGCCCGCCGCGCGCGCCAGGGGGATCGCTTGCTCGAGGTGCGCGCGAGCGCCGATCAGGTCGATGAACATCTCGATGGTCGCCAACGTGTCCAGGGCGCGTCCGAGGATGCGGTCATCCCCAAGGGCGCTGGCGCGCTCGATCACCTCGAGGGCCTCCACGTAGCCGCGCTCGTACGCGCCGGCATACAGCGCGACGTACGCGGACGCCCACCGGCCGGCCAGCTGCATCGCCTCGGGCACGCCGTCGCTCAGTTCCTGCGCTCGCTCGACGACGTGGACCGCGTCGACGAAGTGCCCGTGCAACACCCAGAAGAACGCCAGGTGCCCCGCCATCGCCCACAACGTCGCACCATCGCGCGTCGCGGTCGCCCAGTCCGCGGCAGCACGGAGGTTGTCGTGCTCGTCTTCGAGCAGGTCGAGCCACTCCGCCTGTGCACGCCCGGTCAGCTCCGGTTCCGCGGCTGTGGTCAGCTCACGCGCCCACGCGAGGTGGCGGTCGCGCACTGCCGCGACCTCCTCCGCTGCATCGAGCTGCGCGTGGGCGAACTGCCGGATCGTCTCGAGCAGGCGGTACCGCGGCCGCCGTCGCGGCCCGTTCGCTGACACGCCATTGCCCTCGAGCGGCGCGCCGCCCTCGGCGGGAGCGAGGACCACCGACTTGTCCACCAGGCGGGTGATCAGCTCCAGCACGGCATGGGCGTCGAGCTGCTCATCCGCGACGACCGCCTCGGCCGCCTCGAGCGTGAAGCCGCCGACGAACGCGGCCAGGCGGCGCAGGCACCGCCGCTCCGCGTCGTCGAGGAGGCCGTAGCTCCATTCGACCGAGGCGAGCAAGGTCGCTTGGCGCGGGATCGCGCGCCGTCCACCCCCGGCGAGCAGGCGGAAGCGATCGTCGAGCCCGCTCGCGATCTGGTCGACGCTCATCGCCCGGACGCGCACCGCCGCGAGCTCGATCGCCAGGGGGATGCCGTCGAGGCGGCGGCAGATCTGGCCGACCGGAACCGCGTTGTCGGCCGCCACGACGAAGCCCGGACGGGCCTGCGACGCACGCGCTTCGAAGAGGCGCACCGCGTCACTGGCCGCCACCACGTCCACAGCCGCGTCCGGCTGTGGCACGCCCAGCGACGGCACGCGGTAGGCCCACTCGCAGTCCAAGCCGATCGGCTCTCGGCTGGTGACGAGGACGCGCACCGCGGGGCAGCGGCCGACGACGATCGCGAGGACGCGGGCGCACTCGTCCAGGAGGTGCTCGACGTTGTCGAGCACCAGGGTCAGCTCCTTCGCATCGATGAAGGTCGCCAGGGTCGTCGCGGGGTCCGCACCACCTTCGTCACGCCGACCCAGCCCGGCGAGGATCGTGCCGGCCACCAGCGTCGGATCGGCGACACCCGACAGGTCGACCCACCACACGCCGTCAGGCGACCGGGTGCCCAGGCACTCGCCCACCTCGATCGCCAGGCGTGTCTTGCCGCAGCCCCCCGAACCCGCGAGGGTCACCAGTTGCGCCTGCGCGAAGAGCTGCAGGACCTCGTCGCGCTCGGTGACCCTGCCGATCAGCGGGGTGGCGGGCCTCGGGAGCGTCGATGCCAGCACGTCGGCGGCGTGCAGCGGCGGGAACGCGTCGGGCAGGTCCGGATGGCACAGCTGGTGGACCTGCTCAGGACGCTCGAGCCCGCGCAGCCGGTACGACCCGAGGTCGCGGAACGTGACCCCACCGATCGCAGCGTCGGCGAGCAGGTCGTGCGTCGTGCGCGACACGACGATCTGACTGCCGTGGGCGAGGCCACGCAGCCGCGCGCAGCGGTTGAGGTCCGGACCGGCATACGTGCGACCTTCTTGCAGGTGCGCCTCGCCCGTGTGCAACGCCATGCGGACGCGCACGGCGAAACCGGGCTCGGCGAGGAGGGCGCGCTGCGCATCGATCGCCGCCTGCGCCGCATCGGACGCGCGGGCGAACGCGGCGACGACGTTGTCGCCCTCGCCCTGCTCGAGTGGACGGACGCCGCCGTGCTGCCTCACGGCTGATGCGAGCAGCTCCTCGTGGCGACGCATCGCCACTGCCATCCGCGCCGGGTCCGCGTCCCACAGCGGGGTGGAGCCCTCGACGTCCGTCAGCAGGAACGTGACGGTGCCGGTCGGCAGCTCGTCGGCGTCCCGCGCGCCTGCGTCCCTTCCCATCCCCACCTCCGCTCGCACGAGCCGCACCACAGGGCCGGGTGACGGCGAGCAGCCTCCCGAGCCGCCCGAGTCTCTCAGATCTCCCCGATCTCCCCGACCTCCCCGATCTCCCTGATGTCCCCGGTCTCCCGAGGCATCGTCGCCGGTCTCCACGCTCTCGGCATCCCGTGCCTCGTCTCCCATGCCTGCACCGTGTCCGCCCCGGGGACGCAGAACATCGCCCGATCGGGCGATGTTCTCCCCCGGCGGGACCACGACGGTGGAGCAGGCATCGGCCCCGATGCCACAACGATCCCCGGGCCACCCACCGGGACGACGAACCGGAGCAGCGCATGACCACGGACATCACCGCGACGCCGACCACCACCGAGCCCGCCACCACCGAGCCGGCCACCACCGAGCCGGCCACCACCGAGCCGGCCACGGCCGGCTCCACCACGACGGCCCTGACCACCGCCGAGCTCGCCGAGCCGCTGGGCGCCGCCCTCGTCGCCGCCGACGAGGCGCTCCTCGACCTGCTCGCCGACGACGTCGTGCTGCGGGCCAGTGGCTCCAGCCCGTGGTCCGGTCGCTACGCGGGCAAGGACCGCGTGATCGAGTACCTGTTCGCCAACGGGATCGCGTTCCCGAACACCACGTGCGAGATCACCGACACCCTCATCAGCGCCGAGCGCGTCGCGTTCCTGCTGCGGCTCCGCATCGAGCGCGACGCCCACCGCGTGGAGGACCGGTCGTTGTGGACGTTCACGGTGCGCGGCGGCAAGGTCGTCGACTGGGAGCTCAACGACCTCGATCAGTACGCCATGGACGCGTTCTTCGCCGCGTTCCCCGAACACGCGCCCGGCAAGGAGGCGGCGCCCGCGGTGTGAGCCGCTACCGTCCGACGTGCTTGGTGGACTCGGCCGTCGTCGCCGGGTGCGCCAGCCAGTTGGCGACGGCCGAGAACATCCCGACGAGAGCATCGACCAAGCGGTCCATCGACGGGCGCTCGTCGTCCAGCAGCCAGCCCGCGATCGCCTCGGTGACCGCTCCCGCCAGCGCGCGGACGACGGTGTGGACGAAGGCCGCATCCTCGGGGAGCTCGGTCCCCTGCACCTCGGCGATCGCTTCGAGGTAGCTCGTCACCAGCTGGGCGTACGAGTCGACGGAGGCCCGGCGCCACCGCTCGACCTCGTCCGAGACCCCCACGAGCTCGATGCACAGCACGCGGGCGCGCCGCGGGTCGTCGAGCAGCGAGTGGCAGATGGCGTCGAGGCCGGCGCGCGCCTGGGCCTCGACGTCGCCCGCCGGCGCGGCGTCGACGGCGGTCGCGATCGCGTCGTTGGCCGCGCCCCAGATCTGGGCGCAGAGCTCGATCAGGACCGCTTCGCGGCTGGCGAACTCCTCGTAGAACTTCGCCGGCGCCACCCCGGCCGACTTGCAGAGCTGCGAGATCGTCGTCGACGCGTAGCCGACGGTCCCGAAGAGATCGAGGCCGGCTTCGAGCAGCCGCCGCTTGCGGTCCGCCCGCCGGGCATCGGGCATCTGGCCCCCGTACGGGCGGCCCTCGAGGGTCTCGCTCACGGTCGCCCCGGCGCCGTCGGATGCTGGCCCGGTTGGCTCCGGGCCCACGGAGCAGCGGGGAGTGGCACCTCGGAAGTGTGGCACAGGCCTGCAGACGTGCTTCCGACCAGAAGAGAGCGGCTGCCGTCCCGATTGACAGCCTCGGCGCCATCCCTACAATAGAGAAATCGTGTGTTCCTCTTTCTCGATAGGAGGAGCGGGCCGCACGCCCCGCCCGGACCGACCGGCGCCACCTCCACCCTCGGGAGCATCACCATGACCACCGCTCGAACGACCGGCGCGCCGACGCCGGAGGACCCGCCTCGCGCCACCTGCCCTCCTCCCGCCCACACGACGCGGCGCGCGCTCCTGCTCGCGGTGGTCTCCGCGGCGCTGGGTCTGCTGGCCACGGCCTGCACGCTCGTCCCCAACACCGGGCCCGATGGCGACGCCTTCTACACCCCGCCGTCGCCGTTGCCCGCCGGCACCACCGGTGACGTGGTCTGGTACCACAGCACCTCCGCGCTCGGCGCGCCCAGCTCCGATGCCTGGCAGATCATGTACCGCTCGACCTCCGCCACCGGGCAGGCCAACGTCGTCACCGGTGTCGTGATCGTGCCCACCGCGGCATGGACCGGCTCCGGGCCCCGCCCGATCGTGGCGTTCGCGCCGGGCACGCAAGGCCTCGGTGACCAGTGCGCGCCGTCCAAGTCGATCTCGACCGGCACCGGCATCGGAGGCGGCGAGGTGAACGCTGCGCTCAACAAGGGGTGGGCGGTCGTGCAGACCGACTACGAGGGCCTGGGCACGCCGGGCGAGCACACCTACATCGTCGGCCCGGCGATGGGCCACGCGGTGCTCGACTCGGTGCGGGCCGCCACCCGGCTCCCCTTCCTCAACCTGAAGGCCACCGCCCCCGTCGCGATCTGGGGCTACTCCGAGGGCGGGGCCGCCGCGGGGTGGGCCGGTGAGCTGCAGCCCACCTACGCCCCCGACGTGAACCTCAAGGGCGTCGCCGCGGGCGGCGTGCCCGCCGACCTCGTGGCGGTGGCCAACAACCTCGACGGCGGGCTCGGGTTCGGCTTCCTCGCCGCGGCCGCGGTCGGCTTCGACGCCGCCTACCCCGAGCTCCAATTGGCGACCTACCTCAACGCAGCCGGCAAGGACGCGTTCGCGAAGGGCAAGCAGATGTGCGCCACGGAGGCGATCGCCACGTTCGCCTTCAAGCGCATCAGCGACTACACGACGGCGAACCCGTTGAAGACCTCGCCGGCATGGCAGGCGCGCATCAACGCCAGCAAGTTGGGGACCAAGAAGCCGCCGGCGCCCGAGCTCCTGTACCACGGCGAGCAGGACGAGTTCATCCCGCTGGCGCAGGCCCAGGCCCTGAAGAGCGCGTACTGCGCCAAGGGCGTCAAGGTGCGCTGGCAGACCTACGGCGGCGACCACCTGGTCGTCGCCGGCTCGGGCGTCAACGACGCCACGGCCTGGATCGCCGACCGCTTTGCCGGCACCGCCGCTCCTTCGAGCTGCTGACGCCGGGCCGCGACCTCGTCGGTGGTCACGTCCGCACCACGTGCACCCCGACGACGGGGGGCGCAGCCGCCGCCCGGGACCTCAGCCTCCCGGGCGGCCGGCGCGCTGCCCGACTGCCAGCCAGACCGGGAGCCCGGAGGAGCCACCGTGAGCACGCCGGGAGCCAGTGGGTAGGTTGGCCGGGTGCCCGCCCGTCGCATCCGCGTGCTGCCGTCGGCGGCCCAGCTCACCCCGATCCTCGATGCCGTCCGTGCTGAGCTGCAGGTGCCCGAGGCGCTTCCCGCCGAGGTGATCGCCGAGACGGACGCCGCCGTCGCGCGCGGTCCCGTGATCCCGCCCGGCGCCGCGACCGCCGTCGAGGACCGAACCGATCTGGCCCTCGTCACCATCGATCCGGCCGGCAGCCGCGACCTCGACCAGGCGTACTTCGGCGAGCGCCGGGGCGCGGGGTTCCGCATCCACTACGCGATCGCCGATGTCGCCGCGTTCGTCGCAGCCGGCTCGGTCACCGATCGCGAGGCGTGGACGCGCGGCCTGACCCGGTACCAGCCGGACCGCCGGACGCCCCTGTACCCCGAGGACCTCGGGCAGGGCGCCGCCAGCCTCCTGCCGGACGAGGACCGGCGCGCGCTGCTGTGGACCATCGACCTCGACGCCGACGGGCAGCCATCCGGCGACCCCCGGTTCCGGCGCGCCACCGTGCGCAGCCGATGCCAGTTCGCCTATCCCGAGGTGCAGCAGCGCATCGACGACGGCACCGCCGAGGAGTCCCTGCTCGTGCTGCGCGAGGTCGGGCGGCTGCGGCTCCGGCAGGAGCACGAGCGTGGCGGGGTGAGCCTGCGCCTGCCGACGCAGGAGGTCGTGCTCGCGGACGGGCACGTCGACCTCGGGTTCCGGGCCCCGCTCCCGGTGGAGGACTGGAACGCGCAGATCTCGCTGCTGACCGGCATCGTCGCAGCCGACGTCATGCTCCGGGGACACGTCGGCATCCTGCGCACGTTGCCCCCACCCGACCCGAGCGCCCTCGAGAACCTGCGCGCGGCGGCGGCCGCGCTCGGGGTCACGTGGCCGGCGACGGTCCCCTACGCCGACTTCGTCCGCGGCCTCGACCCCGACACCACGATCGGCGCCGTGCTGCTGCACCGCGCCGCGCGCTCCCTGCGCGGCGCGGGGTACACGAGCTTCGACGGCGACGTCCCGCCGGACCCGCGCCACAGCGCGGTGGCGAGCACGTACGCGCACGTCACCGCGCCGTTGCGTCGGCTCGCCGACCGGTTCGCCAACGAGGTGGCGCTCGCCCTCGGCGGCGGCACGGCCGTCCCGCCGTGGGCGCGCGACGCGCTGCCGTCGCTCCCGGCGGCGATGGCGGCGGCCGGCCGCCACGAACGTGATCTCGAGCGGGCCATCGTCGACACGGTCGAGGCGCTGCTGCTGCAGCCCCACGTCGGGGAGACGTTCGCCGGCACCGTCCTCAGCATCGAGAAGGGCCACAGCACGGTCCAGCTCGCCGATCCCGCCGTGACCGCCGACCTCGAGGGCGTCGACGTCGACCCCGGGAAGGCGCTGACCGTGCGCCTCGTCGAGGCCGACCCGGCGGCCCGGCGCGTCCGCTTCACGCCCGCCTGACCCGCGGCGACGCCGACGCTCGTGCCCGTGCCCGTGCCCGTGCTCGCGCTGCTCGTGCTGCTCGTGCTCGTGTGCGGGCCGGTGCGGGTGCGGGTGCGGGTGCTCGCGCTGGCGTCGGGGCAGAGTCGTCAGCCGGCCGGCCGCGCGCGTCAGCGCGCCGTCGGCGCGCCCGCCGCGTCGGCGTGCACGCTCGAGAGCGCCGTCTGGGTGCGGTACGCCGCGTCGATCGTGGCGACGACGTCGTCGAGGTCGTCGGTGATGCGCAGCAGCGCGAGCTCGTCCTCGGTGATCTTGCCGCGGGCCACCATCTGGTCGCAGACCCACGCGTGCAGCCCGTCCCAGTAGTCGTGGCCGACGAGCAGCACCGGGAAGTGCTTGATCTTGCCGGTCTGGATGAGCGTGAGGGACTCGAACAGCTCGTCGAGCGTGCCGAACCCACCGGGGAACACGACGAACGCCGACGCGTACCGCACGAACATGACCTTCCGGGCGAAGAAGTGGTCGAACTGCAGCGCGATGTCGGTGTACGGGTTCAGCACCTGCTCGAACGGCAGCTGGATGTTCAGGCCCACCGAGCACGCACCGACGTCGCGGGCGCCGCGGTTGGCCGCCTCCATGATGCCGGGGCCCCCGCCCGTGATGATCGTGTAGCCCAGCTCGCCGAGGGCACCCGCCAAGGACCGCGCGGCCCCGTAGTCGGCATCGCTCTCCGGGGTGCGGGCCGACCCGAAGATGCTGACGCCCTTCGTGACGCCACCGAGGGCAGCGAAGCCCTTCGAGAGCTCGGCGCGGATCGCGTCCAGACGGGCCGGGTCGTCGGCGGCCAGGCGTGACCGCGCCGGACCAGCCGCGTTGAGCATCTCCTCGTCGAACGTCCAGGCCTGCGTGAGCTCCTCCGGCGGCGACGGCGGCAACGGCGAGTCGTCGAGCGCAGCCTCGGGTGCCGGGTCGATCGAGTCGACGCGCGCAGGGGGATCGGTGGGATCGTCGGCGTCCGCGGTCACGACGCATCTCTACCCCATCTCCGCGCCGCCACGCGCGGCCGGGTGCGCCCCGGCGGGGCCCGTCGTGACGAACGGGTACCGTCGGGCATCGGATCCGGGCCTGAGCATCGACGCCGAAGCCGGCACGCGCTGGCCTGATGGGCACGCGCGCGGCGTCGCCGTCCGAGGTGCTGCTCGGCACCGTCGCCCTCGAGCCCAACCGCTGGGGCCTCGTCGACCCGTCGGGACGCGCCACGATCGACGTCGCCGCGCTGATCCCGCACCTCGGCCAGGCCGGCTTCGACGGCCTGGAGCTCTGGGACCGGCACCTCACGCAGGCATCCCCGACGCAAGCCGCCGCGCTCGTGGGTGGCCCCCTGCCGCTCACGATCTTCAACAGCTACGTCGGGTTCGACGACGCCGACCCCACGGACCGCGCGACGGTGGCCCGGTGGGTCGCGCAGGCCGCCAGCCGCGCAGTGAAGTTCAACGTCGGCAACGACCCCGCGAGCGAACGCCTCTATGCGGAGCGCGTCGCCGCCTGGCTCGAGGAGATGCCGGCGGACGTCGCGCTGCTCTGCGAGTGCCACGAGGGGATCTCGATCGCGGAGGACCCGACGGTCGCGGCGAGGATCTTCGACGCGGCCGGGCCCGCCGACCGCGTCCAGGCGATCGTGCACACGCACGAGAGCCCGGACCACCTGCGCGAGCGCTTCGACGCGTACGGCGAGCGGATCACCCACGTGCACGTGAACTTCCTCGACGTCCGCGGCCGCGGCGCGCCGGCGCTGCAGGATGTGCGGGGCGACCTCGCCGCCAAGGTGGCGCTCCTGCACGGGCTCGGCTTCCGCGGATCGTGGACCATCGAGTTCGTGCACGGCGTGCTCACCGACCACGACCACCCCGAACTCCTGCTCGAGCAGGCCACCCGCGATCTCGCCGTGCTGCGAGACGTCCTGGAGGAGCACACCCGATGACCACGGACACGCCCCCGCCGCCCCCGCGACCACGGGCGATCGTCGCCCACATCGCCGGCGTGCGACTGTTCGGCGAGCAGGACATGGCGCACATCGCCGAGGTGGCCGACGTGCTCGACCCCGAACCGATCGGGTCCTGGGACGATCCGCGCGCGCAGGAGCTGCTGCCCGAGACCGAGGTGATCATCGGGCACTGGCGCTGCCCACGGCTGGATGCGGCGATGCTCGACCGCGCGCCGAAGCTCGGGCTGTTCGCCTACGCCGCCGGCACCGTGAAGGACATCGTCACCGACGCGATCTTCGATCGAGGCATCCGCGTCACCTCCGGGGCGAAGGCCAACGCGGAGCCCGTCGCGGAGTTCACGCTGGCCGCGATCCTGTTCGCCGGCAAGGACGTGCTCTGGCGCCGCGACCGCATGCGCGACCCGGAGCTCGCCGGGGTGCGCCAGCACAGCGAGGTGCAACCCGGCAACTGGAACAAGACGATCGGCATCGTGGGGGCGTCGATGGTGGGCCGCCGCGTGATCCAGCTGCTGCACCCGTTCCCGCAGCTGGAGATCCTCCTGTACGACCCCTTCGTGACCGACGCCCAGGCGGCGCAGCTCGGCGTGACCAAGGTCGAGCTCGACGAGCTGTGCGCGGCCGCCGACGTGGTGTCGATCCACGCCCCCGAGCTGCCCGAGACGCGCCACATGATCGGCGCCGCGCAGCTCGCCCTGCTGCGCACCGGGGCGACGGTGATCAACACGGCCCGCGGGTCGTTGATCGACCAGGACGCCCTGGTCGCCGAGCTCGCGAAGGGGCGCCTGTACGCCGTGCTCGACGTGACCGATCCCGAGCCGCTCCCCGACGACCACATCCTGCTGCGGCTGCCGACGGCGTTCCTCACCCCGCACCTGGCGGGATCCGAGGGCACCGAGCTGGCCCGCATGACCGAGCACGTCGTGCGCGAGATCCGGCGCTGGAGCACCGGCGACCCCGGCAACAACGAGGTGCACCGCGAGCACCTGCACCGGCTGGCGTGACGGGCGGCGCCCGGGGCGCCCCCGTACCGACCTTCGCCCGCCGGCGACACCCTGCGATCGGGGGCTCCGCGAGTGGCTCTTCGCCCAGGTCGCCCGCCCTTTTGCCCTGCGCCTCGGAAAGTTCCGCCGAGGTGCGCTACAACGAAGCCATGGGTTGGCTCGTCCCGATCGGCATCTGGTTGGCGATCGCGCTGTCGTTCTTCTGGGCAGGGCGCGAGGCCCAACGGCTCCGCAACCCCACCCGCCACCGCCGGCCCGGCCCGACGTCACCCCGCCCGCCCGCCTCCGGTGGGCGCCGGCCTCCCCACCAGCCCGATCTGCGCGGCATCGACCTGCGCCGCACCGTGCGGCAGCTCCCGCCCGGGGCCGGCCGGCCGCGACCGGCATCGTGGGACCTGACGCTCGAGCCGCCGTCGTCCGCCGGCGGCGAGCGACCGAGCGTCTCGACGCGGCGGCGCTACGCCTGGGAGGACCACACCACGAACGACCGCGGCCAGTTCAACTGACCGTCCCGGTCGCCCACTGACCACGCCCGGATCGACCACGCCCGGGCCGACCACGCCCGGATCGACCACGCCGGGGCCGACCACGTCCGGGCTGGACCCAGTTCGTCCGAGCCCCCGACCCCCCGGTGGATCGATCCCTGCGGGGCGCCGAGGTCGTCAGGCAGCGGGTGCCGGGTGGATCTGGAACACCGGGTAGCCGTGGGCGATGGCGCGCAGCTCGTCGTCGGAGGCGTCCGGGCCGACGCCGTCGAAGAACACGCCCACCTCGGCCTTCCAGTGGCGGAGGTACTGGCGAAGGATCTCGGGCTTGGCCTCGTCGTCGAGCTCGTCAGCGACGAAGACCTCCACCGCGCGCCCGAGGTGCAGCTCGCCGGTGCCCGCGGCACGCAGGTTGCGCACCCACTCGGTGGTGCCCCGCGGCGCGACCAGGTAGCGATCGTCGCCGATCGTCAGCGGGTTCACCGGCACCGCGCGCCACTCGCCGCTCTTGCGCCCTCGCACCCGCAGCTCGCGTGAGCCCCGGAGGCTGACGCCGAGCTTCGTGAACAGGCGCATCGCCCGGTTGAAGACGTTGCGGGTGAACCAGCCGGGCTCGAGGTAGCGCGTCGTCGCTCCCGGGCCGGCCGGGGTGCTGTCGGCGGCGGCGGTGCCGGCGATGGGGGTGGGGATGGGGGTGGGGTTGGTGCGCATGGCGGTTCCTCCTCGGCGGGGTGATTCCGAGAGCACTGCTCTTGTTTCGAAGCACTGTGCTCCCAAACGCAGACTTTGTCAAGAGCAGTGCTCTCGGTTCTTGCATCCGCTCTCGTACTGGTCCACCATGACGGCATGACGCAGAGCACGCCGCGCACCGTCCGCGAGCGGGTGCGCATCGAGCTGACGGCCGAGATCAAGGACGTCGCCCGGCGCCACCTGGCCGAGCAGGGCTCGTCCGCCCTCTCGCTCCGCGCCGTCGCCCGCGAGCTCGGCATGGTGTCGTCAGCGGTGTACCGCTACTTCCCCAGCCGCGACGACCTGCTCACCGCCTTGATCGTCGACGCCTACGACGCCGTCGGCGCGGTGGCCGAGGCCAGCGAGCGCACCATGACCGCGCACCGCGCCGGCACCGTCGCCCGGTGGCAGGCGCTGGCTGCCGACATCCGGGCCTGGGCCGCGGCGCACCCGCAGGAGTACGCCCTCATCTACGGCTCACCGGTGCCGGGCTACCAGGCGCCCGCCGACACCATCGACCCGGCGACGCGGGTGAGCTTCGTGATGATCCGCATCATGAACGACGGGGTCGCCAGCGGCGAGATCGTGCTCGACGACGACACCCGCATCCCGCGCCCGGTGCACGCCGACTTCGCGGCGCTGCGCGAGGTGGCGCCCGGCGTGCCCGATGCCGTGATCTCGCGCGGGCTGCTCGTGTGGACCCAGCTCTTCGGCACGATCAGCTTCGAGCTCTTCGGCCACCTGCACAACGTGATCCACGACTACGACGCGTTCTTCGAGCTGCAGACCCGTCGCGCCGGCGAGTACCTCGTGCACGGCTGACGACGAGCAGCGGCCGGTCCGTCCGGCGTCGGCCCGTCGTCCGTCCGCCGTCCCCCCGGACCGCCGTCGACCCGAGCGCCAGCCCACCACCCACTCGATCCGCCGCTCGTCCGAGCGTCAGAGCGTCAGAGCGTCCGAGCGTCGCGTTGTCAGCCCGTCGCCGCGGACGGCTCGCTCGTGCGCTGACGCTGGCGTGGGTTGGGCCCCGCCACGACCACGCGGCGCTTGGCGGGGTCGGTGAGGTCGAGGTGCGGTGTGCCCTCGGGGAACATGCTCGTGAGCGCGCCGCGCTGGATCGCCGGGCCCATCGTGCGCAGCGCACCGCACACGGCGACGAAGGCCGCTCGATCGGCGTTCGACCACGCGAAATCGAAGCGCCGCCGCACGATGTCGGGCATGCCGCCGTACACGAGGATGCGCAGCAGCTCCGAGCCGAAGTGCGTCGCCAGGCCGTTCAGCACGGAGAAGACGCCGGGCAGCTGGATCTCCTCCGACCGCGCGCCCGGGTTGGAGGACGGGTCGAGCACCCACTGCACGGCTGGGGTGAGCTCGAGCTGCTCACGGCAGATCGTGTCGAAGCGGTCGCGGAAGTCGCCATACGTGCGCGGCACCACCCGATCGCTGACGCCGTAGCGGCGGTACCAGGTGACGGTCTCGGCGTAGAGCTGCTCACGTTCCGAGCGATGCAGGGGTCGGGCCCAGTACAGCTCGCGGGCGCGGAAGAACTCCCAGGTGAAGGTGGCGTGCGCCCACCAGAAGATCTCGGGATCCAACGCGTGGTAGCGCGTGCCGTGGTGGTCCGTCCCCTTGATCTCCGGGTGGAAGTCGCGGATCGTGCGGCCCCGCGCGTCGCCTTCGGCGTCGTCGGCGGCGAAGATGCTGCCCCAGATGTACGGGATCGATCGGAAGATGCGATCGAACGGGTCGTCGAAGAAGTTCGAGTGGTCGGTCACGCCCGCGCCGAGCCCGGGCAGCATCAGCTGCATGATCCCCGCGGCCGTGCCCGGGATCAGGCCCCGGGGATCGCCGGCGATCGACCACAAGAGCGAACCGGGGCCCAGCGGGGCGCCGACCGCCTTCTCTCGTGGGGTGGTGCTCACGTCAGTCCTCCGAGGATCGAGCGCACGTAGGTGCGCACCTGTGACCGTTTGACGGTGTCCGGCGCCGTCGCCGCGAGCACGGCGAACCCGAACATCGCGGCCACGATCGACTGCGCCCGGCGCTGATCCGCCCCGAACGAGCGGATGATGGCCACGGCGCCCAGCTCGTCGACCGTGCGCCCCCGGCGGTGCAGCGCGAGGCGCACCTCGACCATCCCGAGGAACTCCGCCGAGCGCTCCGTCACGAGCTCGAACAGGAAGTCGGTGCAGGCGTCGACGATGGAACGACGACCCGCCCGAGCGGTCTCGGCGATGGTGCGGAGCCGGTCGTCGAAGGCCTCGAGGTAGTCGGTGGCGGCGGCGAACAGCAGGTCGTCGATCTTGGGGTAGTGGTACGAGACGCGGGCCAGCGGCACGCCGGCGGCCTCGGCCACGGACCGGTGCGTGAGCGCGTCGACCCCGTCCGCCACGATCACCTGCGACGCCGCGGCGAGCAGCGCGCGCCGGCTGGCGTCACCGCGCTGTCGTCGGCCGTCCGTCACCGCCGAGGGCACCGCCGCCTCCGTCAACATAACTGCACACACTTGCAGTTAGTTTGTTTCACCGCAAGACCCACGGGGGGTGGCGGCAACACGAGTGCAGCCGGCGCCGCCGGCCACGGGCGCGGCAGGGGTGATCGGTAGGGTCACGCCGATGACGACCGACTCGTGCCACCCTCGGACCCGCGGCGCCGAGCACCGGGCCGCGCCATGAGCGTCGACGATCCCCGCGCTCGCGACCTCGCCTCGTGCTCGCAGCACCCGGCAGAGGGCAAGTTCGGCTACCCCATCCACCACGTGGAGACCCGAGCCCAGTGGCGGGCATGGCTCGAGGCGCACCACGACGACACCCGCGGCGTCTGGCTGTGCTCGTGGCGCACGGCGACGAACCGCCCGCGCTGCCCCTACCCCGACAGTGTGGAGGAGGCGATCTGCTTCGGATGGATCGACTCGACCGTCACGCTGCTCGACGACGACCGGGCCCTGCAGCTCTTCACGCCGCGCAAGGCCAAGAGCTCGTGGACGAGGCTCAACCGCCAGCGCGCCGCCGCCATGGAGGCGGCGGGTCTGATGACCGACGCGGGACGACGAGCGATCGAGGTCGCGCAGGCGAACGGCTGGTGGACGATCGCCGACTCGGTGGAGGACCTCATCGAGCCGGACGCGCTCGCCGCGGCGCTCGACGCGACGCCGGCGGCGCGCGCCGCGTGGGACGGGTTCCCCCCGAGCGCCCGCAAGCTGATGCTGTGGTGGGTCGTCACCGCGGCGAAGCCGGAGACCAAGCAGCGCCGGATCGACGAGATCGTCGCGAAGGCGGCGGTCGGCGAGCGCGCCCGCCCCTGACCGCCGCGGCCGGCCGCGGCGCCCTCGCCCGCCGACGCACCGCGCGAACGCGCCTCACGTCGGGAGGGCGCGCATCCGGTTGTTCCTCGCGTTGTGCTCGACCTCGGCGAGACCGAGCTCTTCCATGAGCGGCGGGATGTAGTTGCCGACGCGCCCGCGGTAGCCCTTGCGCAAGCCGTACCAGCCCCCGATCGGGTTGTCATCAGCCCGCGCCCACGCCTCGACCGAGCCCTCCGGAGCCGGCTTCTGCTCGTCGGCGTTGCCCAGCGGCACCCAGTCGCCGGCGGCGACGAGCATGGCGTGCAGGTCGTCGAGGATGCGGGCGTCGTACTTCAGTTGCGTGCTGCCGACCTGGCAGACGATCACCGGCGGGTCGGCCTCGTCGTCGCGGTACATCGTGTACTCGGACTTGCCGGGGGGCGTCTTGAGCTCCCAGGGATCGTCTTTCGTGCCTGTGCCTGCCATGGGTTCGATCCTCCGTGTCGTGGTGGTCGTGGTCGTCAGGTCGTGGTCGTCAGGTCGTGGTCGTCAGGTCGCCGGATCAGGGGGACGGTCGGTCGTCGCCGTCGCCGCCGCGACGAAGTGCGGGAGCAGCGAGCCCCAGCCCGCCGTGTTGCGGTCGCGCCACTCACGGCCCCCCGCCCCGAGGCGATCCCAGCCGGCGTGGTGGATGTCGATGCGGGTCGAGCCGTCGTCGAGCGCGACGAAGGTGAGCAGCACGTCGGTGGCACCGTCGCGGCTCCGCCCGATGTGCCACAGGTAGCCGAGGCGCTCGGGTGGCTCCCACACGGTCACCTCGCCCCAGTCGATCTCTTCGCCCTGCGAAGTGCGCTCGTAGATGCGTCCGCCCAGGGTTGGCTCGAGCACGACGTCGGTGTCGGGGTCACCGGAGGTCGAGTGCCCCTTGGGCCACCATGCGGCGAACCGCGTGGTCCACACCTCGAACGCGTGGTCCCGGGGGCAGGCGACGGGGAAGCTCAGCTCCAGCGGCTCGATCACGGACGCTTCCTCGGCGACGCCTTCTTCGCCGGCGTCCGCTTCCGGGCGCGGGTCCCCCGCGCCGGAGACGTCGGCGTCGTGTTCTCCGCGAGCAGGCGGAAGCGCGCCATCGCGTCCCCCCACACCTCGACCAGGTACGCCTGCACGACCTCGACCCCCTCGTCGTGCAAGCGATAGATGCGGCGGGTGCCCTGGGGCTCTTCGACGACCAGCCCGGCCTCCTTCAGCAGGCGGAGGTGGCGCGACACGGCCGGGCGGCTGATCGGCAGCTCGTCGGCGATCTCACCGACGGATCGGCCGCGCGCACCGAGCAGCTCGACGATGGCACGACGGTTCGGATCGCCCAGCGCCTCGAACGGATCCCCGGCGGGCATCGACGCGGGCATCGATGTGGGCGTCATCGGGAACCACCGAGGGAGCCGGCTTCCGACCTCGCGGACGGGCTCGACTTCAGTAACACGACGGTTACCGTAGCAGTTCGGTTACCGAGCCGCCTTCCCGCGGGCCGGGCGGGTGGCGCTGCGTCCCGCGGCGATGCCCTCGGCCGCTTCGCCCAGCGCCACGAAGAGCAGCGACGCATCCTCGATCAGCTCGTCGATGGTGACCTCGAGGCGCCCCTGCAGCCAGGTGATCAGCAGCTCGGCCATGCCGCCGACGACGAGGCTGATCGCCACCAGCGTGGCCGAGTCCTCCTCCACTGCGCCGCCGGCCGCACGCGCCGCCTCGCGACGGAACAGATCGACGAGCTCGAGCATGGCCTCCAAGCGCCGGCGGGCCAGGGCCTCGTTGCCGAGGCCCTCGATGAACAGCACCTGCGCCCGCCGGGGATCGTCGGTGACGAAGCGGACGAACGAGCCCACGCCGGCGCGGGTCACCTCGAGCGGCTCGGGCTCGGGCTCGCACTCGGCCACGGCCCGGAGCATGACGTCGAGCGCCTCCACCGACACCTGGTCGAAGACGGCGACCAGCAGCGCATCGAGGTCCGCGAAGCTCTCGTAGAAGTAGCGCGGGTTGAGCTTGGCCGTCTCGCACACGCCGCGCACCGTCGTGCCGGCGACACCCGCCGTGCCGAGCAGGTCGAAGCCGGCATCGAGCAGGAGGCGGCGGCGCTCGGCCTGCCGGTCGTCCTGCGAGACGCCCTTCCACCGGTTCGCCGCCGGGCTCGCCACCTTCGTCGCGGGATCAGCCACGGTCGCGATCCTCTCATGTCCGGCCGGTTCGGGTGACATCTGGCAACGCCTGTTGCCACTCTCGCGCCGATGTGCGAGTCTGGCTACATGCGTTTCCAGAACTCGGCCGATGCCGCCGCCACGCCCTCCGAGCCGATCCTCGTCGTCGGCGGCGGGATCGGTGGGCTCGCCGTCGCCCTCGGCCTGGCCCGCGCCGGGCGGCCCGTGACCCTGTTCGACAACGACGCGCTGACGCTGGCGCCCGACGCCGACGCCGCCTTCGCGGCCCCCCGGCGCGGCGCGCCCCAGGTGCGCCAGTCCCACGGCCTGCTCGCCCGCCTGACCAGCGAGTTGCGCCGCCGCTTCCCCGACGTGCTCGACGACCTCTTCGCCGCCGGCGCGACCGAGCTGCCGCTCACCGGCGAGATGGCCGACACCTTGCCCGACGACGACGAGCTGGCCGTGCTGCTGGTGCGGCGCACGACCCTCGAGTGGGTGCTGCGCCGCGCGGTGCACGCCGAGGCCGGCATCACGATCCGCGGGGGTGCGCGCGTGACCGGCGTGGTCGTCGCCGACCAGGCGACGGCGCGCACCGCCGACGGCATCCCGGTCGTCGCCGGGGTGCAGCTGGCCGACGGCGAGGTGGTCCCGGGGCAGGCCGTGATCGCGAGCACGGGACGGCGGGGCGCGCTCCCCGACTGGCTGGCGGCCATCGACGTCGACGTGCCCGAAGAGGTCCACGAGACGAACCTCGTGTACCTCACGCGCTGGTACCAGCTGCCCCCGGGCTCGATCCTCGACCTCGAGCCGAAGCTCGCCGGCGACCTGGGCTTCGTGAAGTTCCTCGCCATCCCGTGCGACGGCGACAAGCTCTCGATCACGATCGCCGTGCCGGCGAAGGACGCGGACCTCCGGGCCTTCCTGCTGCAGCCCGACGCGTTCGACACCACCGCCGCCCGGCTGCCCGGGCCGAACACGATCTTCGAGCAGCACGCACTGACCCCGATCAGCGAAGTCGAGCCGCTGAGCGGGCTGATCAACCGCATCCGCCGCTTCGTCGACGACCAGGGGCGGCCGACGGTGCTCGGCCTCCACGCGATCGGCGACGCCCACACGTGCACCAACCCGTTCTACGGCCGGGGGTGCAGCCTCGCCCTGATCCAGGCCGGCTTGCTGATCGACGCGTTCGCCGAGCAGGCCGACGCCGACGCCCGCGCCCGCCAGTACGAGCGCGGAACGGTCCGCGAGACCGAGCCGTGGTTCGCGCACTCGGTCGAGATGGACCGCATGCTCAAGGTCGGCGGCCCGGCGGCCACCGACCAGGTCGTGGACGCGGAGCTCGCCGCCCAGCAGGAGCAGGCCCGGGCCGACGCAGCGCGCGGCATGCAGACGGTCATGGCCGCGGGCGCGACCGACCCGGTGATCGGACGGGCGTTCCTGCGCGTGTTCAACATGCTCCTGCAGCCCGCCGACCTCGGCCGCGATCCCGAGTTCCTCGGTCGCGTCGCTGAGGTGCTCGCCAACCCTGACGCGTACCCGATCCCGAAGATCGAGGGACCGACCCGCGACGAGCTGCTCCCCCTGTCCGCCTGAGGCGCCCCGTCCCGAAGGTCCCCCGTGACCCGTCCCCTCCGTCCAACCCGACTGCGACCTGCGACCACCCAGGAAGGCCCCCGATGCACGACATGATCATCAGGAACGGCACCATCGTCGACGGCTCTGGTGCACCGTCACGCCCCGGCGACGTGGCGATCGACGGCGAGCGCATCACCGAGGTCGGCACGGTCGACGGCGGCGCCCGCCGCGAGATCGACGCCGAGGGCCAGCTCGTCACCCCGGGGTGGGTCGACATCCACACCCACTACGACGGCCAGGTGACCTGGGATCCCGACGTCACGCCCTCGGGCTGGCACGGCGTGACCACGATCGTGATGGGCAACTGCG
>CAYUOL010000067.1:0-25109 GCA_964446345.1 uncultured Iamiaceae bacterium | reverse complement strand
CCCCAACTGGCGGCTACTCGCCACCATCACACCCCGCTGAAACGCGAAGCGCCCGATTGAGCCTGCGCGCACGACCCATTCGCAGGTCTGCCCGGTGACCTTCGCGATCTTGTCGAAGCCCTGGTCGTAGTGCAGAACCGTGAGGCGGTGCGCTTCAGCAGCCGCCGCTATGAGCAAGTCGGGGATCTTGCGGCCACATTGGCTCTTCGACGCCAGTAGTCGCTGCACCTGCTTCGCACGAATGACGTGCTCGGCAGTGGTCTCGACGAGGGCGAATATGTCGAGCGCGCCTACGAGTTGATCCCACTCGCGGGCGTTTCGTGCTGAGTAGCCGACCTCGAGGTCAGAGATTCCCGCTCGGGCCAGCCGGCCGGCATCGGCGAGTGGTTCGACGACAGAGCGGACAGCGGGCACTCCGAGCCGTCTGAGAACGCTCGTGTCGACCAGATGGGGCACCGCCACGCGTCGTCGCGATCACCGAGATCGGCACCCGCCAGCACATCAAGGGAGCGCGACACCCGTCCGTCTCGTGATGCGGCGGCGAGTTTCAGCGCTTCGTTGACCGTGTCCTTGAGCGTCGCGGTTCCGAGCTCGGCCCGAGCCGCGCCGAGCGCGTCCTCGTCGATGTCCACCAGATGCTTCGTGACGGCCGGAAGTATATAGAGAGGCCTCAGCGTATATCTACCGGTGTGACTTGCCCCAGAACACGTGACCCTGAACGGCGGACGACATCGGTCCCGACGAGACGTTGACCGGGTCGGTAGCAACGCGCGCCTCGGCAGACGAAACGCTGCCGACGCAGACCCGTAGCTTCCCTCACGAAAGCGCCAGCATGGCGGCCGCGGGCAAACGCGTCGACTCGCGGGAGCCGCAGTCACCGACGCCGGCCACAACGCTCGGCGTGTCGGTCGTCGTCGACGACCGACACGGTCGTCTGGCGACCCGACGTCACGTGGGGGCGAAGTAGCCAACGACGTCGAAGATCACGTCGACACCGCCGTTGGCGTTGCTGAACGCCACCTGCCCTCCTGTCCCCACCTTGACCCGCCACCAGGTTGGGGATCGTCTGCCCTGCGGCGAAGTTCACGTTCGAGGCATTCGGCACCGAGCCGCCCGCAGGAAAGACGGTGACGAAGCTGTTGGCGGTGCCACCGGTGACCGTGGTGTTGCCGATCACGGCGGTCGCGCCGACGGGAACGCCCCCGGCGCCGATCATGGTCAACGGACGGGGGGTCCCGGCGAGGAGGCGCTCGCCTTCGGGTCGGCGTCTTCGGCGGTCAATCCGACTTCCGAACCCGTGCCCGCGAAGATCGAGATCGTCCCGCCCGGGGTTACCCGGCGGACGTAGCTGATGTCCGCAAGGTAGACGTTGCCGGCCGCGTCAACGGTCGGGTTGCCGAGCGTCAATTGCGCGCTCTGCGCAGCCACGCCGTTCGCCACCGAGTCCGAGCCCCCGCCGGCGAAGGGGGTGACCGTCCCCGCCGCGTCGACCTTGAACACCACCTGCCCGCTCCCCGTCGATCCAGTCACATACAGCGAGCCGGCCAGTCCCGTCGCGACCCACAGCAGGCTGGAGGCCGCAGCCTGTCGGCTTCCATTGGTTTCGCCCGTGCGCACGACCGTGCTCACTTCCACCGAGCCGCCTCGTCGACCGGGCCTGTCGTCGCACAAGCGGTTGCCAGGACCAGCAAGCAGACCGCCGCAAGCGCTGCACTCATTCGTGTCATGAGAAGGCTGCGCTCACCGGGGCACCTGTCGCGAGACCTGCCATCGCGGCGGGATGCCCTTCCCTGGCGCGCAAACCTAGTGAAACCAACACGAAACAACAGATAACCCGCCAGCCGCATCGCACATCCCCGGTCCGCCCTTCGCTAATGGTCGCTCAGTCGGCATTGACTACTCCCAGGTCACGCTTCAGATGAGGTCGCGGGTCACGAAGCGAGGAGCACCGACCGCGAGCGCTCCGCCGCCGACGAGCAGTGGTAGGACGAGCGCGTCGATCGCAACTCCGTCTATGAGCATGTTGTGGTCGAGGTACCAGTGCCACGGCGTGAGGTTGATGGCCACCGCCGGGGCATGGGCGGCGGTCAGCAGACCTTGCAGCAAGTAGGTGCCGGCCGCGAGACCGGCCGACGCAGAAACGGCGACGCTCCGGCGGCCGGACGCAGCACCGATTGCGAACGCGATCGCTCCGAACAGCAACGCAAGGGTGAACGCAGCAAGGGTGGCGCCGGCGAGGCCGGCGATCGAGACATCCTCCAGCAGTCCGACGGGAGCGCCAAGGACAAGAAGCGCCAGTGCCACCGCGAGCGCGGGCGCCGCCAACATGACGAGCGCAGCGAGACCTCGTTCCGTGATGAGGCGCCTGCGGCTGATCGGGCTGGCGAGGATCAGCTCGAGCGTGCCGTCGTGTTCGCTGCCGGCGAGGGCAGCGGCGGCCAGACCGATGGCGTCGATGATGAGCAGGACCGGGAGCATCGTGGCGAACACCCGACCCTGAAGGTACCCGGGCGCCGACCCGATGGAGACCGCAGTGTCGATGCCGAAAGTGGCCCGCATCGCCTCGGGCATGTCCTTGAGAACCTGATCGAACGAGGACTGGCCACGAACGGTGGGCCAGAACGCAACGGTGAAGACGACGAGGCCGACCATTCCGGCCGACCACCACACCGTCGAGCGCTGGCGATCACGGAGGAACCGCTTGAAGACGATCACGAGTCCTCCCGGTAGTACGCCAGGAAGACGTCCTCGAGGTCGGCGTCGTGGGTCGCGACGCGCAGAACTTGTTCGGCGGCCGCGGCCTTGATGACGGCATCCACGCTCCCCTCGATCACCAACCGAATCGTGGTGTCGACCGCGCTCGCCTCCACGACCCCTGGAAGGCGAGCGAAGCTGCTCGGATCTGCGGGGGCGGCGAGGTGAAGGTCCAAGCGCTGGCGAGCGCGACGGCGCAGCGCATCGATGTGGTCGAGCGCGACGAGTCGACCCTGCCTCATGATCGCGACGCGCTCGGCGAGCAACTCGACCTCGGGCAGCACGTGGGACGAGAGGAACGCTGTGGCGCCGGCATCGACGGCCTCTCGGAGCAGCTTCGAGAACTCGTGTTGCAGAAGTGGGTCGAGACCCGATGTCGGTTCGTCGAGCAGCAGCAGGACGGGGCGGTGCATGAACGCCTGGACGATGCCGATCTTGCGCTTGTTGCCGGTGCTGAGCTCGCCCAAGGGGCGGCTGGGATCCAGTTCGAATCGATCCATGAGCTGTGCGGCCAAGATTTGATCGACACCGCCACGGAGCTGGCCGAAGAAGTCGACGACATCGCGGGCGGTGTAGCGCGGATCGATGTGCAGCTCGGCGGGCAGGTGGCCGACCCGGCCGCGAACCGCGGAGTCCGCTGGTTCGACTCCGAGCACCAGGGCGCGCCCACTCGTCGGTCGGATGAAGTCCATCAGCAGCCGGATGGTCGTCGTCTTCCCGGCACCGTTGGGGCCCAGGAAGCCGAGGATCTCGCCCCGCTCGACCTCGAGGGTCAAGCCGTCGAGGGCCCGCACGGAGCCGAAGTGCTTCGTCAGGTCCGCGGTGGCCAGCACGGGGTCAGGCATCGTCTCCCCCAGCCCCCTCCGGGGCAGAGGCCCCGAGCCGCCGGTCCTTCCCCGGTCGGCTCACAGGTATCGCTTCCTCTTGAAGTACAGCGTGAGGCCCACCGTGAGCGCGATCATCGAGACGATCGCCATCGGGTAGCCGAAGCTCCAGTGCGTCTCGGGCATGCTGTCGAAGTTCATGCCGTAGATGCTGGCGATGAGTGCGGCCCCGAGGAGGATCGAGCCGCCGGCGGTCATGCGCTTCATCACGCGGTTCATCCGGTTGGAGACCATGGCCAGGTGCGCATCGACGGCGTTCGACAGCAGCTCTCGCTCGAGGTCGATGAGGTCGACGGTGCGGATGACGTGATCGAGCACGTCGGCGAAGTACGGGCCGGTGTCGCCATCGATCCAGCGGACCTCGTGGCGACTCAGCGAGAGGAGGACGTCCTTGGTCGGCAGGAGACGGCTGCGGAACTGCAGGAGCTCGCGTCGGGTGGCGAGCAGACGCTGCTGCACAGAGTCCTCGTCGTCGACGGTCGACGAGAAGATCTCTCGCTCGATCTGGCTGAGATCCTCGTCGACCCGTTCGATCGCGTCGAAGCTGGTGTCGACGATGTCGTCGAGCACTGCATAGAGCAGGTAGCCGATCGACATCTCGATGGGTGGTTTGTGGTTGAACCGGGACCGGAGCCGAGTGGGCTCCCACGCGTCGCCCGATCCGTTGCGGTTGCGGACGGTAACGATCCAGTCGTGCCCGACGAACATGTCGACCTCGGAGAGGTCTCCGAGGGCACCCGTGAACGCGTACGCAACCAGGAAGGAGTGATCCTGGTAGTTCTCCAACTTCGGGCGCTGCGAGGGCTCACGGGCGTCCTCGAGGGCGAGCGGGTGGAGCGAGAACTGCTCGGCCACGCTGCGCATCTCACTGGCATCGGTGTCGATCATGTCGACCCACACCAAGGTGCCCGGCTGGGCCGCGAGCTGACCGAGGCGGTGCACCGGGATCTTCGGCTGGAAGCCGTGAACGTCGAGGGTGCAGATCTCCATCACAGGGATGAGCCTTCCGGGGCGTTGCTGAATCGACGCCGACCAGGCTTCCCGGCACTCCCAGGTCGTGACGATAGCGTCCGGCGCTGTGGGAGGCGCCGGCGATACGCGGTTGGCTTGCAGCCGGTCGGGGCTGCTGTGGGCCACGATCGATGGGTCACCTCTGGTACACGGGACGCGCTCATGTGACGAGCCGGTCGAGGTCTGTGGTCCACACCTTGCCGTCCCCCACGCGCCCGGACCCTGATCTCGCAACGAATGCAATGCGCTCGACCACGTCGCTGGCGTCGAGTGTTGCGAACACCGCCTCCACCTTCAGCTTGGGCGCGAACTCGAAAGAAGCCGTTCCTCCGCGATGGGTCTCCGTCCGCCCTCCCTCGCGACCGAAGCCGAGCACCCGCGACATGAACACGTGCGAGGCACCCAGCTCCACGAGGGCACCCACGACAGGATCGGCCCGGCCTGGTCCAATGATCGCCGTGAGCAGGAAGGGAGTCATCTCACCCTTCCTCCAAACAGCCGGCGCAAGGTCGCCGAGCGACCCAGCGGTCGGGAAGATCAGTACACGACATCACGGCGCCCCTTTGGCCAGGTCGTCGATCAACCATTGGACCCGTTGCGCGAAGTGCTCGCGGTCGAACCTCTGCGCAGCGCGCATCGCAGCGTTTCCCATTCGGTCACGCGCGGCGGGGTCGAGGATCAGCTGTCGGCTGAGTTCGACCAATTCCCAGATGTGGGTGAAGTGGTAGCCGGTGTATCCGTGCTCAACTGTCTCCAGCGACCCGCCCCCGGCGAAGACGATCGGGACGGCGGCTGCGCTCATCGCCTCGACGGCGGTCATCCCGAAGTGCTCCTGCCGGTCAGGGTTCCTCTCCGGGTCGACGCCGAGCCCAGCGGCGTGCCAGAAGAGCGCAGCACGGCCATAGAGCTGAGACAGCTCCTGTTCGGATGCGTCGATGTGGAAGAAGACCGGCAGGTCGGCAGCGGCCTTTCGCAAGCTGGTGACATACGGGCGGTCCTCCAGGCTGCACCCGCCGACGAGATGCAGCTCCCACTCGGCGCCCACCTCCAACCTCAGTTGTCGGAACGCCTGTATGAGCTCCATCTGTCGCTTGGCATGCCCGGTGCCAGGGGCGAAGAAGCGGCCGACGGAGAGGATGATGGGGTGCTTCTCGGGGGCGGTCCTCATGATGACCGGCGGGTAGATGAGCTCGCTGTCTCGGTGCCACATGCGTTCCACCCACTTCTTGGTGTACGCAGAGATCGAGACGATGCGGTCGTACCCAGCGATGAACGGCGTCGGCCACAACCCCCCGCCCTCCAGCGTGGCAAAGGTTCTGTGGAGCGCACCGGGAGACAAGACCGACTGGAGGGCCACACCGAGTCTGCGGGTGTCGCCGTTGCCGAGCAGGTCATCCGGAACCGCGGTGTCACTGATGATCCGCACATCGAACTGCCGCGATGAGCGGCGCGGCAACCGGACGGTCACGACGTGAGGGAGCACGGAGGATCCACGGCGCGGCGCCTCCAGGACTCCTGCCACGCTCTCGCGGCCGTCGATCAGGATGGAGTACGAAGCGCGACCTGCACCTGGCAGGACTCGGTTGAGATGGAGCCGCACTTCCCGTGGTGTTCCGGGGTCGGCACCGATCTGCAGGAGTGCGTTTCCGTTCGTCCACCGAATCGACCCCCAGCGCCGACGCTCGAGTGGGTAGAACCCAGTCCCGTACTGCACGTCGAGCCCGTTCCTCACACCCGCTCGGACCTGCAGGCGTTCGACCAGTCGGGTCGGACCAGCAATGGGCGTGGGGAACAGGACCACGTAAGAACCGCGGTGACCCAAATTGCGCTGGCCACTTGCGAACGAGGCGTTCACGAAGAGATCGAGCGGCCCATCACCTGCATGGTCGTCCAGGCGGCGGTACGGAAGGCCGTCGAGAGCGACATCGAACCGACGTGCGAGCTTGCCGAGATCCATCGCCGGTTCGGTGCCCAGCAACACGACATCGTGGTTCGTCGCGGCGAGCGCGGCGAAGGACGCGGCCACGGCTTCACCGCCACCAGCCGTCGACCAATGGTCGTTGAAAACGCCGACTCGCATGCCGCTCGCGAACCTTCCATCCAAAGTGTGAGCTGTCTCGGACCTGGGCGGCGACGGAACGGGCCCGACGGGTGCACGCAACGCTCGGCGGGCCATGCCGCGCCGACACGTCCCTAGCTTTCGTCCCCTCGCTCGGCTCGGTGGCGGCCGCGCGTGCTGCAACACACCCGTTACCGGGCGCCGGGTCTACGCAGAGCGTGGTGGGCCGCGGGGCACGCTCGGGCGACCGTCACCAGATCGAACCCTGACGATCGCGTCCTCAACCGGGTGGGAAACGCACAGCGTTCCGAGACGTTGCGCGGCACGCCGCAGCCAGTGACGAACGAGTGGTCGACGACGACGACCGGGAACATCGTTCTCGCCACGAATGGCGCTCTCCGTGCCAGTCGCTTCGTGCGCAGCGCGGGCGACTGGAATCGCCGACGCCGGAGTCGTCGGTTGGGGCTCGGCGAGCAAGAACCCGACCGCAAGCACAACGGCCAGGAACAGGAGCACGCGACCGCGAGGTGCCATCGGCCCGGCAGGTTAGCCGCCGTGCGGAGCGGCGGGGGCTTGATCAAGGAAGCGCAAGCAACGCACCGCATGGGAACCACGCGGAAGGGAGCGTCCTGACGGTTGAGACATCACGAGTCGTACAACGCCGGCCATGTCTCGCGGATCGTGCTGCGCAGAGCAGGTCCCAGGTACTCGAGCCAGATGCGACGCGCGGCCTCGTCGGTCGGGTGGATGCCGTCTGGAAGCCACTCAGCCGACTGGTCGCGGCTGAACCCGTCGATGTAGGTGCCGTAGTCGATGACGCTGACCGCCGAGCGGTCGGCCGCGATGCTCCGAAGGATCTGGTTGTACACCTGGACCCGCTGTGGGTGGTCGTCCGGCAAGCCCCGCGCCGCTCGGGCGTCACCGGTCGTGCCCGGACCGATGTTCGGCGCGGTCGTGATGATCACGTTGACGCCCCGGCTCGTGAGCTCGTCGAGAGCCTGCGTGATCTGGCTGCGGATGAGGTCATCGAAATCGGAGTCGTTGATCGTGGATGGCGCCTCGCGTCCATCGAAAACCCAATCCGTCGTCTCCCACACGCCAGTCACGACGACGGCGACCTGGATCCGGTTCTGCTCGGTGGCTTCCAGCCAGCTCCGCTGCCAATCCGAGCACGCCGGGTCGGGACGGACCCTTTCCGCCGTGCCGTCAGGAGCACGGCCGAGATACTCCCCGTTGGTGAGGAACCCGCACCCGTAGTGGCTCCAGGCCGGAACGGCTTGCACCTCTGGGATCTGACTTGCCCAATCGAACACTGCCGCGCCGAGCAACACACCCGTCGAGCCGCCGAAGACCCCGAGGTTGAGAACGCGCGACGGCGACGGAGCACCGGACACCGAGCCCTCCACCCCCGGGGCGGGCGCCACCGTGGTACTCGGCTGCTGGTTCGCCCGCGCCTGGGCGACCTCGAAGTCGTACACCGGTGGCGGGACCGGTACCGCGAACGCAATCACCGCCAGCACCAGCGCCCCGCCCGCCATCACTGAGAAGAGGAAGCGATCCCTCACGATCCAGGCTGGCCGGGACGGCGCCGTCCGATGCCGCAATGATGGGAGGGACCCCCCGAGCAGTGGCCGCTCGACCAGGAAGTGGAGAGCCGTGCCGACGGCCAGGGCGACGAGGATCTCGGCAACGACCAGCGACCAACCGCTGAGACCGACCCGACCCTCCCCCATCAGGACGAACAACGGCCAATGGATGACGTAGATCGACAGTGCCCACCGGCCCAGGGCCGCCAGCGGCCAGATCGAGAGCACCCGCACAACCAGGCCACCCTCCGTACGGATCGCGGCCAGGACACCGAGAACCGGGAGCACCATCAGCGCGAGCCCTCCGCGGTAGAGCCATGGTGTCGAGCGGTCCACCACCGCCATCACGAACACCAGAGCGACGAGCGACACCGTGCCAAGGTGGCGGGTGAAGCGAAGTGCGCCTGGAGCGTTGGTGCGCCGCGACCCGTACCAGAGCGCGAACGCTGCGCCTGCGAAGAACTCACCGGCACGATTGGGCGTGCCGTAGTAGATGGCGTCCGGCGACTGCGTCACGACCACCGGAATCGCCAACAACGCAGCAGCACTGACCGCGATCGGCAGCCAACTGCGCAGCCGGGCGATCGCTGAGGCTCCCAGCAGCGCGAGCGGAAGCAGCCACATGCATTGTTCCTCGGCTGACAGCGACCAGAAGTGCTGCAGGGTCGAGGGGCTCTCGAACATCGCTCCGTACGCACGCACATCGAAGATGAACCGCCAGTTGGACACTCCGCCCAGCACGGCCAACACATCCCCCTGCATGCTGCGGCGAGCCGCCACCGACCCGACCGCTGAAGTCACGGCGATCGCCAGAGCGACGCCGACGAGCATCATCGGTACGAGACGTCGGGCGCGGCGCCGCAGATAAGTCACCGCCGGATGAGTGCCGCCCGCGTCCCGAAGCCGGACGAGCGACGACGAGGCCAAGTACCCGGAGAGCACGAAGAAGATCGTCATCCGTGCGAAGCCGCCCCGAACCCACTCGAGCTGGGCATGCCACGCCAACATCCCGAGCAGCGCGAAGCCGCGCAACCCATCCAGCGCCGGGAGGCGGCCGCCAGCCTTCACGACCTGGCCCGTGGCGATGAGCGGTGAGCTATCAGGGGTTGGCTTCGACAACGGACTTCCTTGGCACGACCCCCGACGACCCGGCGAATCTAGCCGCGCGAGAACACTTTCCAACAGCGCCATCCGATGCACACGACGAAGCCGAGGAGCAGGCGCGGGAAACGGACTAGGGCCATGAGGGGATGATGCTCCTAACAGCCACATGAGCCGTCCTCTGGACGTGGCCTACGTGGCAACATCGGGCCAGTTTCCACACCAGCGCCGCTTTCATCCGTGCGACAGGCCGAGGAACGTGTCATCTCGGCCATCCGCTCGTGCACGCGCCGCACTCGATTCGCCCCGAGCCGCTGGGCGAGCGCCGCGGCCGTGGTGTAGTGCCAAAGGGTGCGGTGCGAGGGGATCGTGGCCAGGTCGGGGGCGTCGTTCGCAACCGCGAATCGATCCAGCCAGGGCCGAGTACCTCGACGTGATCGTCCGCGTCGATGCGGTACTCCACTGCGGCTTGGTTCAAGGCGCACCTCGACGCTCAAGGGGCCGCATCGAACGGCTGCCACCAGTCAAGGCGATCGTGCACGAAACCCGAGACTGCTCCGCGGCGACCCTGGGGTGGACTGGCCCCCGACCCGTCGCGCAGCTGCTGAAGGTGCGGAACCGTCTGCGGGCGACGAGAGCAGCGCGTACGAAGACCATCGCCACGACCAACGGTCGATGGCGGTCACGACAGCAGGCTTGGGATCGGCCCTCTCAGTAGCTCTCGTCGCTGCACATCGGCCGAGATGCGAGCTTGAGGTGGGTGACATAGCGTCGTGTGGGTGCAATACCACGGGCCTCGAGAGTTCTGTGCCCTTTGCGAAGAGGCGGCCGAAGCGGCCGGCGACCGAGCCGAGAGCCGTACGATCGGCATGACCGTCGCCGGCGCACCCATCCGGGCCTACACAGTCGGAGCCCCCGGTGCACAGCCCGATGCCAACAGACCGCAAGTCATGATCATCGCCGCGATACACGGCTGCGAGGTGATCGCCTCGGAGCTCGCGCTCGCGGTACTGCAGTCCGCAGCGGCCAACTCAGTTGAGTCGCGTCCGCTCAGCGAGGTCGCCGATCTCACGATCATCCCCGCCATCAACCTGGACAGCCGAACGCGCGCCGTCGCCACGATCCATCGTGCTGGCCTGTACCGATCGGCGCCACGGACCAATGCGCACGGGGTGGACCTCAATCGCAACTGGCCCTTCCCCGATGGTGTGACCGACCACTGGCTCCCCATCTCGGGAACGAACCGGTGGCGCTCGCCCTGGTACCGCGGACCCCGACCGCTCTCCGAACCCGAAACACAGGCCGTCGACGCGCTGGTGCGCGAGATCCGACCGCTCGCCCTGCTCAACCTGCACTCCACAGGATGCATCCTCACGCACCCGTGGAGCTCCAAAGAAGAGCCACCGGCCGACCTCGATGGCTTTCAGAAGATGATCGCCGCCTTCAACGCTGCGCAACGCCACCACCAGTACCGGTCCAAGCAGTCGCGAGCGTGGTATCCCATCATCGGTTCCTCCAACGACTACTTCTACGACCGCTTCGGTGTCCTCGCCCTCACCGTCGAGACATCCCCACCCGCCGCATCTGTGAAGGCAGACCCACGTCGGGCCAGCCGCTTCTTCTGGTACGCCAACCCGACCGATCCCGAGCACTGGATCGACAACGACCGGCCTGCCTGCTTCGCGGCCCTGCGCGCCGCCGTCGACCACCGGCACGTGAACACACTCGGGGCGCGCTCTCGGCCGCCTCACCCCAGGTAGCCGCGCCGGCGTCGGACTCGCACCAGCGTTCTTCGACCTCGACGGCTTCAAAGCGATCAACGACCGCCTCGCTCACAGGGCCGGGGACGTAGCGCTCCTCGAGGTTTGCGCCCGCCTAACCCGAAACTGTCGAGCGGGTGATGTCGTCGTTCGCTACGGCGGCGACGAGTTCATGGTGCTGCTCGATCCCATCCTTGTCGCCAAAGCCGCCGAAGCGCTGGTGCAGCGGCTTCGCGAAGTCTCGAGGCCAACTATGCCATCGAGAAGACCACGCTGCAGGTCGGCGCCCCGGTCAGTCTGTGCTGGGGGACGGCACCCAGAGCGCCGATGGCTCTCGCTGCCGTCGACGACCGGATGTACCGCATTCATGTTCCACGTTCAAGGCGCACGAGACGATCTCCATCTCGGCCATACAAGTCGCGGTCGCTGCGTGCCACCAACGCATCGGCGTAGCCATGCTCGACTGCTGTCACGGTGACGTTGTCGGAGACGTATACCCGGTCCATCCGGTTGACCTCGGGGCCGGCCCTTCCTGCCGCGCTCATGGGTCACCGCCAGCCGGCCGTCCAGTCGGAGCGGTCGCAGCCTTTCCAGCGCGTCCTCGTGGTCTGCGAGCCATGGTTCGAAACGGGTCAACCGATGTAGTGCAGCAGCCAGATTGGAAGCCAACCACGTCCGGCTGCTCGAGATCGGTGTCGGATGCAAGAAGGTCGACCGGATCGGTCCACATGTTGCCGTCCATGCCGAGGATCACCGAACCTCCCAGGACGTTGAGACGACCGACCACCTCGCGGTGCGCCCCGTTCTCGCGCCCACACGCGAGAGCCGCTCCTCGTTCGTCGACGACGCCGCGTGCGGCGCGTAGAAGCTGACCGCCGTGAACGAACCGAACGGAACGGTCACGGTCGCCCAAGGCAACGGACGGGGAGTGGCTGTTCTCGATGATCATGGTCGTACGCCGCCGACGGCCACGTGCGCGCATCATCGATGGATCCCCCGCGACTCAGCAGAGCGCAGCCGTTGTGGTTGGCCTTGACGCTCGATGGCACGAACTGAAGAGCATCGACGTCCGCCGAATCACAGAGGAGGTCGGACGGCGCAAGGTCGCACTCCTGGAGCGCGGCGATGTTCCAGGCGATCTCTTCCAACAGGCAGGCCTTGTCCGCCCGCCGACTGCGAGTGAAGTCGTTGGAGCTCCAGGTGAGGAATCGCACCGCCGCCACGCTTCGACCGCAATGACGAGCCGTGACGATCTCGGCGGACAGTCCGGTCGTGTGATCACGACGAGGGGATCCCCGTGCGCTGGGCGCTTGTCGGGCCGACATCCGGCCACGAACGAGGCTGCGTGCTGCTGCCGGAGGTCCGTGATCTCGCTCGAGGTTGACGTTCACGAGCAGAGTGCGAGCGCGACGCCCGACCGTCTGGAGGCCGGGCGCACACATCGAGCTACGTCGATCTATGCCATTCTCATGCCACCGGCCGACGAGAAATCGCCAGAACCGACGAGCGACGACAACACAGCAGTTCAGCTTGGCGTCGTCGCAGGTCCCGAAATCGCCCTGACTAGATGTCGTAGAACACAGGGAACAGGCCCTCTGAACTGGTGTTTTGTACCCATCGGAGAGGTTTATGCCACAGCCATGCCACCGGTCGAAAACGTTCGGCGGCCCGCGTTCGTGGCCACCGCTCCGGGGCGTGTCATGGGTGCGAGTTCGTCAACCTCAGGTCCGCTGAAGCTCGTGGGGCCTGGCCGCATGGAGGCCTCTCCGGATGCTCGATCCCGACAGTCGCGCTCGGGTCTCAGCCGCCCGCCACCCAGTCGACGGCGGCGTCGCGCTCGGCAAGCGCAAACCGACGGAAGTCGCCCGGGATCAGCCAGCCGAAGGCACCGGCGAGGTGGTTCACCCACTCGTGATCGCTGACAAGCGCAAAGCGCTCCCACTTGCCGTGATGCTTCAACCCCAGCTTCGCGTCGTCCCAGCTCGCTCCGGCGCTGTACCCACCGAAGCGGTCGCCCAGCACGTACACGAGCCGGATCGCACCGCCGTCAGCCGCGGCCTCGAGAGCCGGGATCAGAACGTTCTCGTAGTCGTCGGCGTGAACCTCGCCGACCGCCTCGAACCCGATCACTCCGGCGGGAAGGTCCTTGAGTGGCTCAAGCATCGGTGTTCCTCTCATTCGTTCGGGGGCTTCGGCCAGGTCAGGAACGGCGACCTCGTTGTGCCCATCGGCGCCTCACAGGCTAGGTAGAGCCGTTGTCTCGTGGCCGCCGGGAGCAATCAGCGGCGCGGGCTCAGCGCTTCACGTCGGGCCGGCTTCGCCCGGGGCTCAGGGTCGCGGGAAGTTGGGCGCGAGCTAGGTCGCCTCGTTCCGCGGGCTGCCGCCGCGTCCGCTTGCACCGCCTCAGGTTCGGCGTTCCTCGGGTTGCCAGACACCCTTGCCGAGGAACCGGTGGGCCATGGCCCAGGCCATGCCAGTGGCTCGCTTCTTGGCGCTCGTCGCACAGGGGCCGGTCCATCCGGAGTCGACGGTGTCTCGGAAGATCTCGAGCCACCGGTCGAACAGTTCCGGGGTGAACGGGTTCTGGTCGTGCAGGTGGCGGTGGATCTCGATCGCGTCGATCTCGTAGCCGGGCGCGTAGAGCAGGACATGGCACCAGTAGTCGGTGACGGCGCCGATGTGGGCTTGCCAGTCGATGAAGCCGGGTCCGAACGTGAAGTAGGGCTGGAGGAGGTCGTCTTGGACGACGTCGGCGTATTGGCGGGTGACCATCTCGAAGATCTCGTCTGGGGTGTCCAGGTCCCGTCCTCGGTGGGGCCACGGTCCTGCACCTCGATGGCTCTCGACCGCTGCGGTAGGCGGTTCCGGAGCCGAACCGGGTGACCGGTAGAACTGGATGTAGAACTCGGCGTCGGTGGACGGCTCGACGTGGTGTGCGACGCCGGGGGCGATGATCGCGGTGTCACCCGCGTCAAGTCGCTCATCACGTGGTTCGGGACCCTCGAGGTCGAGGTAGTGGACGCTGCCGGATTGCACCCGCAACTCGGCCCACACGGTGGTGCGGTGCGAAACTGCGAGCGGTTCGGGTAGTGACGCTGGGTCGAACAGGGGTGTCCGTCGTGCCTCGACGAGGCCAGCGGGAAGGTGGGGCTCTCTCATCTGGCGGTTCCTCTTCTGGCTCGCGCGCTCACGCCGCACGTCGAGTGTGTGATGCGCCTCGGGTGAGCGTCGCGGCGAGACCGACGAATGCGGCAGTCCACGCGACGAGTGCCATCGCGAGCGCGAGTTGGGGCAGGAGGTCGAGGTCGCTGAGGCCGGTCGCAGCGATCATCTTGTAGGTGGCGGCGCCGTACATGCCGATGGGGAAGACCAGGGCCCAGTACGCGGGGTGGTAGCGCAGCGGGACACGTTTGACGAGGTGGCGCCAGATCCCGATGGCGATCATGACGGGGAACCAGAAGGTGGCGGTGGCCCAGGCGAGGATGACCATGCCTTCGAGGAACGGGCCGAGCCGGTCGATGCGTGGGTACGCCTGTCGGATGCCGAGCAGGTTGGCGCCGGCGAGGACGGTGATGGCGACGGCACCGGCGGCGATCCATGACGGGGGCTGCAGTTCGTCGGGTCCGAGCGGATAGAAGGTCCAGCGCAGGAACAGCATGGTCATGACGATGAGGTACAGCACGAGCCCGAGGGTGAACGCAGCCAGGGTGGTGAGCTCGAGCAGTTGGCTCGGTTCGTTGCGGTGCCCGAGCAGCAGGGCACCGAGGACCGCGACGGACTCGGTGGAGACGGTAAGGAGGAACCAGGTGCCGTTGATGCCTTCGCCGAGCTTGGGCTTCGGTGCGCCGAGGATGACGCCCAGCAGGGGCGGGTAGAGCAGCGCGACCCAGAACGCGACGCCGGCGAACCACGCGGCCCAGGCGAAGGTCCACCATTGGTGGATGACGGCTGCCCCACTGCCGAGCACGTTGAGGGCGGCGACGATGGTGAGGAACGAGAAGCCGCTGCTGTGGTGGGTCAGGTCGCTGACGAAGGCCACGGGGTAGCGGATCAGCCGGGCGGCGTTGAGCACGACCAGGACGACGAACGCCACCAGCGCGATAAGGAACAGGAGGTTGGCGACGAGGTCGAGCTTCTGCTGGGCGGCGCCGACGGCGATGATCCCGGTGGCCATGGTGAGCGCGAAGTAGCCGGGGAACAGCGTGGCGATGGGCGAGGAGCGCGTCGGCGTCGGGTTGGTCATGGCGGGATTCAGTGTCGTAGGGAGCGGGCGAGCAGCGCTGCGCACGCCGCGATCACGACCGATATCGCGGAAGCGGACCAGGCGAGGGTCCTGGTGCCGCTGGCGAACGCTTCGACGGCGACGGTGACGAGGAAGACTTGGAACGAGACCAGGATGATGAGGTAGACGAGGACGGCGTTGGTGGTGCGCCGGGCTCGGATGGTCGGTGTTCTCACGCTTCGCTCCCGAGCGCCCAGACCGTGTCGTCGCGGACCTCGACGGCGATGCGGCCCAGGGGACGGGTGGGCGGTCCGGAGATCACGTTGCCGGTCTCGGTTTCGAAGTTGCCCTCGTGGCACGGGCAGTGCCAGCGGTTCTCGTCGGCTTGGTAGAAGACGACGCAGCCGAGGTGCGTGCACTTCTGGCTGAACGCGACCAGGTCGGTGGCGCTGGTGCGCAGAAGGATTGCCGGGTCGTTGCCGGTCGGGTACGAGAAGAGGTAGGGGTCGCCGACCGTGACCTGGTCGAGCGCGACGATCGGCTGCGGTTCGCCGGTGTTGATGGTGCGCAGCTGGTTCCACGCCGCGATGCCGAGGGTGCCGGCGGCCAGCGCCCCGGAGCCGAGGGCGAGGTAGCGGGCGAACTCGCGGCGGGTGATCTCTTCCTCGCCGGCGGACTCGTAGGGGAAGTCGGTCTTCCACAGCGGCTCGGCGTGGACCTCGAGCGGGTTCGGCCCGTCGGCGGGGTCGGTCATCGGCCGGTCTCCTCGAGGTCGAAGGGGTCGTCGAGCCAGGACCGGGCATGGTCGGCGACGACGTCAAGGGGACCAGGAGCGAGGTCGTCGACGACGGTGAACACGAGGGTGCGGACGTCCTGGCGGCCGAAGTGGAACTCGCGGATGAGCTCCCCTCTGCGGTTGGCGGCGAACTCGTCGCGGGTGCCGTACCAGAGCGCCTCGCTCGGGCACACCGACGCGCACATGGGTTTGAGCCCTTCGCTGGTGCGGTCGGTGCACATGTCGCACTTCATCATCTGATCGAGCTCGGCCATGTACTTGGGCACGCCGAACGGACAGGCGATCACGCAGTTCGAGCAACCGATGCACCGCGGTTTGAGCGCGGACTGCACGACACCGCCCTCGTTCTGCTTGATGGCATCGGCCGGGCACACCTGCGCGCAGGTCGGGTCCTCGCAGTGCATGCACACCTGCGGCGCGGTCTGGGTCGAGGTGGCCCGGTCGATGGTCTCGAGGTGGATGAGCGACTGGCCCCGGTGGGTGCCGCACTCCATGCAGCCCTGGACACAGGCCTGACAACCGATACACCGGCTCTGGTCGATCACGAACACCGGGTGATCGTTCGGTCCGTACATCACACTGCTCCACCGTCGTGCAGGTTCAGGTCCCGCTCGTCGGCGGTGTCGCGTCGACCGGCGGCCTTGTCGATGCGGACCGCCGCCACCTTGAACTCGGGCATGCGTGACAGCGGGTCGAGGGCCCGGTTGGTGAGCTGGTTGGCCGCCTTGGCTCCAGGCCAGTGGTATGGGATGAACACGGTGTCCGGTCGGATCGTCGCCACAACACGCGCCGGCAACGTCATGTCGCCGCGCCGCGAGGTGACGGTGACGAGGTCGCCGTCATCCACGCCGAGGTTCTCGGCGAGGCGGGGGTGCATCTCGCAGAGCGGTTCGGGGTACTGGCGGACGAGCGCACCGATGCGCCGGGTCTGGGTGCCGGAGAGGTACTGGCTCACGACGCGTCCGGTGGTGAGCCAGATCGGGTACTCGTCGTCGACGACCTCGGCCGACTCGCGGAACGGGATGGGGTGGAAGCGGGCCTTGCCGTCGGGGTGGAAGAACTTCCCGCCCTCGAACAGGCGTGGCGTGCCGGGGTGGCCGACCTCGGGGACGGGCCAGAACAGGCCCATCTCGTCCTCGACCCGCTCCCAGGTGACGCCCTTGTAGTCGGCGGTGCCGCCGGCGGACGCCCGGCACATCTCTTCGAAGATCTCCTTCGTCGACCGGAACGGGAAGTACTGCTCCCGCCCGAGCCGTTCGGCGAGCTCGATCAGGATCTGCCAGTCGAGCCGGGCTTCGCCGGGTGGGGAAACCGCGGCGTTGATCTTGATGATCCGGCCCTCGCCGCTCGTCGAGGTTCCCTCGTCCTCCTCGTGCAGCGAGCCAGGCAGCACGACGTCCGCGTGCTGGGCGGTCTCGGACAGGAAGAAGTCGATGACCGAGAAGAACTCGAGCTTGTCGAGGGCCTCCTTGGTGAAGTTCGAGTCGGGGGCGGATACCAGCGGGTTGAAGCAGATCGACAGCAGCCCCTTGATCCGGCCGTCGTGGATCGCTTCGATGATCTCCTCGGCCGAGAGCCCCTTGGCCGGGATCTCGGATTCGTCGCAGCCCCACACCTCGGCGACGGCGGCGCGGTGCTCGGGGTTCGAGATGTCGCGGTTGCCGGGGAGCTGGTCGCACTTGTGGCCCTGCTCCCGTCCGCCCTGTCCGTTGCCCTGCCCGGTGATGGTCGACACCGCGCATCCGGGCTTTCCGAACTTGCCCGTCGCCAGGCCGAGGTTGATGGCCGAGAGCACGTTCTCGGCGCCCTTGCTCTGCTGCTCGATCCCTCGGGCGTGCAGCAGCATTCCGGTCGCCGCGGTCCCCCACCACTCCGCCGCCTGCTCGATACGCGCCGCGGGGAGCCCACAGATCGACGCCGCCCACGCGGGGGTCATGTCGGCGACTGCGGCGGCGGCTTCGTCGAAACCGACGGTATGGGCGTCGATGAACTCGTGGTCGAGCCAGTCGTGGCGGATCAGCTGGTGGAGCACGGCGCCGAACAACGCCGAGTCGGTGCCGGGTCGCACCGGCAGGAAGAGGTCCGCGGTGCGGGCCATCGGTACGACGCGGGGGTCCTGCACGATGAGCTTGGCCCCACGGTCGCGGGCCCGCCACACGTAGCTGGTCGTGATCGGAAAGGTCTCGGCGATGTTGGATCCGGCCACCCACACGACGTCCGCGAGCGGGATGTCGCTCCACGGGTTCGGGGCGCGATCGACGCCGAGCGCCTTCTTGTTGCCGACCCCGGCCGACACCATGCAGAACCGGCCGTTGTAATCGAGGTTGGCGGTCTGCAGGGCCAGCCGCGCGAACTTGCCGACGAGGTAGCTCTTCTCGTTGGTCAGCGAGACGCCGCTGAGCATGGCGAAGGCGTCCGGTCCGTGTTCGGCCTGGATCCGTTGGATCTCGGCCACGACGCGGTCGAGCGCGCGGTCCCAGCTCGTGGGCCGGAACCCTTCCGGTGAGGACGGGTCGCGTTCGAGGGGATGCAGGAGCCGATCAGGGTGGCTGCCCTGCAGGTAGCGCTTCACCCCCTTGGGGCACAGCTTGCCCTCGTTGAACGGGAACTCGTACCAGGGTTCGAAGCCGACGACCTCGTTGTCCTTCACCTTCAACTTGATGCCGCACTGCTGGCCGCAGAAGCAGCAGTGCGTCTTGACGGTGCGATCGGGATCGATGCCCGCATCCCAGCCCCCGGGCGGCGCCTCGTTGAGGTGGGGCCCGTAGGTGGCAATCAGCTCCTCGTCGGAGATCGGTGGTCGTGCCATCAGCCGAATCCCCCCACGCGGACCGATTGGGCGAGGGCGAACTGGCGTCGACGACACGCCGGGCACGTGTCCTGGTAGTTGTCCCCGGAGGCCGAACCGGCGGTGCCGATGCCGTAGTCGAAGCCGAGTTGGTCGAGCACCACTTTGAGATCGTCCACGTGCTGCAGTGCCGCGAACGGCTCGCCGCAACTGCGGCAGGGCGCCTGCTCGCCCTCGGCGTTGGCCCGCTTGTAGTACTGCACGCCGAGGTTGGCCGGTCGCTGGAAGATGTGGAACAGCTTCCCGAACGGGATGTACATCAGGCCGAGGATGACGGTCAGCGCGTGGATCGTGTTCAACGCCGAGTAGTACCGGCCCTCGAGGAACGTGCTCGACACGGTCAGGAACAGCCCCGTGACCGACACGGCGAACAGGCCCGCCAGCGCGAGGAAGTCGCCGCTGCGCTCGACGGCGAGGGCGCCGGGATCGCGCAGACGCCGGCTGAGGAAGATGAACACGCCGGCCAGCACCAGCACGGCGGCGATGTCGAGGGCGTGGAAGATCGTCCAGCCGATGATGCTCTCGGCGTCGAAGTTCACCGTCCCGACGTTGGAGAGGTACACCTGGTAGCGCGCCGCGTCCTGGCCGACGCTCTGGAAGTGCAACAGGCCCAGCGTCAGCGGCACCGTGACCAGCCCGGCGAGGATGCAGCCCCAGAACACGAACTGGTGCGCCAGCCACCGCGTTCGGGACCGACGGCGGATGAAGCCCTGCGCCAGCAGGTTCGTGCCGACCAGAGCCGGGAGCGCGACGAGGTTGCGAAACCGTCCGGCCCGGAAGGCATCCCAACCCCGACGGTTCAACATCGCCGTCGGGGGACGCCGCAACCACACCGAGTACCGATAGATGATGGCGAAGGTGGCGAAGATCAGACCGAACAGGTACCCGACCAGCGCGGCGTCGAACCACACCAGCTGGCCGCTGCCGAGGATGGTGATCGCGAGCAGGATCGCGACGCCGACCCCGCCCCAGACGAGTCCCCGTCGATCCAGTTGCGACTTCACGACACCACCCTCACGGGGCCACCGTAACCCGGGGGGCGCTTGTGGGATCGGGCTGCGTGGAGGCGATTCGTGGGTGACGCGAGTACGTGCTCTTCGAGCGTGACGAACACGGCGTACAGATGGCTGTTCGTCGTGGAGGTGCGGTAGGTGTCGGCGGGGGTCGCGTGGTCACGGTGTGAGGATCGCCACGAGAAACTCGGAGGCGTGGGTGAAGGGGCGGAGGTCCCAGCTCTCGAGGAGGACGCCCGCGTCGAGCCCGGCGCGCTCGGCGTCGGCGAGGAACTCGTCGAAGTCGTACTCGCGTCCTGCCCCGAAGCCGACGGCGATCCGGCCCCCGGGACGTAGGTGGCGCCGGAACCGTTCGAGCACCGTGACCCGGGTGCTGGGCGCGAGGAACGGCATGACGTTGCCGGCGCAGACGATGGCATCGAACCCTTCGGTGATCCCGCGGGCCGGGAGGTCGAGCTCGGCCAGGTCACCGACGAGCCAGCGGGGGCCGGGGTGGTCCTGCTCGGCAGCGGCGATGAGTACCGGATCGACGTCGACCCCGACCACCTCGTGGCCGGCCCGTGCGAGCGCCGAGCCCACCCGTCCCGGGCCGCATCCGGCGTCGAGGATGCGGGCGCGCCGAGCAACCATGGCGTCGACGAAGCGGGACTCGCCATCCAGGTCGTCACCGGCGGCGGCCATGGTCCGGAACCGCTCCACGTACCAGCTCGAGTGGTCGGGGTTCTCGCGGGTGATCTCGACCCACCGGCTGGGGTCGACCTCTTCGACGCCGGCGTCACTCATGCCTGCTCCTCCGTTGCGCAGGCCGGAACGCGTCGGGGGGTGGATCGGCAGTCGGTGCTGGCGACGGGTGCGGTCATGCCGGCTTCTCGGCTTCGAGCGCGATGACCGCGGGGAACAGCAGGTTGTTCTCCTTGTGGACGTGGAGGTGGGTGTCCGCTTCGAGCTCCTCCAGTCCGGTGTAGAGGGCCGTGTAGCTGGCGCACGCGTCGTCGGGGATGACGAAGCCGTCGGTCATGGCGCGCAGCCGCTCGAGGAGCTCGCCTGCCCGGTCGTGTTCGCGCAGCATGACCGAGATCGGGTTGCGCAACGTGCCGCAGTGGAACGTCGGGGCGGTGTCGGCGGCGGCGAGCTCACGGATCATGGGGAACAGCACCCGTTCCTCCTTGGCGAGGTGGGGTTCGAGATCGTCGCGCAGCTCGCCGTAGAGCCGCTGCACGTCGAGCAGCTCGGGGTGCCGGCCGCCGTGCACCTGCGCGACCTTGTCCGCCAGGGCGGTGAGCCGCGGGAGCTCGTCGTGGAGGTAGGCGTGGTGGGTGGCCTGGAGGTGGTCGACGAGCTCGGCCGGGCCGAAGGTGGCCCACGGCGCGATCTCGCCCCCGGGCGCGGCGTCGAGGGCGGTCGCTGTCTCGTCCACATCGAGGCCCTGCGCAGCGCAGGCCTCGGCCAGGGTGCGTTGACCGCCGCAGCAGTAGTCGAGTGAGCGCCGCTCCAGCTCACGGGCCAGGGCGGGCCGTTGGGTCACGAGCTCGGCGAGGGTGATGGACGGGTCGATGGCGACGGGCATGGTTCTCCTTAGGTTCGGGCGAGAGCGAGGCCGGCCGCGATTACCACGGCGAGGCCGAACACGAGCTGCTGCACGCCGACGATCACGGCCCGAGGGGGATGGGTCCGAGCGAGCGCCAACTGGACCGTCGCGAGCGCGAGGACCGCACCGGCGGCCACGGGCGGCAGCCATCCGAGAACGAACCCGACAACCACGAGAGCCACCGCGGCGGCCTGGGCCAGGTCTTGGGCCCATCGCCGGTGGGCCTGGTGCTTCACCCGGCGAAGTTGGAAGCGGACGAACGGCAGCGACGCGACCGCCCGGGCGACGATCACCAGCCACGCCCCGGCGGCGAGGACGGCCCCGCCGTCCGCGGCGAGCACGATCGCGGCGGCGACCGCACCGATACCGAACGTGCCGGCCAGCTCGGGGACGAGGCGGCGGCTCCGGCTGCGCATGTCGAACCAGAGCTCGACCGAGATCAACGGGACGGCCGCGAGGAGCGGGATCCAGAACGGACCCGACGCGGTCGCCGCGGCGACGCCCAGCAGCGCGACGAGCGCGGCGATCTCGACGGCGGCGACGAGCGCCGCGACGCGTGTGCGGTGCAGGCTGCGGTGGCGCCACGAGTCGACGAGTACGACCTTGGCCGGGGTCCGGGCCACGAACGCGAGCATGGCGGCGGCGCCGATCGCGACGCCGGCCCAGCTCGGCGCCACGATGACACCGAGTAGCACGGGTTCGAAGGTGAGGCCCCACCCGCCGTGCTCGGAGGGCACGGCGACCGTCCGCCACAGGGGCCGCGGCTTTGCCGTCACCGGCGCGGACGCCGGCGAACCGACCGACGCGCTCGTCACGCTCACCGATGCCCGTCCGTCGGTTGTGTCGGACCTGGGGCGTCGGCCAGCACGGAGATGGCCCGGGTGGGGCACGCACTCGCACCCAACGCGGCGTCGCGCTCGAGCTCGGGGGGTACCTGCAACAGGTGGAGGTCGAGATAGCCCTCGCCGTCGAGCTGGTACACGGCCGACGCGAAGTGTCGGCAGGCGCCGTTGCCCACGCACAGGCCCGGATGCACCTTGATCCTCACGCCGCCCCCTCGGATCGCGGGTACGGACGTGCCCGAGCCGCGCACGCCATTCGGGCGGTCATGCCCCCTCGTTTCGGCTGTAGTGCAAGACCGCGCCCATCATCCCGCCGAACCCGGGGCCACCCCAGAACGCGGTGAAGGCGCCGACGCCGAGGGCAGCCCCGATTCCCATGCCGACGGCCAGGGTCATGCCGCCAAGGAGCACGAACACGGCGACGAACCCGACGAGCGAACCCTTGACGAACGCCCCGACGAGCCCGGCGTCCTCACTCGTAGCGACCGGTGCCTCGCTCGGCCGCTGCGCCGGTGGTGCGATCGCCACCGGCGACGCGACGCCGTGGCCTTGGTCCAATCCAGGACGTTCCATGGTTCTCACGTCGGCCTCCTCTATTTATTCTAGCTGATGCTAGAACTATATCGAAGAGGGCCCCCGTTGTCAGCCCAGGTGTCGTCTCGGGCAACGTCAGGGATCCGGGCAGGGCAGGTGGGGAGAGGGCTGCCAGTCGAGATCGAGGAGCTTGCGGGCGAGCACTGCGGCGATCTGCGCAGCGTGGGTCTTTGCGAGGGCGGCGTTCGGGCCGGTCCAGCGGCGATCGATGGCGTCGACCCACAGCGCGTACCACCGGTCGAAGTGCTCGGCCCGGAAGGGCTCGATGTCGTGGACGTGGCGATGAGCGTTGAGGATCGCGCCGGCGTAGCCGGGCTGGCTGAGCAGCACGCGGCACCAGTAGTCGATGAGCTTGGGGATGTGCAGCGCCCAGTCGACCTCGGCCACCTCACCGAACACCGGTTCCAGGAGATCGTCGAAGACGATCTCGCGGTAGAAGGCGACGACGAGGTCGTGGATGTCTGACCTCGTCTCGAGGTCGTGAGCGGTCGGGTCGGGATGGGCGACGGGGTCGGCGACGGTCATGGTTCGTAGGTCCAGTCGGGCCGCTTGTGGTCCTGGCGGGTGTCGTAGGTGACGACCCCGTCGGCGAGGTCGGTGACCTTCGGCGTCGGGAGGGCTCGGCGCGGTGATCGGCATGCGCCTTCGAGATGGGCGGCGACGTCGTCGGGGAAGGCGCGCAGGACGCTCGCCACGACGATGCGTTCCTGGACGGGCAGGTAGCAGCGGTTGGCGTCGGTGACGATGCGGAGGCGTTCCTCGATGCGACCGAGATCCGCGTCCTGACCAGTTCCGGTGCGGATGCGGTCCAGTGCGGCGGTGATGTCGCCGGTGCCGAGCTTGCACGGGGGGCACTGGCCGCACGACTCGACGTACAAGAAGCGTGACAGCATGGCCGCGACCTCAACCATGCAGGTGCCGTCGTCGTAGACGATGAACCCGCCAGCGCCGAGTCCGGATCCCACGGCTTCCATCGCCTCGTAGCTGAGCGGCGTGTCGAGCAGCTCGGCGGTGAGCACCGCGTTCGCGACCCCGGGGAACACCGCCTTGATCTTGCGCCCCGGGCGGGGTCCTCCACACGCGTCCAGCACCGCACGCAACGGCGTGCCCATCGGGACCTCGAGCACCGCGGGCCGCGTGATGTCGCCGACGATCGTGCACAGCATCGTGCCCGGTGACGCCGGAGTACCGTCGTATCGGAACGCGTCGGCGCCGTGGGCGAGGATCCAGGCGCACTGGGCGAGGGTCTCGACGTTGTTCACCAGCGTCGGGTTGGCGGAGTGCCCGCCCGGATCGGCGGCGTCGGGATCATGGGCCTGCCAACCGAGCTGGGGCGCGGTGGCGAACAGTCCGTGGAGGTAGGGCGGCAACCAGCGGGGCAGCGGTTCGTTGCCTTCGATCACCTCGAGCAACGCCTTCTCCTCACCGAAGAGGTACTCCTCGGGTCCGGTCACCACGGTGACCTCGATGCCGGCGAGCCAACCGGCGTCGTCGATCTCGGCGAGCGCCCGGCGGAGGGCCGCGAGCTCGGGTTCGAAGCTGGCCTTCAGCGCGATGAACGCGTGGCGGGCGCCGACCGCTTCGGCGGCGATCAGCAGACCTTCGAGCACCGCGTAGGGGTTGGCGCGCATGAGGGCGCGGTCCTTGAACGTGCCCGGCTCGCCCTCGGCCCCGTTGGCCACGGCGTAACGGGCGCCGGGCCCGCCATCGGCAACCGAACGCCATTTGACCGCGGCCGGGAACCCCGCGCCGCCGCGCCCGCGCAACCCCGCCGCGCCGATCTCGGCGATGGTCTCGGCCGCGCCGATGTGGCGCGCTCCGACCAAGCCGGCGCCGCCACCGTGGTCGAGGTACACGCCGAGCGACTGGAACGGCGTCGCCGGCAACAGCCGACGGTCCTCACTCACGACCGCACCCATCCACCCGCCAAACAGTTTTTCGCCACGCTGCTAGAACAATTAGAGTCGGAGGTCCCGACGGGCCTCGGCCCGTCCGCTCTCCGCGAAGGACGCGATGACCGCGACATCCCCGAGTCGGGGGCCGCGACGGCC
>CAYUOL010000066.1:0-25591 GCA_964446345.1 uncultured Iamiaceae bacterium | reverse complement strand
CCCCCAACCTTCTGATCCGTAGTCAGATGCTCTATCCAATTGAGCTACGAGCGCTTGGTGGTCGGAGCAGCATAGGCGAAGCGCCGCTCCGCGCCCAAAGGGCTTGTGGCGTCGCCAGCGAGCGCGATCTCGTAGCGTTCCGGGCTGGGTAAGGGCGGACGTCCTGAGGGGCCCGCGGCGCCCGCCGCCAGAACCGGACGGAGCTCGTGATGTGGGTCGGGGACGACGAGAGCGACGAGGCGACGCAGGTCGTCGCCGAGCTCGCGAAGGTGGCGCTGGCCGCCGCCGGCGTCACCGCGATCGGGCTCGTCGGCACGGGGGTCTGGCTCGGCCTCTTCTACCGGCCGACGCCCGCCGCCGGGAACCCGTTCACCCCATCGGGCACGACGAGTGATGCGGTGCCCCTTGTCGACTGGGTGCGCTTCGCCCATATCTGGACCGCCCGGCTCTTCATGGTGGCGCTGCTGATCGTGCTCGCTCTCGCCGTCATCCGCGTGCTGCTCGAGGCTCGTCCGGCGATGGGCGCGGTGCTGGCCGGCGCCGCCTGCGTGCTCGCTGGCGCCGGCATCGCCACCGGCCGCCTGCTGGCGTGGGACCAGCTGGCGCTCTGGGCGGTCACCCCCGGCACGGCGACGACGGGCTACCGGCCGTTCTTCGGCGATCAGACCCGATGGGTGATCGTCGGCGGCGCCGAGACCGAGCCGTCGAACGTGGTCGTTGCCCTCGCGGCGCATGCCGTGCTGATACCCGCGCTGCTCCTCGTGGTGTCCTTCCTCGCCCGTCTCCTGAAGCGCTCTTCCAGCGCACCCGGAGGCGGTGGTGGCGGGCGCTGATGCGCCCCGACCCGGGTTCGTCGACCTCGCAGTCCGAGCCTGCTCGAATGCTGGCCATGGCATTGACCGGCATCCTCGCCGCCCCCGCTTGCATCCGCCTCGACGTCGGCATCCTCGCCGCCCCGATGGCGCCCGCCTCGACGTCGGGCACCTTCGCTGCCGCTCGATACTTGGTGTCCAGTTGCCGGCCGTGATGTCTCCGTCACGCCCCGGCGAAGAACCCGAGGTGGCGGTTCGACCGATCGGCGCATCCCGCGCTGGGTCGCGTCGAACCCTCGCTCACGGGAGGTCAGCCCGCCTGTTCGAAGGCCATGTCGACGCGGTCGGGCTTGTGCGACCGGGCGTACTTGGTGGCGTCTGCGCCGTCCACGAAAGACCGGAGCTCCTCGAGCTCGCTCGGATCGTGGCACCACCGATTGCCGGATCCGAGCTGGTCCGACTCGGAGGTGACCGAGAAGTGCATCGTCACGTGCAGCTGCCAGATGGCGTCGTCGTCGACCGCTTCGGTCGTGATCACCTGACGCGTGAGATCGAGCTCGAAGGTCCGGCCCGACCCCCAGTCGGAGGTGCCCCACTGGAACAGGAGCATGTCGCCGTCTTCCTCGGTGCCGACGTCCTCGACGCGCACGTCCGCGTAGAAGTCCCGCATGGCCCCGACGAGCTCATCGACCCGGAGCTCGTCGAGCACGAGGCCGCGGTCGGCGAGGAGCGACTCGAATCGGGTCTGGGCCTCCGAGCTGTGCATCACGCGGGCCCGTCCTTCTGGGACTGCGGTCGAGCCCGGGGACGTGCGGGGCGTCCCCGGCCGAGAGCCGCCTGGCGTGGATCGGGTCGACGTGGCGTCGTCGCGGGCAACGGGAGCGCAGGCGACGAGCGCAAGAGACACGGCCATGACCACGGTCGGGAGGGCTCGGCGCACCTCGTTGCGCCGGGGGAACCCGGGCCTCACCGCCGCACCGCCGCACGGCGATAGTCGTCACCTCGCCGCGGCATCCCTGGAGTGTGCCACGGCAGCGGATCCGACCGTCCGCAGGACATTCCGTGAGTCACGGTGACGCAGTGCCGCTCGCGCGGTGATCCAGGTGCTCGACGTCGGCGACTCCTCGGCGGGGTCCACCGCAACGGCGCCGCCGCAACCAAGGGCGTCGAAAACGACCGAGGGCCGAACCCTTGTGGGTTCGGCCCCTGGCGACGTCGTGGACGTCTTCGAGCGGAGAGGGTGGGATTCGAACCCACGGTGGCTGTTACACCACACCTCCTTAGCAGGGAGGCCCGATCGACCGGACTCTGGCACCTCTCCAAGGTTGTGTTCGCAGATGGTACACAAGCGGCCCGCCCCGCCGATCCGGCTTGCGGGCGGGCCGCCGGAGCACCCGCCGCGGCGCCGGTTGCGGCACAACCGACGCCGGACGGATCGAGCGGAGGGAGCGGGATTCGAACCCGCGGGACCTGTTACAGCCCAATGGTTTTCAAGACCATCGCAATCGTCCGCTCTGCCATCCCTCCGTCGACGAGGCTAACCCGGCGCTGCCGGGCGGCGAGCCCGTGTTGGCGCCAACCTCAGCCCGGCGGGGCGGCGCCGGCGCGGAGCCGCTTCTGCATGCACACCGACCACGCCGCGCTGCGCATCCGCCCGCCACACGGCACCTGCTCGTAGCCGAGCGAGCCGTACAGCGCGATCGCCTCGGGCTGCATCCGGCCGGTCTCGAGGTGCAGGGTCGTGATGCCGCGCTCGGCCGCCGCAGCCTCGAGCGCGCCCATGACGGCGCGCGCGACGCCGCGACCCCGGGCCTCGGGGGCGACGTAGACGCGCTTGACCTCGGCGGTGGATCCGTCCCAGGCCACGACCGCTCCGCAGCCGACCGGCGCTGCGGCGATCCTCGCCACGACGAAGTGCGCGTCGTCCGAGAGGACGCCGAGCTCGGTGTCCTCGTCCTCGCTGTCGATCCCCTCGTAGCGCTCGTCGAGCTCGGTGGTGAGCGCGGCGACGAGGCGGGTTGCGGCGGGCGACGTCCACGACTCGGTGGTCACGACGATCATCGCCAGAGGATGGCACCGCTCGTCGCCCGGCGGCGCTGGGCGTCCGCGACCGGCGGCTCCCGATCCAGTGGGCTCGACGGCCGGCGCCGCCGCCCCGTCAGCGCTCGATCTGGTTGCGGAGGTCCTGGATCCAGGCGTCGGCCTTCTTCCAGGCGACGTCGGCGTCGCGGCGCACCTCGGGGCCGTGGGCGCTCGCCGCCGGGTACGAGCCGAGGAACTTCACATCGGTGTGCTTGCTCTTGATGTCGCGCAGGCAGTCGGCGACGAGCTCGTCGGCGATGTGGCCCTCGAGGTCGATCAGGAAGCAGTAGTCGCCCAGCGCCACCTTCGTGGTGCGCGACTCGAGCTTCGAGAGGTTGATGTTGCGCGCCGCGAATTCCTGCAGGATCGAGAGCAACGAGCCCGGCACGTCGGCGCGCTGGTACACGACGACGGACGTCTTGTCGTGACCGGTCGGCGCCGGGATCGCATCGTGGCCGACCACGACGAACCGGGTGGCGTTCTCGGGGTGGTCCTCGACCTCGGCGCCGATGATGTCGAGGCCGTAGACCTCCGCCGAGCGGGCGGGCGCGATGGCCGCCACCGTCGGGTCGGCGTTCTCGGCGACGAGGCGGGCGGCGCCGGCGGTGGAGTTGGCGTCGTCCTTCTCGACCCCGGGCAGGTGCTCGGCGAGGTACTGCCGGCACTGCGCCATGGCGATGGGGATCGTGATGACCCGCTTGATGTCCTCGAGCTTCGTGCCCGGCAGCGCCATCAGGTTGAGGTGCACGCCGATGATGACCTCGCGCTCGATGCGCAGGTCGGTCTCGAAGGCGAGCGAGTCGAGGGTGACGTTGACCGAGCCCTCGATGGCGTTCTCGATGGCGACGAAGCCGAGGTCGACCTCGCCCGCCGCCGTCGCCGCGAGCACGTCGGGGATCGAGTGGATCTTCACGAGCTCGAGCTCGCGGAGGTCGGGTTGCGTGAACAGCGCCTCTTCGGTGAACGTGCCGGCGGGGCCGAGGTAGCCGAGTCGCCGGGGGCCGCCGGCCGATGCGGGAGCCGGCCCGGACGGTGCTGATGCGGCAGGTGTGGTCACGACCGAGCAGGATAGTGACGTGGACGTCACCGCCCTCACTCAGCTGCTCGACGACGTTCGTGACGGCCGGATCTCCCCCGACGACGCCGTGAGCCGCATCCAGCACCTGCCGTTCACCGATCTCGGCTTCGCCCGCGTCGATCACCACCGGGCGCTGCGCCAGGGGAGGGCCGAGACCGTCTTCGGGCCCGGCAAGACCCCCGAGCAGTGCGCCGCCATCGTTGCCGACCTGTTGGCCCACGACGCGACCTCGCCGATCATCCTCACCCGTGCGACCGAAGAGCAGTGGACCGCCGCCTTCGCGCGCAACCCCGGGGGTGTCCGCACCGGCACCACGTTGGTGTGGCGGGCGGCGCCCCCGCGCGATGACGTGCGCGTCGTGGTCGTCACCGCCGGCACCTCCGACCTCCCGGTGGCCGACGAGGCCGCGGCCACGTTGGCCGCGCACGGCATCGACCCCGAACGGATCACCGACGTCGGCGTCGCCGGCATCCACCGGCTGCTGGCGGTCGCCGATCGCCTGATCGACGCCGACGCCGTGATCGTGGTCGCCGGGATGGAGGGCGCGCTGGCCAGCGTCGTGGGCGGTCTCACCGGCGCGCCGGTGGTCGCCGTCCCGACGAGCGTCGGCTACGGCGCCTCGCTCGACGGCGTCACCGCGCTGCTCGGCATGCTCGCCTCGTGTGCGTCGGGGCTGACGGTGGTCGGCATCGACAACGGGTTCGGCGCGGCCTCGGCCGTGCTGCGCCAGCTCTTCGTGGCGGGCGGCGCGGCCAGCGGACCGCCGACCCCGCGAGGCGCGGGCGAGGAGCGCGCCCCCGAAGCGGTGGCCGTCGATGGCTGAGCGCCCCCGTCGCGGACCGGGGAACGCCGCTGGCGTAGGAGCGGGGCATGGCTGACGACCGCTGGAGCATCTTCACGGGGTCGGACGTCGAGGACGTCGCGCCCGACGACGTCCCCCGGCCGACGACCATCGCGTGGTTCCACTGCTTCTCGGGCATCGCCGGCGACATGGCGATGGGGTCGCTCATCGACGCCGGCGCCGACCTGACCGAGGTGCGCAACCTGTGCGAGCGCCTGCCCGTCGGCGGCTGGGCCCTCGAAGGCGAGAGCGTCCTGCGCACCGGCATCGGCGCCGTCAAGGTGCACGTGCTCGCCGAGCCGTCGACGGTCGTGCGCACCGCCGCGCACATCGCGGCGCTCGTCGAGGAAGCGCGCCTGCCGGATCGGGTGCGCCGCCGCGCGCTCGCCACCTTCCACGCGCTGGCGATCGCCGAGGGGCACCTGCACCGCCGGCCGCCCGAGCAGGTGCACTTCCACGAGGTCGGGGGCATCGACGCGATCATCGACGTCGTCGGCACCTGCGCGGCGCTCGAGATCCTCGGCATCGACGAGATCTACGCGAGCCCCGTGGCCAACGGCATCGGCATGGTGCGCAGCGCGCACGGGCTGATCCCGAACCCGGCGCCCGCCGTGGTCGAGCTGCTCAAGGGGGCGCCGACGTACTCGCTCGACGTGCCGCTCGAGCTGACCACCCCGACGGGCGCGGCGCTGCTGAGCGCGCTCGCCACCGACTGGGGGCCGATGCCGCGCATGACGATCGCGGCATCGGGCTTCGGCGCCGGCACTGCCGAGCTCGGCGACCGCCCGAACCTCACCCAGGTCGTCATCGGGGAGCGCGACGCCTCGATGGAGCGGGGCCAGCCGGTGGTGCTGCTCGACGTGAACGTCGACGACGTCACCGGCGAGCAGCTCGCGCACACGGTCAACGCGCTGCTCGAGGCGGGCGCGCACGACGCCTGGATCACGCCGATCATCATGAAGAAGGGGCGCCCCGCGCACACCGTCAGCGCGCTCGCCGATCCTTCGGTGGCCGGCCAGATCGCCACCGTCCTGACGCGCGAGACGGGATCGTTCGGGGTGCGCGGGCAGATGATCGAACGGTGGCCGCAGTCGCGCCTCGTGGAGGTGGTCGACGTCGAGGGCCTCCCGATCCGGGTGAAGGTGAGCGCCGGCCGCGTGAAGGTCGAGCACGACGACGCCGCCACCGCGGCGCGACGCACCGGCCTGCCGCTGCGCGAGGTCGTCGCTCGCGCCGAGGCCGCGTGGCGCCGCCGCGGCACCGAGGCGCCCAGCGAGGTGCCGCCCTACATCCACGGCGAAGCCCACCGCCACGACCACGACCACGATCACACGCACGGCGACGACGGCAACGGTCGTCACGGCCACGACGGGCCCGTCGTGCTCGACGACATGCGTCCGGCGACCGCGGCCGAGGAGCACGAGCTGATCGAGCCCACGCCGCTCCGCTCGGCGACCGACGCGGCGGCCCCCGCCACCGCCGAGCCCGACGACGACGCCGGCTGACCGACGCAGCCCGCAGGGCCGGGCGCGACCTCTCGTCGTCGGCCGGGGCAACACGGCGCGCCGACGGATCGAAAGGTCGGCGCCGACGCGGACCATCGAGTGGTTCCAGCCATCGAGGTCGACCGGCGTGACCGGGAGGTCGGCCCGCCGAGGAACTGCTCGCACACGAGCTGTCGCGCCACCGCCGCGGTGATGTCGGCCTTCTGCACCGGGTCACCGTGGCACCTCCCGACGCGCCACGGCCGGGCAGTTCGCCCGGCCGCGTCGTCGTGCTTGTGGGTGGCTCGTGGTCAGACGGCGCCTGCTGCTGCGCGCACCTTGGGGCGCACGGCGAACCAGTAGTACAGCGAGATCAGGAAGCACACGAACAGGCCGACGATCGTGAGGATCAGCCACGTCGACTTGGTCTGGCCCGTCGCCGCCCACGCCGATTCGGGGTACTTCGTCGTGTCGACGATGCAGAGCACCTGGAAGACGAAGATCGCGACGCTCACCGCGAAGATCAGCAGCACCATGATCGTGACGCCGATGCCGGCGCCGACGTCGGACGAGGTCTGTGCGATGAGGAGGTCCATGGGCGGAGCCTAAGGCGGCACCGTCCTGTGCGCGCTGGATGGTGCCGACCCCGGACGCGCAACGGCCGGGCAGGGCCCGGCCGTTGCTGACTCGTCGTGAGGGTCGGGCGGCGGCGCCGCTAGGCCATGCCGGCGGCCGCTCGGACCTTCGGGCGGACGCTGAACCAGTAGAACGCGGTGATCAGGAGGCACGTGAAGAGCGCCACGATGTTCAGGATCAGCCAGGTCTGCTTGTTCTGCCCGGCAGCAGCCCAGGCCTGGTCGGGGTACTTGTTCACATCGAGGATCGCCATGATCGCCCAGATGAAGATGCCGACGTAGATGAGTCCGAAGACGAGGAAGATGATCAGGGAGGCCCCGACCGCCGCCGCATCTGCCGAGCTGTTTGTTGTGTAGTCCACCGTCTGTGCAAGGAGCATGCCCAATCGTAGGCACATCCAAGATGAAGTTGCCGTGATCCACGACCCCGGGTCGAGGCACCGTCAAACGCACCCGGCGGCCGACGAGGCCGCTCCTGGCTGCGGACGCGACAACACCGGCGCATGGCACGCCGGTGTTGGTCGGGACATGGTTTTGTCGCCGGGCTCGAGGAGCCCGTCCGGTGCCTCAGGCGGCGGGCGGGTAGCCGCCGCCGGCTTCGGCCGCGTCGACCTTCGGCTTGATGCCGAAGTAGTAGTAGAGGTTCACGAAGCCGCAGCACACGGTGCCGACGATCGTGAGGATGAGGGCGGTCTGCTTGGGTGTCCCGGCAGCTTCGAAAGCGGCATCGCTGTGCTTCGACACGTCGAGGATGCACACGATTCCGAAGGCAAGCCAGGCGATGCCCCAGATGGCGTAGAAGGCTGATTGCATGAGGCGGGACATTAGCGGGTTTCGACCGGCGCGCTCCCGAAAGCCGCGAAGAGCCCTCCGCGCGGCCGCGCGTCGTCGAGGCGCTCAGCCGTCGCTGAGGGCCCGCCACAGCGCGCGGTACGACGGGTACTCGATCTCGGGGACGATCCATCCCGCGGCGACGAGCTCGTCGTGCAGCTGGGGCAGCTGCTGGAACGGCACGCCCATGTCGACGTGGTGGGCGAGGTGCCACCCCGTGTTGTAGGGCACCATCCAGAAGCGGGCGAGCCACGTCTGGCGCACGACGTGGGTGGTCTGGCGACGATCGTTCGAGCGCATCATGCCGCCGTGCTCGGCGATGGAGCGCAGGCGGTTGATCACGCGCCACACGGTCATCCACGGCGCGAGCCAGAGCACCGGGTAGAGCCACCAGCGCGACAGCCCACCGATGAGCAGCAGCACCACGAACACGCCCACCTGGGCGATGACGATCTTCGAGGCCAGCGGTCGCGCGGTCTTGCTCTTGAGCGCCAGCAGCAGGCCCTTGAGGCTCTTCCACCCCGAGTTGAAGAACGCGTCGCGCTTGAGCTTGCGCTTGAACGACGCGCGCGTGATCGGGTAGCCCGTGTAGAGGTTCATGTCCGGCTCGTTGGGACCGAACTCGTCCTTGTGGTGGGCGAAGTGGCTGCGGCGGTAGACGTCGAGCGGGATGAACGCCGGGTACGAGACGCCCCACCGGCCGACGACGTCGTTGACCTTCTTCTGCGAGAAGAGCAGCCGGTGCGCGGCTTCGTGCCCGAGGATGGCGTAGAGCGCGAACGCGCGGCCCATGAGCAGGAACGTGGCGACCCACACCGCGAGCGCCGCGACCAACGGCAGCTGGGGGGTGAGCCAGCAGGCGAGCGCGATCAGCCCGAACGACTGCAGCCAGACGGCGAGCACGTTGAAGACGTTGCGCACGTTGTGGATGCGGCGCAGCTCCGAGCGGATCTCGGGCACCGGCATGCCCTTGGCGTTGAGCCGATCGGTGGGGAGCACGTCGGGCAACATCTCGGGGGGCCACGCCATGCCTCCCGTGCCGGGTGCCGGTGCACTGGTGGTGTCCGGCACGGTCGGCGAGAGTGTGGTCGGCGCATCGTCGGAGTCGGTGGTGACGGCCATGGGTCCATGTTACATAGAGAGAACACGTGACACAACACCGTAAGACCACCGCCCGGAAGGACGCGCCCCGCAGCCAGAGCACTGGCGGCCACCGCCCGCACGGTCCCTCCGCTCCGGCCGATGCCCGCCCACTGAGCGCGCGCTCGGTCATCGCCTCCACGCTCCTCGGCGTGCAGCCGCCGCGCCTGCCGGGCCGGTTGCTGGTCGCCTCCGGCCAGATCTTCGGGATCTCGGAGGGCACGACCCGCGTGGCGCTGTCCCGCATGGTCGCCAACGGCGAGCTCGAGGCGGACGACGGCACCTATCAGCTGGCGGGCCGGCTGCTCGAACGGCAGGACCGCCAGCTCGCCAGCCGGCGCGCGCGGCATCGCTCGTGGTCGGGCGAGTGGGAGCTGGTGGTGGTGACGGCCGAGCGCCGCGACGCAGCGTCGCGGGCGGCGCTGCGCGACGCCGTGCGGCGCATGAAGCTGGCCGAGCTGCGCGAAGGCGTGTGGATCCGTCCGGACAACCTCGATCCCGACCGCTCACCCGATGCGCTGGCGCTGGTCGCGCAGCAGTGCCGGCGCTTCGTCGGCGCGCCGGACCACGACGCCACCGGCGAGGCCGACGACCGGGCGTTGGCGGCCTCGCTGTGGGACCTCGACGCCTGGGCGCAGGCGGCGGTGGCGTTCCAGCGCGACCTCGAACAGAGCTCGGCGGCGTTGACGGCACGCGAGACCGCGGCGATGGCGCCGGCCTTCGTGCTGTCCGCCGCGGTGCTGCGCCACCTGCTCGCCGATCCCGAGCTGCCCGACGAGCTCGTGCCCGACGCGTGGCCCGGCCCCGCGCTGCGCGCCGCCTACGACGAGTACGACGCCACGTTCAAGGCGGCATGGCGCGACTGGTTCCGGGAGCAGGCGTGAGGCACCGACCGGCGTCGGCGCCGGGGGGCAGGTGACCCGGCCCGCGGGTCAGTCGCTGCGGGGGCGGCGGTCGAGGTCGATGCCGCGGTTGCGGGCGTCGAGGAACTGCAGCTGCGTGTGCAGGAAGCGGGTGCGGGCCATGTCGAAGCCGTGCGTCGCTGCGACCGCGATCGGCGCACCGTAGATCGTGTCGATCTCGAGCGGCCGCTTGGCCTCGTAGTCGAGACGCATGCTGGTCTTGTACGGCTTCATCTTGTCGGTGGTCCGCATCATGTAGTCGACGAAGTCCGCCTCGATGCGGTGGCCGCACGCCGCCGCGGCGTCGAGCACCTCCTGCATGACCTCGGCGACGAACAGGCGCGTGACCGGGTCGTTCATGAGCTCGTCGGTGCCGGCCTCGAGCACCACCGACAGCCCGTTGTAGGGGATGTTCCACACGAGCTTGCGCCACCGGCCGGTGGTGAGGTCTTCGAGGCGCTGGGCGGGGATGCCGGCGCGCTCGAAGTCGGAGGCGACGGCGTCGACGGCGGCGGTGATGCCCGCCCCGCCCCGGCGCTCGGAGTGCTCGCCGAACGTGACGGCGCCGTAGTCGAGGTGGCGCACGTGGCCGGGCCCGACCTTGTTCGAGCACACGAAGCACATGCCGCCGAGCACCGCCACGCCGGGGAACGCCTCGGCGATGGGGGCCTCGACGCCCATGCCGTTCTGCAGCGCGACGATCACGGTGTCGGGGCCGATCAAGGGCTGCAGCAGCTTGGCCGACTGCTCGACGTTGGTGGTCTTGACCGCCAGCACGGCGACGTCGACAGGAGGCACGTCCTCGGTGCGGTCGAACACCGACACCGCGTCGAAGGCGAGGTCGCCTTCGGGTGACTCGACGACGAGGCCGTGGCGGCGCACGTGGTCGTAGTCGGACCGCGCGACGAAGTGCACCTCGTGCCCGGCGGCGAGCAGGCGCCCGCCGTAGTAGCCCCCGACGCCGCCGAGCCCGACGATCGCGTAGCGGCGGCGGCCCGGGTCGTCGTCGTCCGACGGTGCCGCGGCGGTCGCCGCACCCGGGGGGCGGGCCCGCAGCAGATCCGGCGAGGCGGCCGACGAGCGGTCCGACGCAGGGGTCGCCGACGGGGCCGAGGAGGCGGGGCCGGAGGGGGCGTCGGGCGGCTCGGCCGCAGGGTGATCCGGCACGTCGTCGGCTGCCCCCGAGGCCGTCGGTGATCCCCCTTGCTGCGTGTGCACACGGGCACGGTACCCACGTCGCCCGGGCCGCGCACACGGCCCCGACCTGGGTCCGGGCCGGGACCGGTGTCGCGACCCTCGGCTCGTAGGATGGCCCCATGACCGACGTCAGCGCCCCCGCCGAGACCACCGCGGACCGTCTCTACTTCCGCCAGCTGCTGTGCGGCCGAGACATCGCCACGAGCGACCAGCTGGCCCGCGAGATGCGCAACTTCGTGTACCTCGTCGGTGACCGGGAGACGGGCGAGGCCGTCGTGATCGATCCGGCCTACGACATCAAGGGCATCCTGCGCGTGGCCGGCGAGGACGGCATGAAGATCACCGGCGCCCTCGCGTCGCACTACCACGCCGACCACGTCGGCGGGAACATGATGGGCTACACGATCTCGGGCATCCGCGAGCTGCTGACCCTGCACCCGGTGCCCATCCACGTGCAGGCCGACGAGTCCCCGTGGGTGCAGCGCACGACCGAGCTGTCCGCGAGCGATCTCGTCGAGCACGACGGCGGCGACAAGGTGCTGGTCGGCGACATCCCCATCGAGCTCATCCACACGCCGGGGCACACGCCGGGCAGCCAGTGCTTCCTCGTCGACAACCACCTGCTCTCGGGCGACACGCTGTTCCTCGAGGGGTGCGGGCGCACCGATCTGCCCGGGGGTGATCCGGCGGCCCTGTACGAGAGCCTCACCAAGGGCCTGGCGAACGTGCCGGACGAGGCGATCCTGTTCCCGGGGCACTTCTACTCGGCCGAGCCGTCGATGGGCATGGGCGACACCCGCAAGTGGAACTACGTGTTCACGCCCCGCAACGCCGACGAGTGGCTCGCCATGTTCGGGCGCTGAGCTCCCGCCGGGCGCTCAGAACCGTTGCAGCGTACGCTGTCGTCGTTGGGTCGCGCGCCGGCCCAGCCTGTAGACAAGCGGGGTAGAACGAAGCGGTAGTGAGGCGCCGAGCTCGGGGGTGCGCGGCGCCGAAGGTGGAGCGGCTATGGGAGACACACCAGGCGGTTGGGTGGACGACGCGTACGGCGACGCATCGTCGCGCCGTCGCATGGACCGCGAGCTGCGGAAGTTCGCGTCCGAGTTCCTCGTCTTCGTCACGGCGAAGGGCGAGCTCGCCGGCGCCACCGAGTTCAACACGCTCGGCTACGACTCGGACGACCAGGCCGGGCACCACATCGCGGAGCTGATCCACCCCGAAGACCTCCCGATGGTCTTCGACGTCATCGAGCGGGCTCGCCTCACGGAGGGGTTCGAGGAGAGCGTCGAAGCGCGGGCGCGGCACAAGGACGGATCGTGGCGGCTCTTCGACGCTCGGGTGTACGACGCCTCCCTGCGCTCGAACCTGCAGGGCGCGGTGCTGCGCATCCGCGACATCACCGAGGAGCACAACGCGCGGGTCGTCGCCCGCACCGATGCCGAGGACAACCGGTTCCTCTCCCTCGCCGAGATGCTGCCGCTGGGCATCCTGCTGGCCGACGCGCGCGGCTGGGTGGCCTACTGCAACCGCGGGGCGCTGCAGATCCTCGATCGCTCCACCGAGCTGCTCGTCGGCCACGGCTGGCAGCGCGCGGTGGTCAAGGAGGACCGGCCCGAGGTGGTGGCTGCGACCGAGCGGGCGATCGAGTCCGGGCAGGACCAGCAGGTCACCTTCCGGGTCGTCACGGGCCGCGCCCAGCGGTGGGCGCACGCGAAGATCGTGCCGGTCACGACCGAGAACCTCGTGACCGGGTGGATCGCCAGCATCGAGGACGTGACCGAGCGGCACCAGGCCGAGAGCGCACTGGCCCACCGCGCCACGCACGACGCCCTGACCGGTCTGCCGAACCGGACGCTGCTCGAGGACCGCCTGGCCCAGGCGCGCGGACGCCTGCAGCGCGGCTCGACCTCGATCACCGTGCTCTTCGTCGATCTCGACGGGTTCAAGGAGATCAACGACACGCTCGGGCACCGCGTCGGCGACGGCGTGCTGACCGAGATCGGTACGCGGCTCGCCACGATCATGCGCAGCGTCGACACCGTCGCCCGCTTCGGGGGCGACGAGTTCGTGGCGCTCTGCGAGTCGCTGAGCGCCGACGAGCGCGACCTCGTGCTGCGGCGCATCCAGGACGCGCTGGCGGTCCCGATGATGATCGACGGTCAGATCGTGCGCGTGGGCGCGAGCGTGGGGACGGCGACGACGAACGACCCGTCGATGGAGATGGTCGATCTGCTGGCGCTGGCCGATCAGTCGATGTACCGCGAGAAGCAGGCGCGCAAAGAAGCGGGGTGAGCGCCCCGCCGCGAGGTCAGAGCTTCGGGCTCTTGGCCTGGTAGCGGAAGCCGCAGTCGGTGCAGCTCATCTGCGCCACGGCCTCGACGAGGTCGAAGCGGTCGAGGCGGACCTTGCCGCCGCAGTGCGGGCAGCGGTCCTTCGTGGGCTGGCGCGTGGACACGAGCTCGGCGTCGGTGCCGGCCGCCTCGGCGGTGCCGCTCGGGCGAGCTGCCCCCGGCGCGGGCGGCCGCTCGCGGACCATGGCGGAGGGGACCGCGGCGGAGCCTTGCCACAGCGGCAAGGTGATGGCGGCGGCCCGCCTCGGAGGCAAGGCCGTGTCGCGCCACGGCTCGGTGGCGGCGGGCGCCTCGACCGGCGGCGCCGGGTTGGGGTCGTGCCACGGCGCGAGCGGTTCGCGCAGGTCGATGGTGGCGCTCGGCGGGGCGGCCTGAGGCGGGGCGACGGGTGGCGGGGGCGGCGGCGGAGGCGAGGCGGCGGCGGTCGCCGTCGCCGTCGCGTCGTCGCGGGGGATGGGCCGGTGCATCACCGACTCGTCCGCCGTGGCGGCGAGCCCGGCGGCCAGGCGCCGCTGCGCCTCGGCCTCTTCGAGCTGCCGTCGCAGGTTCCATTGCGCCATCGCCCACCAACCCCGTGAGTCCGTCCGAATGCCGACCAGAGCGTTCGGGACATCGTAGTGCGCATGGGCCAAACGGCCTAGTCTCCCGCATCGCCGCAGGTCAGCGGCCATGCCGGACGAGTCAGAGCGACATGCGACCCTGTCGGACGCCGAGCGCGAGACGGCGCAGGCGGGCGGGGGCGGGCGGTCAGGGCGGTGGCGTCAGCGGCCGGCGGCGGTGAGGCGTTGCGAGAAGTGGAAGCCGCACGCGCGGCACGACATGGTCGCCCGGCGGGAGACGGCGTCGAGGCTGTCGACCCGAAGCGCGCTCTGGCAGTTGGGGCAGGGCATGTCGGTCGTGGCGGCCGGCCCGCCGACGACCGCGGCGGGCCGCAGATCGATGACGAGCTCCGCGTCCGCGGTGATGTGCACCCGGGCCTCGGAGGGGTCGGCGCTGAACGGATCGATCTCGGTCGCCACGGCGTCGGAGCGCAGGCGCTCGGCGGCACGGTCGCGGCGATCGCCGCCGGCCGGGTGCGCGGCGGCCGGATCACCACCGGCCGGAGCACCACCTGCGGGTTCTTGGACGGGGGGTGCGTTGTCGTCGTGGCCCCGCAGCGACGCGAGGCGTTCGGTGAGCTTCATCGGAGGCTCCCTTCCTGGGTGAGGGTCCCAAAGGGGCTGACGCTCCGGCCGTGCCGATCCGGTCGGCCGGAGGATCACTGGCTCTGTCGCGAAGTGTACGGAGCACGGCCGACCACGGGAACCCTCGCGGGGACATCCGCCCCCGCCCGCGTCGGAGCCCGTGGTCGACGCAGCGGATCCCTACCCGCCGGGATCGATCCGATGCGAGGACCCGCGTGCCACTGCGGCGCGGCGCAGTGCACCGCTATGCTCCGTCGTCCGCGCCGGCACGGCCCGGTGGGAGGATTGATGACCGATCTGCTCGAGCTGTCCGCTCGCTACATCGACAGTGGCGTCGCGGACGGCCCGGTCAACCGGATGACGCTCGAGCTGTCCGAGGTCGCCGAGCACGTCGCCCTGGTCGAGGCGTTCTCCCACGTGGTCGCGTTCGAGACGGCCGACGGGCTCGTGCTCTTCGACGCCAGCCTCGAGGCGTTCGGGCTCCGTGCCAGCTACGCGCTGCGCCGGTGGAGCGATCAGCCGATCGACACGATCATCTACACGCACGGCCACGCGGACCACGTCGGCGGCGCCCGCCCGATCATCAACGAGGCCCGTGATCGCGAGCAGCGACGCCCGGTGGTGGTCGGCCACGAGAACGTTCCGCACCGCTTCGATCGGTACGACCTGACCAACGGGTACAACGCGATCGTCAACGCCCGCCAGTACCGCGGCATGGGCATGCTCGGCGCCAGCGACGAGGGACGGCCGCTCTTCCCCACCCAGTGGGTGCGGCCGGCGCTCACCTACAGCGAGCGCATGCAGCTGCGCGTCGGCGACCTCGACATCGAGCTGCACCACGGCCTCGGCGAGACGGACGACCACACGTGGGCGTGGATGCCCGACGCGCGCGCGATCGCCTGCGGCGACTTCCTCACGTGGGTGTTCCCGAACGCCGGCAACCCGCAGAAGGTGCAGCGCTACCCGCTCGAATGGGCGCGAGCGCTGCGCGAGATGGCGGCGCACAACCCCGAGCTGCTGCTCCCGGCCCACGGCCTGCCCATCGCGGGTGCGCACCGCATCCGCACCGTGCTCGACGACGTCGCCACCGTGCTCGAGAGCCTCGTCGAGCAGACGCTGCAGCTGATGAACGACGGGGCGACGCTCGACCAGGTCCTGCGCACGGTGCGGCTGCCGCCGGCGCTGATGGAGAAGCCCTACCTCCAACCCACCTACGACGAGCCCGAGTTCGTGATCCGCAACATCTGGCGCCTGTACGGCGGCTGGTACGACGGCAACCCGGCGCGCCTCAAGCCGCCGTCGGACAACGCGATCGCGATGGAGACCGTGAACCTCGTCGGTGGGGTGCAGCCCCTGATCCGCAAGGCGCTCGAGCTGCGCACCAACGGCGACCTCGCCCTGGCGGCGCACTTCATCGAGCTCGCCGTGCTGGCTGAACCCGACAACGAGCACGTGCACAAGGCCCGCGCCCGCATCTACAAGGAGCGGCGCTATGAAGAGCTCTCGCTGATGGCCCAGGGGATCTTCGGCTATGCCGCCAAGCAATCAGAAGCCGCGTTGGAGCAGATCGAGAACCGGGAAGCGATCGCACCGCACTCGCTGGCCGAGTGACGTGCCCACGCGCCCGCGTCGCGCGGCCGTGCCGGCGGTGCTGCTCGCCCTCGTGATGCTGGCCGCGGCGGCTTGCGCCGGCGGTGCGGCGACGAACGAGACGGGCGGGGGCACCACGGTTCTCGCCGCCGCGCCCGTCGACTTCAGCACGCGCGGGCCCTACGACGTCGGCACGATGACGCTCGACGTGCGCGGCCGCGAGGCGGTGCTCTACTACCCGGCCGACCCGGCATCGGCGAAGCGCTCGCGCCACCGCACCTCGTACTCCCTGGGCGACGCCTACCCGCCCGAGCTGCGGGCCTCCCTCGCGCCCCTCGTGCCCGAGCTCGTGCAGGACATCCCGATCGACGCGTACGAGTCCGCGCAGATCAACGCCGAGGGACCGTTCCCGATCGTGCTCCACAGCCACGGGCTCGGGGGGACGCCGCGGGACAGCTCCCAGCAGCTCCAGCACCTCGCCTCGTGGGGCTTCGTCGTGGCCGCCCCCGACCACGGCTCGCGCGACGCAGCGGCGGTGGCCGCGAACGCCGTCGTGACCGAAGGCGATCCCGACGTGGCCGATCTCCGGGCGACGTTGGACGTGCTCTCACGCGAGAACACGCGCCCGGGCAGCCCCTTGCTGACCGGCCTCGACACGACCGCGGTGGCGGCGGAGGGGCTCGACGTCGGCGCGCTCGCGGCGTACCGGTTCGCGATCTCGGAGCCCAAGGTGAAGGTGTGGGCCGGGCAGGCCCCGGTGGCTCCTGCGCCGGACGCCGCGACGGTGCCGCCGGTGCTCGGCCGGCCGGCGTTGGTGATCACCGGCGAGCGTGACTCGCTCGTGCCGCTCGCCGACGTGCAGGCGCAGTACGACCAGCTCGCGGCGCCCAAGCGCCTCGCCGTGGTGCGCAACGCGGGGCACGCCGCCTTCGTCGACGCTTGCGCGCCGAGCTGGCGGCGCGGGGGCCTGGGCCCGTACGCCGCGCAGTACCCGGCTCTCGTTCCGCTGCTGCAGCGCAACGACGACGGCTGCGCGGTCGAGAACATCGATCCGGCGCGCGCGTCGGCCTACATCGAGCACCTCAGCGTCGCCGAGTACCGCCTCGCGCTCGGGCTCGACCCGACCGACGCGTCGCTGCGCGACGACTTCCTGCAGCGCACGTTCCCCGAGGCGGCGGCCCCGATCCAGGCCGTGCCCCCGAGCTGACGCGGCGTCGAGATCAGCCCGTCGTGGTGCCGCCGTCGACGGCCAGCACCGCGCCGTTCACGTAGTACGCCTCGTCGCTGCCCACGTAGGCGACCATCGCCGCGACCGACTCGGGCTCCTGCATGTCGCGCGTCAGGAACGAGCGCGAGATCAGCGACATCGATGCGCCCTCCGGCGGCATGAAGCCCCCGAGGATGTTCGTGTTGACGCCCCCCGGGCACACCGCGTTGACCCGCACGCCCGCGCGGCCGTACTCGACCGCCATCGCCTTGGTGATGCCGACGAGCGCGTGCTTCGACGCGCAGTAGGCGACGCAGTAGGCCTGGCCGATCATGCCGGCGGTCGATGCGAGGTTCACGATGTTGCCCTTGCGCTCGAGCAGCTGGGGCATCGCGGCCTGGCTGAGGTGGAACGGCCCGGCGGCGTTCACCGCGAACATCGCGTTGAGTCGCTCCGGGGTCTCTTCGTGCGTGTGGCGGGAGCCGCCGATCCCGGCGATGTTGCAGACGACGTCGAGGCCGCCGTACAGCGCGACCACCTCGGCGACCACGTCGGTGCACGCCGCCGGATCGGTGACGTCGAGGCGGCCGCCGTGCGCCGTGCCGCCGTGCTCGGTGATCGTGGCGATCGTCTCCTTCAGCCCTTCCTCGTTCACGTCGGCGCACCAGACCGATGCCCCCTCGGCGGCGAGCCGGATCGCCGTGGCGCGCCCGATGCCCGAGGCGGCGCCGGTCACCAGCGCCACCTTGTCCCGGTAGCGCCGCCCGATGGTCGGGTCGTCGAACGGGTCGACGGGGAGATTGTCGGTGCGGGCCTCGCTCATCGGTGCTCCTCGAGATCGCTGGGCCGCGCGCGGTTCCGCGGCGCCGCCACCGTACTAGAACAGGTTCTAGTGCGGTACCCGGAGCGCGAGGGGCCGCGACCTCGCGGCGAGCGCCGGGCGCGCACCGGGGCGGCGACCGTGGTGGTCGCCGCCCCGGGGGCTCCCTCGCTGTCGTGAGGACGGGTCGGGTGGTGAGGGGGTCGAGCGCCGGGGCCGGGGGAGGAGCCGGCCCTCGAGGGCAGGTCTACGAGATGGTGACGGGCGTGCCCAGCGGGACGAGGTCGACGAGCTGCTTGACGACGTCGTTCGGGACCCGCACGCAGCCGTGCGAGACCGACTGGCCGATGCTGGCCGGCTCGTTCGTGCCGTGGATGCCGAGCTGGCCGTCACCACCGCCGAACTCGCTCAGCGTGTCGCTGTGGCCCGAGAGGCCGAAGGCGAACGGCCCGTAGGCGCCGTTGGCGTTGCCCGTGTCGAGCAGGTCGGTCACGTAGAACTGCCCGGCCGGCGTCGGGTTCTGCTTCGAGCCGATGGCCACGTCGGTCTCGAGGACCGTCGTGCCGGCGTCGGTCAGGACGAGCTTGTGGTTGGCCAGGTCGACGGTGATCGCCTTGGTGCTGGGGCGCAGCTGGACATCGCTCTTCTTGATCCAGCCGGTCGAGCCGTTGGGACGGATCGGCAGCGCGACCTGCACCCAGTCCCCCTCGACGTCGAGGGCGAGCAGCGTGGTCTTCGAGCCGAGCTTCGTCGTCTGGCCGACCTCGGTGACGACCTTGGCATCGTCCTTGGCCTCGGCCCGGATCGTGGCCTTGGCGGCGGTGACGCGGGCGGCGATCGACACGTCGGAGGTGGGCGCGTCGGGCGCGGTCGTGGCGCCGGGATCGTCTGCGGGTGCCTCGGTCGAGGGATCGGTGGCGGCGCCGACGGTGGTCGGCGCGTCGGCGGACTGCGCCACGGTGGGGCCGGCGGTGGCGCTGGTGGTGCCCGTGCTGCAGGCGGCGGCGCCGAGCAGGGCGAGCGGGACGAGCAGGGCGGGGGCGAGGCGAGCGGGGATGCGCATGGTGGGTCCTTTGGGTGATGACAGCGAGTGGGGGGAGAGCGTGCGGTGGGGATGGACGGGAGGGTCGAGCGACGGCGGAGCCGCCGAACGTCAACGGTGGGAGGGGACCGGTGACGCCCGGCGGATCCGGAGGTCTCGGCGAGGATCAGCCGGTGAAGACGGGCTGGCCCTTGACCGGGGTGTCGGGGTTGGCCGACGGGTACGACGGCTTGGGGTCGTCGTGCTTGGCGGTGGTCGTCGTGTTCTTCACCGTCGTGGTGGGCTGCACGGTCGTGGTCGGCTTCACGGTCGTGGTCGGCTTCGGCGGGATCGTGCCGATGGTGACGGGCGGGATCGTGTTGATGGTGATCGGGGGCTTCTTCGTCGTCACGACGACGGGACCGACGCACACCTCGGGCATCTTCTGGCAGATGGTGGTGGGCTTGGCCTGGATGACGCCGCCGTCCGTCGGGGCGGCCTGGCTCGTGGGCGCCAGACCGACGACGGCGCCGACGGCGAGGCTGGTGCCGAGGAGGAAGGTGGCGAGGGTGCGGTGGTTCTTCATGATGAGCTCCTTGCGGGTTGGGGGGTTCTTGGTGGGGGGTCAGTTGCTTCGGGAGGACTGCGGGAGCGGAGCCGGTGACGTCGGTGTCGTGGCTGCGCTTCGGGGGGCCTGACCGGCGGGCCGCGGGCCGCTTACGCCGATCTCCGGTGACCTCGGTCATAGAAAGTTCGGGTCGTACGGCGCCGATGCTGCGGGGCCGCTCGTTCTCCCCAGCGCCCGCGGGCCGAGGCCCGAGGAACGCGGTCGACGCCCGCGTAAGCGATGGGCCCCTCGCCGGTCAGGACCACTGCGCTGCTCCGGAAGGTCCGGACATCCAGAGGCGCCGACCCGGAGATGGGCGACAATGAGCGGACATCCCGCCTCGAGGGCGGAGCAGACCCGCACCGCCACCGCGGTGGGGCCCCGGTCACCCGGACAGGACGGAAGAGGATGGACGGAACCGACGAGGTCGATCGCGAACGGCTCGCCAGCCGGGCCCGCGACACGCAGCTCATCCATGCCATCCGCGCGGGTGACAGCCAGGCCTTCGGGCAGCTGTACGACAAGTGGTTCGATCGCATCTACGACCTCGCGCACCGCATCGTGCACAACCCCGACATCGCTGCCGAGGTCACCCAGGACACGTTCCTCAAGGCGTGGCGATCGCTGGACAGCCTCGAGAACCCCGATGCGTTCGGCGGCTGGTTGCTGCGCATCGCGCGCAACGGCGCGTACAACCGCAGCGCCCGGGAAGGCCGCTCGTCGGCCTTCGACGATCAGGGGCTCGCGATGATCGAGTCGGTCGGTGCCTCACCCTCCAGCGCTCCCGCGGGCTTCAACGTGGAGGACCGCCTCGGTCGCGCCAGCAGCCCCGAGGCCGCCCTCGAAGACCGCGAGGCCCAGTCCCTCGTGTGGCAGGCGGCCGCCGCGCTGCCGGCGCGGGATGTCGAGGTGCTGGACCTGCAGCTGCGCCACGGCCTCACGCCGGCCGAGATCGGCGACGTCATCGGCATGAACCGCAACGCCGCGAACCAGCTCGTGCATCGCTTGCGCGGGCGGCTCGAGACGGCGATACGGGCCCGGGTGCTGTGGCGCGACGGTCAGCCGTCGTGCGCCGTCCTCGCGACCCGCCTGCACGAGTCGGGCATCGCCGAGTTCGGCGCCGACGCGGTCAAGGTCATCGAGCGGCACGTGCCCGGTTGCGACGAGTGCGACGAGAAGCAGCGGATGCGGCTGCAGCCCGCCGCGCTGTTCGCGGCGGCGCCGTTGCTGATCGCGCCCCAGCTGCTCAAGCAGTCGGCCGCGTCCGCGCTCGAGGCGGCAGGCGTGCCGATGCAGGGCTCGGCGTTCTCGAGCTTCGCGATGGGCGGGCTCGGCGCGGCCGGATCGGGCCCGGCGGGCACGGGAGCCGGCGGCCCCGGATCCGCCGGCGCGGCGGGCGTGCCCGCGGGGACCGAGGCGGCGGTCGCCACGGTCACCGAGCTCGGCGCCAAGACGACCAGGCACACCGTGCGCAACTCGTTGCTCGCCGCCGCGGCGGTGTTCGTCGTGATCGCCGGTGCGGTCGGGTTCCTCGCCCGCAGCCGCTCGAACACGCCGGCGATCGAGGTGGCCTCCAGCGGGCCGGCCGTGACCAGCGGCGGGACGACCACCCGCCCAGATCCGACCACCACGTCGGCGCCGGCCGCCACCGACCCCGTCACGACCCCGCTGTCGGTGCCGCCCACCACGAGCGGCGGTGCCGCGCCACCGACCACCGGCGCCAGCCCGACCCCGCCGCCGACCACCGGCCCGACCGTCCCGACGACGGCCCGGCCCCCCTCGACGACGGCGCCCACCTCCACGACGACCACGGCGCCGATCATGGTCGACGCCACCCTGACGATGGACAGCGGCAACGCCACCGACCCCTCGTCGCGGGACAACCGCCCGTGGTCGATGGCCCCGGGGCCCCGCGAGACCAGCCCGACGCTCTCGTGGACGGTCACGCCGAAGGGCGGCGCCAAGGTCACCGTGACGGTCGAAGGGCCCACCGCGCCGACGGTCACGACGCTGCCGAGCAACGCGCTGACCGGCATGGTCGTCGTCTGCCCGGGCACGGTGAGCACGACGCCCGGAGCGGCCGCCACGGCCCCGCGCTGCACCGCGCCCGCCGGTCCCAACGGCACCACCTCGACCTACAAGCTCACCGTCACCGGCCCCGACGGCAAGGTGGTCACGACGAAGACGGCCACGCTCACGGTCTTCCCCTACATCGGCTGACCGCGGCGCCAGGCGCCGGTGCCCGGGCAGCCGGGGGCCGGTAGCGTCGGACCGTGCGAGTGGCTGCCGTGCAGATGACGTCGACCGCGGACAAGGACGACAACCTGGCCACCGCCGCGCGCCTCGTCGCCACGGCGGTCGCCGACGGCGCCGAGCTCGTCGTGCTGCCCGAGATGTTCAACTGCCTCGGTTCCGGCGCGGCGCTGCGGGCCGGCGCCGAGCCGCTGGACGGACCCACCTCGGCGTGGGCGTCGGCGACCGCCGCAGCGCACGCCATCCACCTCGTCGCCGGCAGCTTCATCGAGCGACCGGCGGGCGGCGACGGACGCAACCACAACACGTCGTGCCTCTTCGGTCCCGGGGGCGAGCGCCTCGCGGTCTACCGCAAGATCCACCTCTTCGACGTCGAGGTGCCAGACGCCGAGTTCCACGAGTCGTCCGTGATCGCCCCGGGTGACGAGATCGTGGTCGCCGACGCGGGGCCCCTCCGCCTCGGGCTCAACGTCTGCTACGACCTCCGGTTCCCGGAGCTCTTCCGCATCGAGGCCCTCGAGGGGGCCACGGCGGTCACGCTGCCGGCGGCGTTCACGGCCAAGACGGGGCCGCCGCACTGGGAGGTGCTGATCCGGGCGCGGGCGATCGAGAACCAGGTGTTCGTGGTGGCCGCCGGCCAGCGCGGCGCGTCACCCGGGGCGCGGGCCTGGCACGGTCACTCGATGATCGTCGACCCCTGGGGCACGGTGGTGGCCGAGGCGCCGGACGAGGAGGGCGTGATCGTCGCCGACCTCGATCTCGCCGAGCAGACGCGGATGCGGTCGATCCTGCCGAGCCTCGCCAACCGGCGGCCCGAGGCCTACCGGTGGCCCGCTCGCTGAGCCGGGCGGCGTCGCCGGATCTGCACGACCTCTTCACCCCCTGCCCCTCGCATCGAGCGGGCGCGAGGACAAAGATCGGGCGAGCGGTAAACCTTTTCGGGCCGTCGATGCCTTCGTGAGGTGACGTGAGCAAGACCCTGGACTTCGAGGCGTTCGTCGCCGAGCACCACGACGCCGTCGTGCGTGCGCTCACCCTCGCGCTGAGCGATCGACCCCGGGCCGAAGATGCGGCCCAGGAAGCGTTCGCGAAGGCGTTCCGCCACTGGCGGAGGGTGGCGGCGATGGATCGCCCCGTGGCCTGGGTGTACGTCGTGGCTCTCAACGGTGCTCGGCGCGAGGTGCGCCGGGAGCTGGCGGCGCCGTCTCCCGATCTGCTCGGTCCAGCTCCCGACCTCGCTGGACCGGTCGCGAATCGGGCGTCGGTGCGAGATGCCCTGGCGGTGCTCGCCCCCCGCCAACGCGTTGCGGTCGTCTTGCGCTACCTGGCCGATCTCCAGGTGGCGGAAGTAGCGGCGGCGATGGGCGTATCGGTGGGCACCGCCAAGGCAACGCTGCACACCGCGCTCGCCCGCATGCGGGTCGAGCTGGCGACCGACGAGAGCTGGGACGCGCCGGCGGCGCCTCCCACGCTGGTGCCCGACCGGGCCGCGGTGCTCCCGCAGCCCAAACCGGTCTGACCGTCCCCTCCGGCCGCTCCGGAACCCCTGAACCGAAGGCAGTCACGATGAACACCGAAGACCTCCGAGACGCGCTGGCCCGGGATGCCCGGGATCAACCGCCGACCGCCCCCGACTTCGCCGCCGGCGTCGAGCGCCGCATCCGGCGTCAGCGCGTCAACGCGGCGCTGATCGCCACCCCCTTCCTCGTGGTGGTGCTGCTCGCCGCCGCCGTGCTCGGCACCCGGGGCTCGCGCGAGGCCACGATCGCGACGGCCGACAGCGCCACCGGCACCTCGGTGCCGACGAGCGTCACGACGACCGAACCGAAGGTCACCACGACGACGGCGGCGCCCACGACGACGGTCGCACCGACCTCGGTGGCCACGACCGAGGTCCCGGCCACGGCCCTCGCGCCGACGACCACCGCGGCGCCCGCCACCACCACCACGACGACCGCCGTCGCCGGTGGGGCCTGCGGCACGGTGACGCTCGCGGCCGATCCGAACGCGTCGTTCGACACCGCGCCCTTCACCTGCTTCCTCAAGGCGCTCAAGGCGGGCGTCCCCGCCGACCTCGTGGTGCGCGTGACCACCCCCCAAGGCGGCTCGTTCACGGACCACCTGTCGACCGGCGCGGATCACGTGCTCACGGCCACCGTCGACGGCCACCTGACGATGAAGCTGCCGAGCTTCTCCCTGGGCAGCGGCGGCGGGCCGGCCAGCGGGTCGAGCGCCGGGTCGGCCGGTGGCGACTGCGGCACGATCACGGTGACCCCGACCGCCAACGGCAGCACCGACCTCAGCAAGCAGATCGACCAGAAGGCGATGCAGTGCGTCGTGGCGGCGTTCATGACGGGCAGCCCCGCCTCGTTGCAGTTCGTCGTGAACGGCCAGCTCGGCGGCGCCATCACCACGAGCATCGAGCTGGGTGCCGACCACCAGGTCACGGTCACCTCGAGCGGCACGATCAAGGTGCAGCTGCCGGCCGAGGTCAACGTTCCCGAGGACCTGCTCAACTCGATCCCGCCCGGCAACATGACGCTGAACCAGATCCCCGGCCTCTCCGGCTTCGGCAAGCGCTGTGCCGCGCAGACCAAGGCCGTCACCTGCAAGCCGCGCTGATCTCCCACCCGCTCATCGGTGCCCTTCGGCGCTGACGCGACACGGCCCCCCGATCACTCGGGGGGCCGTGGACGTTCCATGGGGTTGGGGCATCGGCGCGGCCGCAGCTGGCCGGCCGTCGTTCGGGTGGATCAGCAGCCAGGGCCGGCCCACGGGGAGCGGCCGTACCAGAGCAGCAGGTGCACCGCGACCATGTCCTGGTCGTGCACCGACGCGTAGTTCGGGCGCAGGCCGATCAGGTCGCCGCGGCCCATGTGCACCACGGTGTTGTTCCACGTGCTCTGCAGCATCTGGTACGCGCCGCCCGCACCGGACGACGGGTTCACCGCGCCGTAGTTGCCGCGGGACTCACGCCAGCGCACGCACTGGAAGAACTGCTGGTCGTAGATCGACAGCTGCTGCAGCGGGTCGTCGGTCGGCTCGGGCACGGCCACCGGGGCCGGCTCGCCGGGGGGCGGGGTCGGGTGCGCCGCGGCCCAGGCCTCGTCCTGCTGGGTCTTCACGATGTGCGCGAAGGCCTTGGCCTTCTCCCACTCCTCCGCCGAGGCGGTGGGGTAGGTGCGCACGTAGGTGGGGGCGGCGGTGGTCGGGGGCGCGACGGGGGCCTTGGTCGTCGGCGGCGCCGTCGGAGGCGGCGGCGGCGGGGCGGTGGTGGTCGGGGCCGCGGTGGTGGGGGGCTCGGTAACGGGGGGCGCCGTGGTCGTCGGCGCCTCGGTGACGGGCGGGGCCTCGGTCGTAGGCGCTGCGGTCACGGGTGCCGCGGTGGTCGGGGCGGCCGTGGTCGGCGCGTCCGTGGTCGAGGTCGCCTGGATGATCGAGGTGCCGGTCTGCGCCGCGATGTCGGCGTTGCCGCGCTGGCCGGCGTACGCGACACCGGCCGGGATTGTCAGCAGGGCGACGAGGCCGAGCGCCAGGACCAGGCGCAATCGGGGAG
>CAYUOL010000065.1:11916-25639 GCA_964446345.1 uncultured Iamiaceae bacterium | reverse complement strand
GCCGCGAGGAACGGGGCACGCTCGGTGCTCGCGGCCCGCCTCGCCTGCGCGGCGTCACGCGCGAGCGGGTCGAAGCTGAACGCGCGCGTCGGCCACAGCTCTCCGGCAGTGAAGTTGCGCTCGTCGAACGTCTGGCGAGGATGCGCCACCTCGACCACCTGGCGCACGCGATCGCGGTGGTCGGGCGCGACCGAGGCGAGCACCGTGTCGCGGAGCTCGGCGATGGGCACGGCCGGCGGCACGTCGAGGTTCGTGACGACGTTGTGCCCGGTGCGCGTGATGATGAGGCGGTCGCCCGCCGCGAGCACCGCCTCGAGCAGGGTCTGGCGCAGCTCGGCGCGGGCGTCGCGGTCGCCGATGTGGGGGGCGGCGGCCATGAGGTCGTCGCCGTCGACCCCGCCGCCCCCGGCGATCGCGTCGTCCATGCCGAGAAGGCCCACGACCCGGAACGGGATGCCGCGAAGTGGCGTGAGCGACGAGATCGTGATGCCCCCACGGAAGAAGTCGGGCCGACGCGGGGCCCCTCGCAAGCGCTCGTCGAACACCCGGCGCACGTCGGCGAGCGTGAGCGGCACGGTGCACGTCGCCCCGGCGACCACCGCCTCGGCGGCCAGGTCGCGCAGCAGCCGCCGCACCTCGGCGGGTTGCCAGCTCTCGTCGCCGGGCGCCTGGAGGAGCGCGTCGGCGGCGGCGCTGAGGATCGTGCACCACTCGTCGAGCGGTCGGGGGGTCGCGACCTGCTGCGCCAACGTCGCCAGTGCGCCGAGCACGTCGGCCAGCCGCCCGACCACCTCGATGCCGTCGCCCTCGACGCCGTACGGCAGCACATCCCCGATCGCGAGCTCGACGGCATCGTCGCCGACCGCGACCCCGACGAGCAACCGATCGAGCGCCGCTTGCCACGTGCCCGCCGCGTACTCGCCGGGGATGCCCCATGCCGCGCGGTGCGCGCCGTCGATGCCCCACTTGACGTCCGCGCCGCGCACCCACGACGCGATGATCGCCAGCTCGTCGTCGGTGAAGGCGAAGCGCAGGCGCACCGCGGGCAGCGCGAGGAAGTCGAGCACGGCGGACGCGCGGAAGCGCCCGGCCAAGAGCTCGAGGAGGCTCGCCAAGCCGCCGAGCACCGTCGAGCCGTCGCGCAGCGACCAGTCGGTCACGCGATACGACAGGCGCGGCAGCGCCTCACCGCGCGCCGCGCTCTCGGCCCCCGGCTCGTTGGCGGGCGCCCCGAACGCCGCCTCGATGAGCGGCGCGTACTGCTCGATCGTGGGGCACAGGACGACGATGTCGTCTTCGGCGAGCGTCGGGTCGTCGGCGAGGGCGTGCAGCAGGGCGTCGCGCATGACCTCGACCTGGCGCGCCGGGCCGCTGCACGAGTGGAGCTGCACGGACCGGTCGTGCTCGGCCGGAACGAAGCTGCCCGCGGGTGCGGTCGCGCCGCGCAGCGCCTGCTGCACCTGGCTCAGGAGCTGCGGCGAGCGGCCACCGCCGGCCGGCGTCGGCACCGGCGCATCCGGCCGCGCCTCGGCTTCGAGCATCACCAACCGCGGGATGCCGCGCGCCTCCGCGCCGGTCAGCAGCACCACCGCCTCGCGGTTCGGTCGCGCCCACGAGCGCAGCAGCGGGTGGGCCACGGCGGCACCCGTCGGGTCGTCGCTGCGCAACGGACCCGGGAGCAGCAACGACCGCTGCACGGCCTGGTAGACGGCGTCGACCAGGCCCGGTGACGGGGTGAGCAGGAAGAGGTGCACCTCGCGCTGCGCCGCGACCGCAGAGACGAGGTCGAGGAACGGGGCGCCCCCCGGCAGCGTGCTCAGCCCGAACAGCGCGAGCCGGGGCGGGAGGTCGGGCGTGACGGTGCCCCCGCGCACGCCGGCGAGGAGGTCGGGCAGCACCTCTGCGGGGCTCGGCGCGTCGATGCGCTCGCGCACGAGGCGCCAGAGGTGGGCCTGCCAGAGATCGTGCCCGGCCAGCACGTGGTGCGCGCCGTCGACGTCGCGCCCGGCCGCCCACGCCCGCACCATGCCGGGGCGGTGCACGAGGTACCGGTCGAACCGGTCGGCGATGCGCCGCGCCTGCCCGTACCGCGTGGCCCCCGGAGCCAGGGCGGCGATCGGCGCGAGCACGGGATCATCGGCGTGGTCGTGCAGCACCTCGACCACGGCCCACACGACCCGTGGGAGCCGCCAGGGGTCGTCGGCTCCGGCGGGGCGCGCCGCGGCCAGGACGCGATCGCGCAGGGCGCCGGGGAACGGCATCTCGATGTTCGCGGTGACGCCGTCGCCCTGCGATCGGCCCGACGCGTCGACCGCGGCACCGAGACGGCGGGCCAGCGCGATGCGCAGCCAGCGGGACAGACCGAGCGTCGGCACCGCGACCCAGTCGGCCTGCAGCACGTCGGGCAGGGGCGCCGCCAGCACGCTCGCCAGCTCGTCGGCGAGGGTCTGCACCCCGTCGGCGGCGTACACGTGCAGCACCGGCCGGACACTAGCCGTTGCCCTCGGCGAGCCTTCGCGGTGCGCCGACGCCACGACCCGGTGGTGCACCCCCCGTCGCCGCGCGGGTGCGCCACGACGGGACGGGAGCGGGCGGGCGAGGTCGGCGGGCATGGCTCCTGTTCTACGCAGGGGGTGTGACACCGCCGACGCGGCGAGACCGACGGCCACCGGCTCCGGTGGCGTCGACCGAGGTGGCGTCGACAGGGGTGGCGTCGACAGGGGTGGCGTCGACAGGGGAGGCATCGGTGCACCAGACTCGGGGGCGAGGGAGCACCAGCCCGTGCTCCCCGACGACCGCGACGAACGACGAGGCCACCATGCGCACCCTGGGACAGCGAGAGGACGGCACCGAGATCGGCGCGTGGGTGCTCGTCGCCGACCCCGACGCCTGGGACCTCGACGGCGCCGACGACACCGCGACGGGACCCGAGACCGGAGATGCGGCGGCCGCGGCAGAGAACGAGCCCGACGAGGAGACCTCGGACGGGACGGGTACGGAGACGGCCGTCGCGGCCGAGATCGAGATCGAGCGGTGGGCCATCACCAACGACGTCTTCGCACCGATGATGCGCGCCGGCGATCCGTGCGTGATCTGGGTGACGCCGTCGGCGGGCAGCGACACCCGCGGCGGCCTGTGGGCCGTCGGCGAGCTGGCCGGCGAGGCGTTCGACGAGGATCGCGCCACCTTCGTGGAGGTGGCGGTGCAGCGGCTGGTCGCACCGGTCTCCCCGCAGACGTTCCGCAACGACCCGGATCTCGCGACCGTCGAGGTGCTCGATCATGATGGTCCCGGCAACCCCCTCACGCTCACCCCGCACGAGTACGCCGAGATCGAGGACCACCTCGACGAGCTCGAGCTGTGGCCGGCCGACCCCGAGACCGATGCCCTCCTCGATGCCGCCGAAGCGGCCGCGCTGGCCTCGCTCGAGAACCTGGGGTGGAGCCTCGAGGACAGCGAGGACGGTGCGCTCGTCGCGACGAAGGAGGAGGTGCAGCGCGAGGTGTTCGTGGCCATCGCCACCGAGGTGGATGGCTTCATCCTCGGCGTGGAGGAGCTCGACGAGCTGCTGTGGGACGGCGACCCGCTGCTGCTGGTCATCGTCGAGCTCGTCGACGAGCAGGTCGTCGAGGACGGCGCAGCGCCGAGCACGGACGGCACGGACGCGGGGGCCGACGCGAAGACGACGGTCGAGCGCGCGCAGGTGATCAAGGTCGATCCCGACTGGGCGCCCGACGAGGCCGACTACGACCGGCGCACGCAGCTGTACCGCTTCACGCTCTGACGCCGGCGCTCAGGGCAGCAGCTGGTCGATGAAGGTGTTCGAGAAGACCCGCGCCGGATCCAGCGCGTTGAACGTCGCCCGCGCCGTGTCCCAGTTGTCGGTCGCCGGCACGCCCGTGCGGTAGGTCGCCGGCAGCGAGCCCGAGATGACGGCGGGGTCCTTGTACGGCGCCGCCGCCGTGAACGCCCACCCCTTCGACCACTCGGGGCGGAACGCGGCGTAGCTGCCCGAGAACTGCTGCATCATCCACTGCTCCATCTCCCGGTAGAACTGGAACATGCCGGGGGTGTTGGGGATCCCGAGCACGTTGAGCCAGATCGCGGTGTCCCACTCGGGATGATCCGGGCGAGGGCGCACCGACGACAGCGTCGGCGCGCCGGCGGACGCGACCTTCACGTCGGCGGGCTGGTCGAGCCCGCAGCAGCGGATCTCCACCGGGCCGTTGATCGGGAACTGCCCCGCCGCGCGGTAGGCGTTGAGGCGGGCCGAGTACCACGTCGTGAACTCGTTGATGACCCGCTGGATGTTGGCCCGGCTCGTGATCACCGCGCCGCCGCCCTCCGACATCCGCAGCGTCGTCGGACGGATGTACAGGAGCGTGTCCTTCGACCATCCCCAGATGTCCCACGTGCCGGTGGCGATCAGGCCCGAGCCCACGATGCTCAGCTGCAGCTCACCGAACGCCGGTGTGCCCGACGCGTTGCCGAGGCTGAGCTGCGAGAGGAAGTCCGAGGTGCCCTTGTCGATCGAATCCGAGAACGTGTAGTTGTACGGCGACGTGACCTTCTTCGAGAACCACGGCTGCGACGGCGTGCGCGTCCACACCTTCACCCAGGGCTTGGTCGTGAACGGGAACCAGATCGCCTCGACCCGGCCGGCGGCGGCGACGTAGCTCGCGAACGTGCGCCCGCTCGTCCCGGGCGGACCGAAGAGCGTGGACGTCGGGATGTCGAACCAGCTCTGGCACCGCAGCCGGTAGTTCGCGCCGGCCTGCATCGTCACCGACGTGAGGAAGCAGCGACCGAGGTGCGTGAGCATCGGCTTGATCTGCGGGTCTGATCGACTGAACGTCTTCAGCACGTACTGGTTCGTCGCGGCGTCCCAGACCACCGCGGTCAACGACGTCACGAGGTTGCTGAGCGAGCCGTAGGTCGTGCCGGGGATCGGCGTCTCACCGTTCGCGGGCACCGCGGCGCCGTGGGCGTTGACCGCCAGGGCGCCCGCGATGGTGAGCACGCCGGGGGCGGGGACGGAGACGAGGCCGAGGCCGGCGTTCTGCAGCGCGGCGAGGATGTTGTCCAGCGTGGCGCCGGCACCGGCGGTGAACGTCGCGGGGGATCCGCCGTTGATGGTGATGCCGTTGAGGTACTGGGTCGTGTCCAGCAGGATCACGCGGTCGACCGGCGCGCCCTTCACCACGGTGAGCGGGGTCCAGCCGTGCTTGGCCCCGCAGGGGCGCAGCTTGTAGCTGTTCGCCTTGGCCCAGTTCGCCAGCACCACGACGTCGGCGGCCGCCTTCGGGGCGCACGTCCACACGGGGTCGACCTTGATCTCCCCCGACCAGTTCTCGTACGCCTGCTGGTAGAGCGAGATGCCGGCGGGGAAGCTCGGGGGCGTCGGCAAGGTGCTCGCGGCGCTGGCGGCGGCGATCCGGTAGAGCGGGGTCCAGCCGGTCTGCGTCGCCGCGGCCGCGCCGGCGGCCACCCCGGCGGCGCCGGTCAGGAAGCCCCGCCGGGACATCACGGTGCGGTCTCCCTCGGCCGCTCTGCGAGCGCGCGCGTCCACGGATCGTCCCTTGGCCATCGGTCTCCCTCTCATCCCCGAGGGCGCCGTCCGGTCGATGTCAACGGTTTTGAAACGCATTCTTTTCATTGAAACGTCTTCGGACCCAATTCTCACGCTACGTGGCCACACAACTCCTGACGGCGCGTCAGAAACCAGCATTTCCGGGCCAATCTGCGATTCGGGTCGGCCCGAGCCGGCCGCTCCGAGCGGCCGCCCGGCGTCGACGTCCCGCGCGCGGCGCCAGTTGGAGGGGTCCCGGTTGCCGCACCCCCGGGTCCGTGACGAGGACGGTGGTGATCGGCGCCGCTCGGCCCCCACCGCGTCGTCGTGCGTCGTCGGAGGCACCCCGACCCCGGCCGCGTACGATGCCCGGACCATGGCCGATCCCGTCACCCCCGCCCGCGCCGCTGCGGCGACGACCACCACGCCCGGCGAGGCGACCCCGAGGGCGGACGAGGCGCCGACCCACCGGGCGGAGGAGGAGACGAGCGACGCGGCCGACGACACGTCGACCCAAGAGGTGGACGAGACGGCGGGCGTGGCGGCAGGCAGGGAGGCGAGCGAACCGGACGACGTCGACGATGCGACCCCCGCTCGCCGGCGCGCGGAGCGAGCCGGGCGGATCCACGGCCTCGGCGCCGACGAGGTCGACCGGCTCGAGGACGTCTTCGACGCGCAGCAGGCGCACGGCGGGGGCGACGCAGGCGCGGAGGCATCCGACACGCTCGACGACGTCGTGCAGACGCTGCAGGACGCCGTGGTCGCCGAGGCGTTCCTCGGGGAGACGTTGACCGACGATCCCACCGCGCTCGACGCCCTCGCGTCGTTCGCCACGCAGCTGCTCGCCGCCGCGGACACCCGATCGGATCGGGCTCGGCGGGCGGCCCCCCTCTGGCTCCAGGCCCGCGTGCTCGATCGCCGCGGCGACGTCCTCGCGGTCGAGCCACTGCTCACCGACGCGCTCGCGGCCGACCCGACCTTCTCCCCCGCGCTCGAGCTGGCGGCGCGCTACGCGTCCGACCGGGGTGACGCCCGCGAGGCCGTGCGGCTGCTGCGTGCGGCCGGCGTGCCCGACGACGACGAGTACCTCGTCGAGCTCACGCGCATGATCCCCAAGCCGCGCCACGACATCGGGCGCAACGACCCGTGCTGGTGCGGATCCGGTCGCAAGTACAAGCAGTGTCACCTCAACCGCACCACGCTCGACCTCGACGAGCGCGCGTACTGGCTCTACCGCAAGGCGGCCGAGCACATCGGCGACGGCCCGCAGCGCGCTCGCATGCTCGAACTCGCCACCGCACTGAGGGGCGAGGACGAGCTGACGGCCGAGGCCGCGTGGATGGCGCTGACGGATCCGATCGTCGCCGACCTGGTCCTGATCCACGACGGCGCGTGGGACGAGTTCCTGGCGCACCGCGGTCCCCTGCTGCCCGACGACGAGCGGCAGCTGGCACAGCAGTGGGCGACTGCGCCGCAGTCGGTGTTCGCGGTGACGGCGGCCCCGTCGGCCGATCATCCCCTCGAGCTCCGTGACGAGCGCTCGGGCGCGTCGTACGCCATCGGCGGCTTCGAGGACAGCGGCGAGAGCTTCCCCGTGGGCCAGCAGCTCCTGGGCCGCGTCGTCTCCACGTCGTTGGATGCCGGCGCCCGCGCGGACACGCTCATCGGCGGCTTGTTGTTCCTCGACGACACGCTCGCCGACGACCTGCGCGAGGTGCTCGACGGAGGGGCCGGCACATCGCCTGAGGATGCCGAGGATGACGACGGCTCCGTGGCGATGCGCCTGGCCCGCACCGTCGGCCACCACCACCGCATCGCAAGGGCGCGCGACATCGCCGAACGGGCGCTGGCGATGCAGGACGACGAGCTCGCGGCGGCGCGGAGCGCCGAGCGCCCGCGCCTCGTCACCAGCGAGGGCGAGCCGCTCGTGTTCTGCACGACCACCTATGCGATCCCACCCGGCCGGGCCGACGAGGTCGTCGCCGCGCTCGACGCGTCACCCGTGCTGACCCGCCACGACACCGAGCCCGACGGCGAGCAGGAGCACGACCCGGACCAGGACACGTCGTCCATGGCGCACCTCCCAGGCGCGTTCACCGGCGACGGGTCGGCCGGCGCCCACCGCTGGCGGGAAGAGGTCGAGGCGCAAGGCGCCAGCTGGATCCGCGGCACGGTCACGGTCGACGGCGACGTGCTCGTCCTCAACACGAACGCCGAGCCACGTCACGATCGCCTCGTGGCGCTCCTCGCCGAGCTGGCGCCCGACCTGCACGTCGAAGACGAGGCGCGGCGCGCGGCGGACGAGTTCTCGGCCTGAGTCCGCGAGCTCGACGCCTGCCGCGCGTTCAGAGGATGGCGCACCGAACGTCGACCGCCGCATCTCGACCTACCCGCACGACCACGGGCTCGGGAGCGACGCAGCGCGTCTGACCCTCGTCGATCACCGGCGAGGTCGCGCTCACCTCGTAGCGTCCGTTCCGGACGCGGACCTCGAACCGCCCGTCGGCGTCCGCCGGCACGGTCCGCACCTCACCGGTCTCGCCCCGGATCTCGATCGTGCCCGGGATGCCCTGGTTCGCACCCGGGTTCGGGCCGCCCGTCATCCGCAACGTTCCCCTGATGCGTGGTCCGGGTCGCCGCGCGGGGTCGCCGATCTCGGTCACGAGCTCCGCCCAGGTGCACGGGTCGCGGTCGCAGGCCGGCGCGCCGTCGCTCGACCGGACGCGGTTCGCCGAATCGAGCAGCGCGTCGCGACCCGGGGGCGGCGCGCCTTCGTCGTTCACGACGAAGAACACCGAGCTCGGTTGTGACCCGATCACCGGGACCTCGCCGGGCTTCGTCACCGTCGCGATGGCGGAGACGATCACATCGCCCTCGTGCAGCTCGACGGCGGGACCGCACGACGGCGCACGGGTCTGCGCGACCGAGGTGACCGGCGCCGGCGTCACGTCGGCGCCCTCCGTCGCCCACTGCTCGAACGTCCACGTGCGACGACTCTCGCCGAACCCGCTCGGGCCGGTCGGCATCCAGGAGCTGGGCGTGCCCAACCGTCCCACGATCACCGACCGCGCCGGCGACGCGAAGTCCGGATCCGTCACCTCCCAGAAGCTCAGGACGGAGCACGACACGTCCGCCGACGCGACATCCGGCTGCCGCGCGTCGGGTGGGGGCTGCGTCGTGATCTGGAGCTCGGCCCCGCGCCGGCCGAACGCCACCCACCCGCCGATGAGCACGAGCACGACCGACGCCGCCGCCATCGTGCGGCGCCGCGCCGCTCGGCCCCGCGGGGTGACTGGTTGCAGCGCCACCGCCGTCACAGACGCCGCACCGAACACCTCGTCGGCGCCGCGAGGCGTGCCGCGCTCGGCGGCGTCCTCGAGCACATCGCGCACGTGGGCTTCGTTCATCTCCCGTCCTCCCCGTGCGGCCCGGTCGACCCGGCCTCGGCCCGCGACGATCGCCGCGCCCGCGACAGGCGGGCGGTCGTGGCCGCGACGCTCAGCCCGACGACCTCGGCGGCGTCCCCGATCGAGCAGCCCTCGAGCTCGACGAGGAAGACGACCGCCCGCGTGACCGGCGGCAGTCCCGCCAGCAAGCGGCGTACGGCGTCGCGCTCGACGATCTCCTCGCGCGGCTCGATCCGATCCGTGGTCGCGCTGCGCGCGTACGCCCGCCGCTCGCGGCCGCGGCGGCGGTGCTCGTTGCGCACCAGGTTCAGCATGGTCGTGCGGAGGTAGGCGAGCGGTTGGTCGAGATCGAGCAGCGCGCCGTTGGCGAGCACGCGCGCCAGCGCGTCGTGCACGAGGTCGTCGGGATCGATGTGGGCCGGTGCCACGAACGACGCGAAGCGGCGCGCCCGCGCGTACACCTCGCGGAACAGCTCGAGGTCGGTCGACCCGTTCGAAGGCGGACGCGGCGGTGCCGGCGCCGCGACCGATCCCTCCCCCTCGTCGTCCATGCCTCCCCTAACCCCGATCGCCGTCGAGATCAGACATCGGATCCGGGATAGTCGGCGAAGCGTACGGCGTGCCGGTATGGGGAGGACCAGGACGTCACAATCGACGGCGCATCGGTGTTGTATTGAGCATGGACGACGCGGGCGCGAAGGCGATGGTGACAGCCGCGCCGACGGACCGCTCCCCGGAGCCGGCCCCGACCGACGAACCGATCGATCCGGTGACCGTCGCCCGCAAGGGCGAGGAGGCGATCTTCATCGGGTTGTACCCGAGGTTGCGGCGCTTCGCAGCGGTCACCGCGCCGCTCGGGACCGAGCCCGACGATGTCGTCCAAGAGGCCATGGTCCGGGTCCTCGGACGGGGGCGGCTGACGGATCTCGACGAGCCTCTTGCCTACATCCGACGCACGATCCTCAACATCGTGCGCAACGACCACCGTCGCCTGACGCGCGAAGCGAACGCCTACCGTCGGGCGCAGGCGGCCGACGAGCGAAGTCGATGGGACGAGGGTGTCGACCGAAACGATGTCGACCTCGCGATCCTCGATGCCCTGACACCTGAGACGCGCGCGCTCATCTACCTGGTCGACGTCGAAGGGCTCGCGACGGCCGACGCTGCGGCGTTGACCGGGCTGTCACCGGTGGCCGCGCGGGCTCGGCTGTCCCGCGGTCGGCGGGCGGTGCGCCAGCGGTTGAGCGATCACCCCGAGGACGGAGCGACATGAGCACCACGGCTGACCTCTTCGAGCGCGCCGCCGAGCGCGGCAGACCCCGCGGTGCGGCGCAGGTCTGGGCCGCGGCACAGCGCGACCTGCACGAACGACCGTCGCCCCTCGTGCCCGACCCCGCTGGCGCCGACTCGAGGTCGCGCCGTGCGATCCTCCTCGTCGCCGCCGTCCTCTTGGTGCTCGTGGCGTTGGCCGGCGTGGCGAGGTTCGTGCGACAGGAGCGTGGGCCGGCGCCCGTGGTGACGGACCAGATCCCTGCTCCCGCGGCGAAGCCCTCACCGCCGTCCCTCGCGCCCAGCCACCGCTACCGACTCCGTTCGCTCCTCCGGGCCGACGACCCCGGGCCCGGCTCCCCCGCCTCGTTCGCGTCTATCGCTCGTCAGGTCACGGCTCGCTTTGATGCGCTGGGGGCGCACGTCGATGTCGCCGACGGCGGTGACGGCTGGGTCGTCGTGACCACAGGCCCCGAGCTCCGGCCCGAGGCGGTGCGCCTGCTGCTGGAGACCCGCGGGCAGCTCTCATTGGACGTCGTCGAGCGTCAGCGCGACGGCGCGGCGTGCCACGAGGCGCCGCCCCCGATCCCGCCACCCCTGCGTCGTGCCGAGGGCGGCTGGCCGGCAAGCGATGCGACACCGGACTGCGCGTTCACATCGATCGGGGGTCTCCTCTTCGATCTGACCGGCAGCGCGCCGGGAGCGTCTGGCCCGGACATCGTGGTGCAGCCCTCCCGCGACGGGCCGAGCCGAAGTGACGTGTCGTTCTCCTACGACCAGCTGCCATTGCTCCGTGCCACCGAGCTCGAGTACCCGGTCCGCACATGCGACCCCGACCCGCCGTGCCCTGTGGGTGTCGCCCTCAGCCTGGACGGTCGCATCATCGACCTGCGACCGGGTCCGCCGAGGCGTCCGTTCCCCGCCGGCGTGCTCACGGCAGTTGCCGACCAAGACGTACCCGTGCTCGTCGCGATCCTGAAGAGCGGCGCCTACGAGACGCCCACGACGTTCGAGGACCTCGGGCCGGCGGTCACCGGACCGGCGCACGACGGAACCGACGTGCGGCACACGAGCGCGTCCCCGCCCGTCGAAGCCGTGGATCCACCGACAGCGCCACACGTTCGGACGTGCGCCGACCCCGCCTCCTGCCCCTCCCCTGCGCGGATCACCACCACGACGACCAGCCTGACCGTCGCCGATGTCCCGATGTTCTGCGCGGCGTGGGCGCGGGTCGGTGTTGCGATCAGGGCGAACCCTGGCGTCCTGTACAACGCCGAGATCGGCGCAGCGATCGATGCGTTCGCCCAGGCGGCGCCACCCGATCTGGCCACGGACGTCAAGTGGCTCGTGGACGAGTGGCGTCTCGGCAGCACCGGCAGCACCAGCCGATCGGGCGCTGACCTGATGCAGTCGATCCTGAACCGCATCTCCCCGCTCTGTCCGATCTGACGTCGCCGCGCGCGGGCTTCGGCGTCCGCCAAGCTGGGAGCATGGCGAACGAGACCGCGGACGACGGGCGGAGTCAGAAGGAGCGGATGCTGGCGGGCGATCTGTACCTGGCCGACGACCCCGAGCTGCAGCAGATGGCGCTCGACGCGCAGCGTCGGCAAGCCGCGTTCAACGCGGTCGACCCCGAGGATCACACCCAGTACCGCCTCCGGCTGAAGCAGCTGCTCGGCGCCGTGGGCGCGGACACGTTCCTGCGGCCCCCGGTGTACGTCGACTACGGCGTCCACATCCGCATCGGCGCCCGCACGTTCGCGAACTACGGGCTCGTCGCCCTCGACGTCGCCGCCATCACGATCGGTGACGACGTGCAGATCGGCCCGAACGTGCAGCTGCTGACGCCGACGCACCCCGTCGCCGCCGCGCCCCGCCGGGCCAAGTGGGAAGCGGCCGCGCCCATCGTCATCGGCGACAACGTCTGGCTCGGCGGCGGCGCCATCGTGCTGGCCGGCGTCACCATCGGGGCCAACACCGTGGTCGGTGCCGGCGCCGTCGTCACCCGCGATCTCCCCGCCGACGTCGTCGCGGTCGGCAACCCCGCTCGCGTCATCCGCGACGTGCCCGAGAACCCGGTGTGAGCAGGACGACCGCTCGGCGAGCCCGCGCACGGGTGGACGCGGCACGCGGCCCGAAGAGGCCGTCGCCACCGCAGCGTCAGCGCTCTGGGGAATCCGGCTGTCGCTGGGCGACAACCAAGTTCCCCAGAGCGGCGGTTCCGTCGGACGACGTGCGTGGAGATGCGGTCGCGAGCTCGTCGGGCATCGTCCCGACGAGCTCTGGCTGTCACACCCCGGCCGCATGCTCGGTGGATGGACCCCACACACGAGCTCTGGTCCGCGGTCGACGGAGTGGCCCGTCGCCAACACGGACTCGTCACGCGCGCCCAGCTCGCGGCGCACGGCTTCTCCGCCACGATGCTCCGATCGGCGCTCGGCGGAAACCGACTGATCGCGGTGCACCCCGGGGTCTATCGGGTGCTCGGCGCCCCGCCGACTCCCTCGCAGCTCTTGCTGGCCGCCACCATGCGCGCCGGTTCACCCGCGGCGGCGTCGCACCGGTCCGCAGCGCACCTCTGGGACTTGCGCCCAGACCCTTCGAGGCTGGAGGTGCTCGTGCCGCACGACGTGCGGGTGCGTCTGAAGGACGTGCTCGTGCACCGGTCGAGGAACTTCGACCCGAACCACTTCACGCGCCGGCGCGGGATCGCCGTGACGAAGCCGGCGCGGACGATCGTCGACCTGGGATCGGTGCTCGACCGGGCGCAGCTCGCCGAAGTCATCGACCGCGCGCTGGTGCGCCAACTGGTTTCGTCGTGGGGCATCCGCACGATGATCGGGGAGCTCGGTCAGTGCGGTCGGCAAGGCCCTGCGGTCGTTCGCGACCTCCTGGACAACCACCCGTTGGGCGGGACGCGCCCAGAGTCCATCCTCGAACCGGTGATGGCGGCCATCGTGCAGCGCTCGCCCCACGAGGGACGGATCGTCTACCAGCACGCCGTGCGGTTCGGGCGCCGGAAGTTCCGAATGGACTTCGCCGCTCCCCACGTCAAGGTCGGCATCGAAGCCCTGGGCCTCGAAGAGCACGGCACACGCGAAGCCGTGCTGCACGACGCCGAGCGACGCCGCATCCTCACCCTGCACGGCTGGGAGGTCCTCGAGTACACCGCCCGCGACATGCAGCGGGCACCAACACGCGTCGCCCGCGAGATCTGCCGGTTCATCGACGACCGGGAGCGCCAGTTCCCTGGTTGGGCGCTCATCAACTGAGGCCGACGAACGCATCGGGCACTCTGGGGAACCCGGCTGTCGCTCAGGCACAGCCGGGTTCCCCAGAGCGGTGCAGCCGAGGCCGTGCCCTCGGGGGCACGGCCTCGGGTTGCTACCGCGGACCGATTCCGCGATCGTCGGTACTCGGCACTCGGCGCTCGGCGCCGGCGCCGTGCGTCGCCGCTACTTCGTCGAGTCGAGCTCGA
>CAYUOL010000065.1:0-11816 GCA_964446345.1 uncultured Iamiaceae bacterium | reverse complement strand
TCGGCGCTCGGCGCCGGCGCCGTGCGTCGCCGCTACTTCGTCGAGTCGAGCTCGACGTCCTGGGGGGCGCCGCCGTCGGCGGGGGTGACGCTGGCCTTGAGCTTCTCGCCCTTGTCCCACTGGGCGTAGTCGAGGGTGAGGGTGGCGCCGGCGCCGAGCTCGACGCCTTCGTGGGAGAAGAGGTCGTCGCTCTTGTCGTCGATGCGCTCCATCGCCAGGGCGTAGGTGCCGGTCTCCTTGCCGTGGTTGATCACGGTGACCTTGCCGCTGGCCTGATCCATGCGCATCTCGACCTTGCCGCCGCCGGGCAGGTCGACGCCGCCGATCGCGACCGCGTAGTCCGCCCCCGGCGAGGAGAAGCCGGTGCCGATCGTCGGCGCCTCGCTCGACTTCGTCTCGTAGCTGACGCTGCTGTTGGCGGGATCGAGCTCGATGGTGTCGACCTGGCCGACCTCGAGGTGGATGTCGTCGATGAACTGGTCGGTCGCCGCACCGATGAACGTCACGTTGGTGGTCACGGGTCCGGTCGCGTTCGAGGCGTCGAGCGTCACCCGGAACGGCACACCCGCGGGCACCTGCTGGATGTCCGGCACCTCGGCGTTGGTGCCGTTGACCATGTCGACCGCACCGGCGCCGGGGATCGGCTGGCCGTTGAGGTCGGTGATCGTCACCCGCACGTTGGCCTGCGCCGCTTCCTGGCCGAGGAACACCTGGGTGTACCGGCCGCTCTCGTCGACCGCCGCCGCAGCCTGCGCGCCGGCGAACTTCGCGGGCGCCGCACTGGAGCTACCGGCGCAGAACGGGCACGTCTGCGGCACGACCCGCTGGCTCGTCGGCGCCAACCACAACGACTTCGTGGTGGCGTCCCCTTCGTAGGGCGCGACCGGCTCGCTCGGGTTGATCGCCGTCGAGTACGTCCACTTCTCGTTCGTCGTGTCGACGGTCAGCGCCCGGGCCTGGTTCGGGAAGTTGTTGTCGTACACGGCGACGTCCCACACGCCGTTGCCCTTGTCCTGCAGGCCGTACGGCGTCACGGCATGGCCCTCGGCCTTCTGGCCGTCCTTGGTCTTGAAGAAGGCGAACGTGTACTGCTCGGTGGCCCCGGGGGCGAACGACTCCTTCAGCTTCGCCACGACCTCGCTCGGCTTCAGGTCCACCAACCGCGACGAGGTCAACGGCGTCGTCGCCTGCGTCGCCCACCAGTACGCGATCTCCTTGGCGAGCTTCTCGTTGCCCTCGAGCTTGAGGCCGTTCGCCGTCGACGCATCGCCGAAGTCCTTCAGGCTCACCTTGCCCTGCATGAAGAGCAGCGCGAGCGCCGCCATGCCCTCGCAGTGTCCACCCTGCATCGCGTCGTTGATCGAGTCGGTCCACTCCTTGGCGGGCGGCGTCAACACGCACTTGCCGTCCGCGACGCTGGCGCACGCCTGGTCACCGAAGAAGCGGCGCACCTCGTCGGGGGTCAGGTTGGGCAAGGGCGACTTGCCGTAGTTCTCGAACGAGAAGCCGTTCACCTCGGGCTTGAAGTCGAGCCCCACGTCGATCTTGCCGGTGAACGTCGGTGTCGCCGGCCCGCTCGCGGCCGCAGGGCCGTCGCCGAGCTTGACGGTCGTGGGTGCGCCGGGCGCCCCGGTCCCCGCCTTGGTCGTCGACGGCGCGCTCGCGGTGGACGTCGGGGCGCTCGACGTCGCCGACGAGCTGCACGCCGCGGCACCGAGCAACGCCGCGCTCACCAAGACGGCGCCGAGGCGCGCACGGCTGGATCCAGTGGACAGCATCAGGGTTCCCTCCCTCTCGGCCGCACGACGTCGGCCGTCCCGCGATCGCTGATCGATCGCACCGAGGCGATGGTGAACGGCACCCCATGAAGCCCTCATGAAGCACCGCAGATGGCGGAGACGTCAGGCGCCTCCGCTACCGTTGCGGGATCGAAAGGGGACCCCGATGACCGACACCGCTGATCGCACCGAGGGCGCGACCGCCTCGACCGCCGCCACCGACCCCACCACCGTGGCCGGCGCCGGCTTCGAGGAGCTGCTCGACAAGCTCCGCACCACGTTCCGCTCCGGGCGTACGAAGTCGGTCGAGTGGCGCAAGGACCAGCTGCGGGCGATGGTCCGCATGCTCGAAGAGAACGAGGATGCGTTCGCGCAGGCGCTGAAGGACGATCTCAACCGCAGCCCGGTCGAGGCCTACTCCGCCGACATCGGGTTCACGAAGGCAGAGGTCAAGTACCTCCTCAAGCACGTCGCCGGCTGGGCCAAGCCGAAGCGCGTGGCCCCGTCGATCACGACCTTCCCGGCGAAGGCGAAGATCATCTCCGAGCCCCTCGGCGTGGCGCTGATCATCGCTCCGTGGAACTACCCGATCCAGTTGCTGCTCGCCCCCATGGCCGCCGCGATCGCCGCCGGCAACTGCGTCGTCGCCAAGCCCAGCGAGCTCTCCCCCGCCTGCTCCGCCGTGCTCGCCCGGCTCGTGCCCAAGTACTTCGACGAAGATGCGATCACGCTCGTCGAGGGCGGCGTCGAGGAGACGACTGCGCTGCTCGATCTGCAGTACGACCACATCTTCTTCACCGGGTCCACGAACGTGGGCCGCGTCGTCATGCAAGCCGCAGCGAAGCACCTCACCCCCGTCGTGCTCGAGCTGGGCGGCAAGAGCCCGACCATCGTCACCGCCGACGCCGACCTCGACGTCGCGGCCCATCGCATCATGTTCGGCAAGAACCTCAACGCCGCCCAGACCTGCATCGCGCCCGACTACGTCCTCGTCGACAACAGCGTGAAGGACGCGCTCGTCGACAAGATGGTCGACGTCGTCACCGAGTTCCTCGGCGACGATCCGCAGAAGAGCGTCGACTACGCCCGCATCATCAACGAGCGGCACTTCGGCCGGCTCAAGAACTTGTTGGAGACGTCGGGCGGCTCCGTCGCCACGGGAGGCGTCACCGACGAGGCCACGAAGTACGTCTCGCCGACGATCATCGTGGATCCGGATCTCGACGCGCCGATCATGAACGAAGAGATCTTCGGTCCCCTGCTGCCCGTCGTGGGCGTCGCCTCGGTCGACGAGGCGATCGAGTTCGTCAACGACCGGCCCAAGCCGCTGGCGCTCTACATCTTCTCGAGCTCCGGTGACACCGCGGACCAGATCCTCGAGCGCACGAGCTCGGGCGGCGCCTGCGTCAACCACACGCTGCTGCACATCAGCTCACCCACGATGCCGTTCGGCGGCGTGGGCCCGTCCGGCATGGGCAGCTACCACGGCAAGTCCGGCTTTGACGCGTTCAGCCACCACAAGTCGGTGCTGCTCAAGGGCACGAAGCCCGATCCGAGCCTCCTGTACCCCCCGTACACGAAGCTCAAGGAGACGATCATCCACAAGGCGATGTAGGCGCCACGAGCGCACCGCCCCAGAGCTGACCCTCCGTCAGGTCGATGACGCCCGCGGCCCGCCGCGGGCGTCTTCGCGCGCCCGATCTGCCCATCTACCTGCGCATTCGCTGAAGCGACATGTTGTCTGGTCGAATGGAGGTGTTGAGGGTTGGTGGTGGCGCCGGGGTGACGGCGCCGGACAGCGAGGGGTCGGGGCGATGGGTGCTGGTGCGCGCGAGGGGGCGATGGGTGTGGTTCGACGGGTGGGGGCGCTGCTCGCCGCCGTCGTGACGATGGCGATCCTGGCGGCGGGGTGCAGCCAGGGGGCGGCGACCGAAGCGACGACGGGCACGGTGTCGCGCGCGAACGTCGGCGTCGTCGAGAACGACGACAAGCCGAAGCCGGGCGGGCAGCTCGTCTACGGCCTGCTCGCGGAGACCAACGGCTGGAACCCCGCGCTCAACCAGTGGGCCCCCTCGGGCATCCAGGTGACCCATGCCTTCTTCGACACGCTGACCGCCTACGACGAGCAGTCCCAGATCAAGCCGTTCCTCGCCGCGTCGATGGACCACAACGCCGACTACAGCGAGTGGACGTTCACCCTGCGGCCGGGGGTCAAGCTCCACAACGGCAAGCCCGTGACCGCGGACGTCATCGTGCGCAACCAGACGTTCCTCATGCGCTCCCCCGTCACGGGCCCCGCCTACAAGTACGCGCTGGTCGAGAGCTTCACGAAGAAGGACGACATGACCGTGGCCGTGCACCTCCAGCGCGGCTCGGCGATCTGGCCGGTGGCGATGGCGACGCAACTGGGGGTCGTCGCCGACCCCGACTGGCTCGAGAGCAACGACGGCCTCCACCCGATCGGCACCGGCCCGTTCGCGTTCGACGCTTGGCAGATCGACAAGCAGCTGACCGTGAAGCGGAACCCCGATTACTGGCAGGTGGACAAGGACGGCATGCGCCTCCCCTACCTCGACTCGATCGAGTTCCGGGTGATCACCGACTCGGAGAGCCGGGGCAAGTCGCTGCAGGCCAAGGACATCGACGTCATGGAGACGATGTCTGGCCAGCAGGTGCAGAGCTTCCAGAAGGCCGACGGCTTCCAGGTGTACTCCGACTCGAAGGGCGAGAGCCGCGAGCAGTTCGTGATGCTGAACCTGACGGCGGACCCGTTGAACGACCTCGACGTGCGCCGGGCGCTCGCGTACGCGACCGACAAGCAGACCTTCACCGAGATCTCCTCGGCGGGCTTCGACGAGGTGGCGAACGGGCCCATCGCCCCGAGCTCGCCGTGGTTCGCCGCGACCGACTACCCCCAGCACGACCCGGCGAAGGCGATCGAGCTCGTCCAGCGGGCCAAGGCGCGGCACGGCGGGTCGATCCGCTTCACCCTGCGCGGCGTCTCCAACCCCGACACGCAGGTGGCCACGCAGACCCTGCAGCAGCAGTGGTCTGCGGTCGGGATCGACGTGGACATCGACCTGCAGGAGCAGGCGAAGCTGATCATCGGCGTCGTCGCCGGCGACTACCAGGCCGTGATGTGGAGCCAGTTCGACGCGCCGAACCCCTACGCCGACGGCGTCTGGTGGGATCCACGGGGCGCCGTCCCACCTCCCGAGTTCGCCCTGAACTTCGCCCGCAACGACGACCCCGAGATCGGCGTCGCCCTCATCGCCGGGGGCACCAACGGCGACCTGCGGGAGCAACGAGCGCAGTTCGCCATCGTGCAGCAGCGCCTGGCGGCCGACGTGCCCTACGTGTGGCTGACCCACCAGCGCATGTCGGTCGTCGCCTCGGATCGGGTCGTGAACCTGGTCCGGGCGTCGCTGCCCGACGGTTCGCTCGGCCTCGACCTGCACCAGGGCGCCCATGCGCTGGCGCAGATCTGGCTGAGCGGCTGAGCGGCGGACCGGCTGACCGGCTGACCGGTTCACGGGTCGACGGTGCACGGGCTCACGGCGGCTTTGGGGCGGGGTCACGCCGCCGAAACTCTGGGGTGCGGCCCTAGGGATTGCCCGCCGCGCGTGCCGGATGATCGTCCCCATGCGTCACCGCCCCGCGCTCCGCGCCTCCGACCCGTCCTCGCGTCATCTCCCGGCTCGATCACGTACCGCACGGCTCGTCGTGGTCGGCGCCACCGCCGCGCTCGCGCTGGCGACGGGGTGCACCAAGACGAACGACGCCGTGGTCACCGCGCCCGGCACCCCTGCGGCGACGAGCGCGCCCGGCACCAGCGCGGGCAGCGGCACCACCGCTCCGGACACGAGCAGCCCGGGCACCACCACCCCACCGAAGAAGGTGCCCGACGACCAGGTGGACGCGTTCGAGGCGAGCGTCACTGCCGACGGAAAGGACCAGAAGCTGAGCGGCACCGCCCTGTGCCGCTCGCTGGACGACGGGAAGGTGCGGATCATCTTCGGCAAGGGGGACGACGTCGACTTCCGCCTGACCTTCCCGGAGGACCTCGACGGCGAGGGAACCGTCGAGCTCTTCGACGGCGACACCAAGACCGGTTCCGGCCGGGCGTCGATCGACGCGGAGCCGGTCACCGCACGCGGCGGGCGGGGCCTCGGGTTCGGCTTCTCGGCCAGCTTCACGTACGACTCCGGCGAGGCGTCCGGCACGGGCACGATGCAGGGCACGGGCGCCTGCTCGTTCAAGGGCGCTGCGGCCGGCACGACGTCCACGACGGCGAAGGTACCCCGGTCGACCACCACGAAGGTGGTGCCGAAGCCTTCGGTCAGCCTCGACGTGCCTCCGCGGAACGCGACCGCGTTCGCGAACGACCTCGTGACCATCGGCAAGGAGGCGTTCGTCGATGAGAAGAGCTGGTACCCCGCGGACGCCTGGATCGCCGCGGGGCTGCCGAAGAGCGTGGTCGGGGGCTACGCACGGATCGCGGACGGCACCAAGACCGTCGTGTCGGGCTTCGAGCCTCTGGTCGACAAGAAGACCGACAGCATCTACCTCGCGTTCGCCGTGGCGGACGTCAACGGGGACTGCGCGTTCGGCATCCTCACGACCGAAGGGGGAACCGTGGGCGGCAAGGCCCAAGGCACCGAGAGCGTCTGCACCGGCGAGCAGGCCGCGAAGGCCTTCGGCATCGGCGGCTGACCCGCTTCCCGGCGGGGGGGGAAGAACGACGCCCTGGCCGCACGCCGCCCGTGGGAAGCTCTGGAGCATGACGGGGACGGATCGCAGCGAGCTGGCGTACCAGGAGCAGCAGCGCCGGGAGCAGCGCAAGAAGCGGGCCGGGGTGGCCGGCCTCGCGGCCCTGCTGCTGATCCTCCTTGCATTCGTGACGCCCTGGCTGCTCGGTCGGCGCCAGGTGAGCGGCGGTCCCCGGGCGGTGGCGACGCTCCAGGAGGGACCCTGCTGGAACTGGATCGTCACGGGCGGCGACCGCCCCCAGCGGGTCGCCGACCCCCCGGACTCGTGGCTCGGGAGCACCTCGATACCCGGCGAGCTCTCGATCCAGGGCGAGGAGGGAAGTGAGCGCCTGTACTTCGTCGCAATGTCCGGGGAGCGCTTCCTCCTCGGCGGCGGATCCAGCTCCTGTCGACCGCCACCGACGACTGCACCGCCGCGGTAGCCACCGTGCTCCGGCACCGTCGCCGCTAGGGTCCCTCGCCATGGGGGACACAGCAGCGGTCGGTCCGTGGGCCGGCGACACGGTTTCACTCGTCGAGGCGTTCCGTTCAGGGGCGCGATCGCCGGTCGAGGAGCTCGAGGCGACGCTCGCCGCCGTCGCGGCGAGCGAGCTCAACGCCTTCACGCACATCGATGCCGAGGCGGCGCGCCGGCAGGCCGAGGCCGCGGACGTCTCGAAGCCGCTGGGCGGCGTGCCGATCGCGATGAAGCAGGGGCAGAAGGTGCAGGGCTGGCCGGCGACCGAGGGTTCGAAGGCGTTGGCCGACCTCACCCACGACCACGACAGCACGATGACGGCGCGGCTGCGCGAAGCCGGCGCCGTGCTGTTCGGGCAGACGACGCAGAGCGAGTTCGCCGGCCTGAACCACACGCGCACGCGCCTCTACGGCATCACGCGCAACCCCTGGGACCTCGCGCGCACGCCGGGCGGGTCGAGCGGCGGCAGCGCCGCGGCCGTCGCCGGTGGTCTCTGCACGATGGCGTCGGCCGGTGACGGGGGCGGCTCCACGCGGATCCCCGCGGCGTTCTGCGGGCTGCCCGGCTTGAAGCCGACCTACGGGCGCATCCCGAAGGGCCCGCGGATGTCGATGAACACCTGACGGCGGTGTCGGGGTGCATGAGCCGGTCGGTGCGCGACATCGCCCGCTTCTACGACGTGGTCAACGGCCACGACCCCCGCGACCCGTTCTCGCTCGCCCGGGTCGACGGGTGGGAGCGCGACCTCGGCAGCCGCGACCTTCACGGCCTGACCGTCGCGGTGAGCCCCACGCTGGGGTCGGCGGTCGTGCGCGACGAGGTCGTCGCCATGATCGAGGAGCATGCCGCGCTGCTCGTCGCCGACGCCGGGCTGGTGCGCAAGGACATCGAGGTCATCGCGCCGGAGGGGTCCTACGAGTGGGCCATGGGCGGCATGGCCCGCATCCTCGATCAGCTCGGCGATCGCTGGCCGGCGTGCGCCGACGAGCTCACGCCACAGGTCCGCTTCGGCCTCGAGCTCGCGCAGGAGAAGTTCGACCTGCGCATGGCGGCGGCCATCGAGGCCGGACGCACCATCGCCAACGAGCAGATGGCGGCGATCTTCGACCAGGTCGACCTGGTCATCTCGTCGGTCAACCCCGACGTGGCGTTCCCGGCCGAGGGGCCGGTGCCCACGCAGGTGAACGGTCACCCGGTGCCGATGGGCAACAACGGGGCGCTGACCATCCCGGCCAACTTCTACGGCAACCCCGGCATCGCGATCCCCATCGGCACCGTCGACGGCGCGCCCGTCGGGATGCAGGTGATGGCGCGCCACTTCCGGGAGGACCTGCTGCTCGACCTCGCCGCGCTGGTCGAGGCCAACCGTCCCTGGCCCCTGCTCGCTCCCGCCACCCCCGTCTGAGCGACGGCGACACCGCCCCCGGACGGACCGACCACGCCGATAGAAGTGACAGATGTGGCGGGATCTGTTATATCTGTTCCATGCCGACGCTCGCCCCCGCCGCCCCTGCCCCCGCGTCGAAGGGCGAACGCACCCGCGCCCGCATCCTCGCCGCCGCCGCCGAGCACTTCGCCGCCGTGGGGTTCGACGCCGGATCGGTGCCCGAGATCGCACGCCGCATCGGCCTGTCGCACGCGACGCTCTACCAGCACTTCGGCCGCAAGGACGAGCTCTTCCGGGCGGCGGTCGAGGCCGACCTGACGGCCCTGTTCACCTCGGCGGCTCCGCCCCTGCGCTCGCCGACGCTCGACCCCGACGAGGTCGTGGCGGTGATCCCGGTGCTCGTCGCCGCCACCCGCAGCCACCCCCTCGCGCGCCGTGTCCTCGCCGACATCGATGCCGAGCAGACCGAGGTGCTGCGCGACCTCCCCGCGCTCGCCGAGCTCGAGCAGCAGCTCGCCGTGGCGTTGACCGCGGCCCAGGCGCGGGGCGTCGTCCGCGACGACCTGCCGGCACCGACGCTCGCGGCGGGCCTCATCAGCGTCGCGCTGCCGCTGCTCGTCGTGGCGCTGCGCCTCGACGACATGGAGGACGTGCCGCGAGCGGGCGCGGCACTCGAGTACCTGGCCACCACCTTGCGCCCGCAGGGGGGCCGCCCGCGCTCCACGACCCCGCCCGCATCCCGCCGGGGGCGCGCGACCACGCCGGGGCACCCGTCCCCACGATCCAGGAGAACGACATGAGCATCATCCCCGCCACCATCGTGGGTGCCCTCAGCTGGACCGCCGCCGAGTACGGCCTGCACCGCTTCGCCATGCACGAGAAGCTCGGGCCCGAGATGGCGTCGCGCGAACACCTGTCGCACCACGCCGACGTCACCTACTTCTCGCCCACGTGGAAGAAGGTGCTGTCAGCCGCGGCGACGTCGGCCATCGCCTTCCCGGCCGCGTGGGCAACGGTCGGACGGCGCGACGCGACGGCGTTCACGGCCGGCATGATCAGCGCCTACTTCGGCTACGAGGTCGCCCATCGGCGCATCCACACGCACGCGCCGCGCACGGCCTACGGGCACCGGATGCGGCGCAACCACCTCAGCCACCACTTCGGCGCCCCCCGCCGCAACATGGGGGTCACCAGCTCCGTGTGGGACCGCGCGTTCGGCACCTACGACGACCCCGGCGTCGTGACCGTGCCCCGCCGGATGGCCCCGGTGTGGCTGCTCGACGCGGACGGCGAGGTGCGCCCCGAGCACCGGGACCACTACCGCGTCAAGGGCCGGGCGGCGATCACGACGGTCGACGCCGAGCGCGACCGCGTCGACGCGTTCGCGAACCGCGCCCCGGTCGCCGATCCCGAGGGCACCGACGAACCGGCGGCCACGGCCGCCGCGTGAGCGTCGGGACCGCGAGGAGCCTGCACCAGCCTGCTAAGGCCGGGCGAGGGCCCGCTGCAGCAACAGCACGAACTCGGTGAGGTTGTCGATGAGCTCGTCGAGCGGGGGCTTGTCGTCGCGCAGCACCCAGTCCCCCACCACCTCGCTGAACGCGCCCACGACGCTGAGGCCGTAGATCTCGCCGCCGGCGCGGTCCCAGAACTCGCTGCGCGGCCCGTCGCCGAGCCCGATCACGAAGTCGGCGAACAAGCGGTTCGCGTCGCGCCGGCGTGATTCGTGGACGGGGCTCACCCCGCGAGACTCGATGAACGACACGCGGGCGACGCGCGGGTCGTCGACGAGCGAGTGCACCACGGCCCCGATGCGCGCTCGCGCCTCGCGCCGCGCCTGGTCGGGGCCGGGCTCGACCTCGCCGACCTCGGCCATCGCCCGGAAGGTCTTGGCGACGATCTGCTCGCCGAGCGCGACGAGCAGCGCCTCGCGGTTCTCGAACTCCTCGTAGAAGTTGCGCGTGCTGACGTACGCGGTGCGGCAGATCTCCTCGACGGACGAGGCGAAGAAGCCCTGCGTGCCGAAGAGCTCGAGCGCCGCATCGAGCAGGGCCTGCCGTCGTTCGGCGCGCCGCTCGGCGAGGGTCCTCCCCTTGCGGAGGCGCTCGGGCTTGGCCGGCGGTGCGTCAGCCGGACCGTCACCCGTGATCGTCACGTCGCTGCTCATAGGAGGTCCCCACCGTAGCGGCCGGCCCCCACACGCCCGTGCCTGGGCGCCGTCAGGCGGGAGCGCCGATGACGTCGGGCTTGCCGAGGCCGTTCGCCTCGCAGATGCCGACGTACACCTCGTAGATCAGGCCGGCGTCGATGACCAGCTCGACGTTGCCGTCGGCCCCCAGGTTCAGGTTCGCGCCGTAGATGGCGAACCACACGTCGGTGTCCTCGGTGTTGGTCTCGGGCACCGTCAGCGTGTGGATGGACCCGGCCGGCTCGTAGAGGAACGACCCGGCCGTGTTGACCTCGGGGTACTCGGCGTACTTCCAGCTGCCGGCCTGCGTGAAGGCGAACACCTCGCCCGTGTGCTTGTGCGTCTGCACCACCGTGCCCGGGGCGAACTTGTTGCGGATGACCCACAGTCCGGCGTCGATGTTGACCTGGAGCACCTGCAGCTGGATGCCGTCGCCGAGGTCGACGAAGGGCAGGTCGCTCTCGCTGCGGTGGGTGGCGGTCGGGATCTGGATCATGCTCATCCCGATAGCCAAGCACGAACTGCTCCCGTCCGCCGCGAGGCGCCAGGGGCGCACAGGACGCGTTCGTCCTGCCCGTCCCGCACCGCCGACGATCACACGGTGAACCCGCGACAGCCGAGCAGCTCGTTGTGGCCGGCGGCGGTGTTGATGCCGTAGGCACACGCCACGTGGGCGCCGGCGCCGAGCACGCCGAGCGGCAGGCTGAAGCCGTGCGCCGCACCGTACGGCGGGAGGGCGCGGGCGACATCGGGGCGCGCCGCGGACGCGGTGCCCGACGCCCGCTTCGTGCCGTCGACGTAGACGTGCACGTCGATCGGGGACGTGGCGTCAGGGTCGATCGCCCAGCCGGCGGCGACGGCTGATCCGGCCCCGACGGTGACGGCGTCGAGGCTGCCGAAGGGCAGGTGGCTGACCGTGACGAGCGCGCACCGACCGAGCAGGGGGTTCGTCGAGCCGGCGCTGGTGTTGATGGCGTAGAAGCACACCGCGTGCTGCCCCTCCCCCGCGGCAGGCAGCGTCACGTCGAAGCCGTGCGGGGAGCCGGCCCCGGGGAACGCCGCCGCGACATCGGGGCGCGCCACCGAGGTCGTCGTCACCACCTGGCGGACGCCGTCGACGTAGCCGTGCACGGTGATCGGCCCGCTGGTGTCCGGGTCCAGCGCCCACCCCGCCGCCCGCAACGTGCCGCCGACGCCGACGGACACCTGGTCCACCGTGCCGAACGGGTCATGGTCC
>CAYUOL010000064.1:0-25708 GCA_964446345.1 uncultured Iamiaceae bacterium | reverse complement strand
GTCGAGTGGGTCGAGCCCGGCAGCCGCTGGCTCGCCCTGCACGCCGACGGCTGACGCCGCCGCGCACCCCGTCGTTCCGGTCGTGACAGGGCGTCGCCGGCGACGCCCTGTCGCGACCGGAGGATCGGGGTTCCTAGGCCGCTTCGAGGGCGGGGACGTCACCGAAGAAGCCGGCGATGCGGGCGAGGCGACCGTCGTCGGCGAGCGCCGCGATGTCGATGCCCTCGATCACGACCGTGCCGTCGGGGCCGGCCAGCTGCCAGCCGAACCGGGCCAGGCCGTGGTGCAGATCGACGCCGCTCGTGCGCGTGAAGGTGTGGTTCGGGAACTGCGCCTGCAGGCCGTCCACCATCGTGGACAGCTCGGCGCGGCCCTTGGCCTCGAGCAACGGATCCGAGTAGTGCCCGGTCTCGACCCAGGCGGCGGCGATGAGCTCGGCGCGCCGGGCGCCATCGGTCTCGTTCCACATCGCCAGGTACGTGTCGACGACCTGCTCGACGGTGCGCTCGACGGTGGGGGCTTCGGCGGTCTGGGTCTCGTTCATTGGTGTGCTCCTGGAGGAGGGGGCCCGTCGGCGGCGGACCCGATCGATGTGACGAGACCGACTCTGCGCGATCGAGGTCGCCCTGACGATTACCTCACAGGTGCAGGACAGCGGCGGGCGCCGGCGGTACGTTCCGAACCATGCCCAGCGCGACTGCGACGAGCGCACGCACCCCCGCCGGCGTCGGCCCGCTGCTGCGGGAGTGGCGCCAGCAGCGCCACCTCAGCCAACTCGACCTGGCCGGCACCGCCGAGGTGTCGACCAAGCACCTCAGCTTCGTCGAGACGGGTCGCTCGAAGCCCAGCCGCGAGCTCGTGCTGCACCTCGCCGAGCACCTCGAGGTGCCGCTGCGCGAGCGCAACGCGCTGCTGCTCGCGGCGGGCTACGCGCCCGTGTACCAGCAGAGCTCCCTCGACTCGGCGGAGATGGCCCCCGTGCGCGACGCCCTCGACCGCATCCTCGCCAGCCACGAGCCGTTCCCCGCGATCGTGGTCGACCGCCGCTGGGACCTGGTCGCGGCGAACCGCCCGGCGCTCGCGATCCTGACCGAAGGCGTCGACCCGGCCCTGCTCGACGCGCCGGCGAACGCGCTGCGGATCAGCCTGCACCCCGACGGCCTGGCGCCGCGCATCACCAACCTGGCGGAGTACGGCAGCCACATCCTCACCCGGTTGCACCGCCAGGCCCAGCTGTCGGCCGATCCCGCGCTGGTCGCGCTCGGCGACGAGCTGCGCGGGTACCCCGGGGTCGCCGAGGTCGTCGCGATCCCGCACGCCGAGGCCGACGACCCCGTCGCCAAGCTGTTCGTCCCGCTGGCGATCGAGCACGGCGGGCAGACGCTGACGTTCTTCAGCACGATGTCGACCTTCGGCACCGCGCTCGACATCACGGTGGCCGAGCTGGCGATCGAGTCGTTCTTCCCCGCCGACGCCGAGACCGCCGCCGCGCTGCAGGCGGCGTGGGCGCCGGCCCCACCGCCCTGAGCCACGCGATCAGACGCCGGGCACGAGCGCCTCGATCGCGCGGAGGTGACGGTGGGTGATCACCTGGTCGACCAGGCCGTACTCGACGGCGTCGCTGCCGCGCAGGATGTAGTCCCGATCGATGTCCTTCGTGATGCGATCCGGGGTCTGGCCCGTCGCCTTGGCGAGGATGTCGACCATGCGGTCACGCATCTCGACGGTCTCGCGCACCTGGATCTCGAGATCGACCGACTGCCCCTGCGCACCGCCGTGCGGCTGGTGGATGAGGACGCGCGCGTTCGGCAGCGTCGAGCGCATGCCGGGCTCACCGGCCGCGAGGAGCACCGCCGCCGCGGACGCCGCCTGGCCGACGCAGGTGGTGGCGATGGGCGGCGACAGGAACTGCATCGTGTCGTAGATGCCGAACAGGCCGATCATGTCGCCACCCGGGGAGTTCAGGTAGATGTTGATCGGCTTCTCCGCGTCCTCCGATTCGAGGAACAGCAGCTGGGCGATGATCAGGTTCGCCACCTGGTCGTCGATCGCGGACCCGAGGAAGATGATCCGCTCGCGCAGCAGCCGCGAGTAGATGTCGTAGGCGCGCTCGCCACGGCTGCTGGATTCGATGACGGTGGGGATGAGCATGGTGGGCGCCTCCGGTGCCAGGTAAAGTGCAACCAATCGATTGCACGTTGCACCGTAGGGGTTGTCGAGGCGAAGCGCAACCGGTAGGTTGCAGGACATGACCGCTCCCGGATCGTCCTGCCCCGACGCCACCCGCCACGAGGTCGAACGATCCGTCGACATCGACGCCGATCTCGACGAGGTGTGGCAGCTGCTCAACGACGAGGACGGCTTGTCGGCATGGCTGGGCGGCGACGTCGAGCTCGAGGTGCGGCCGGGCGCCGCCGGCACGGTCGTCGAGGCCGACGGATCGCGACGCGACGTGCTCGTCACCGACGTCGAACAGGCTGACGGCGCGCACCGCATCGCCTGGCACTGGTGGCTCGAGGACGGCCCCCTCTCGAGCGTCGAGATCATCGCCGTGCCGACGCGCACCGGCACGCGCGTGACGGTGGTCGAGCGGCTCGAGACGCCGGCCGCGGCGGTCCGTGGTCTCACGGGATCGCTGTCCGCCGGGGGCGGTGCCTCTCGCCCCGTCCACCTCGATCGGGGCGACGGGCCGATCGCGGGTCGACTGGCCACGGCGTGGGACCTCCGCCTCGCTCGCCTGCGCGTCGCCGCGGCGATGCCGCAGGTCGCCCTCGTCGGGTGAGCCCGAGCCCCCGCGCCTCCTCCGCCGCGGCCGACGAGCGGGTCGACGCGCTCTTCGCGGCGCTGGCCGACGGCACCCGCCGCACCGTGTTGCGCACCGTCGTCGACGCGGGGCCGATCACGGCGACCGAGGTCGCCGCGACCCTGCCCGTCAGCCGGCAAGCCGTGGCGAAGCACCTGCAGATCCTGGGTGAGGCCGGGCTCGTGCACAGCCACCGCGCCGGTCGCGAGACCCGCTTCGAGGCCCACCCCTCCTCGTTGCAGCCGGCGGCCGCGTGGATCGAGGCGACCGACGCCGCGTGGTCGCGGCGGCTCGGCGATCTCAAGCGCCAGGTCGAGCAGCGGCGGCGCTGACGCTCAGCGCCCCGGCGCCAGCACCTGGGCCACGGTGCGCGTGGCCATGGCGGCGAACGGCGGGTTGCTGATCCGGTAGTAGGGGATGATCAGCAGCGCCTGGTGCAACGCGACGCCGCGAGCGCGCTCCCAGGTGCCCACGTCGTCATCGAGCGCCTCGGCGAACGCACTGCGCCCGCGCGGGCCGAACACGCTCCACGCCGCGATCACGTCGTGGGCGGGGTCACCGATGCCGACCCCGCCGAAGTCGATCACGGCCTCGATGCGCCCACCGGCGACGAGCAGGTTCGGCGGCAGCAGGTCGCAGTGACGCCAGACGGCGGTGGCGTCCCAGGTCGGCGCCTCGAGCGCGCGATCCCAGGCGGCGGTGATCGCCGCGCGATCCATCGCCGCCGGCAGGGACGCGATGGCCTCGCGCGTGATCACGTCGAGCTCGGCGAGGGGTCGACGGCCCGAGGCCGGCGCCCCTCGGGTGTCGACGCGCCGCAGCTCGGCGACGAAGGTCGCGAGCGCGAGGGCGGCGGCCTCCTCGTCATCCACGCGGGCCGCGTCGTAGGTCTCTCCCTCGATCCATCGCAGGATCGACCAGGGGAGGGGGTAGCCGGCGCCCGGCTCGCCCGCGGCGACCACGTCGGGCACGCGGAGGGTGACGAGGGGCGCCAACCGCGGCAGCCAGGTCGCCTCGGTGCGCAGGTCCCGCCCCCACTTCGCGACCCGTGGGAGCCGGACGCACAGCTCGTCGCCGAGGCGGAAGATCGCGTTGACCGTGCCGGTCGACGGCAGCGCACGGATCGGCAGCCGGGCGAGGTGCGGGAACTGCTCGTCGAGGAGCGTTCGGACGAGCACCGGGTCGACCTCGACCTCGTCCTCGTGCATGGTCGCCACGGCGTCTCCCGGCCGGCCTCAGCCGTCGCCGTAGCGCTTCGCGACCTCGGGCAGCCACGCCGGCAGGCGGACGGCCTGGCCTTCCGGGGTGACGCAGCCGTGCACGGTCACGCCGGTGGCGCACAGCTCGTCGGCGACCGTCAGGAGGTAGGCGACCTGGAACGTCGCCCGGGTGACCGCGCCGACGGCCACGTGCACGCGCACGACGTCGTCGAAGCGCAGGGGGCGCACGTAGCGGGCGAACGCCTCGAGGACCGTGAGCTCGAAGCCCTCCTCGCGGACCGACGTGTAGGGGTGGTCGATGTGGCGGAGGAACGCCACCCGCGCCTCCTCGAAGTACGGGAAGTAGGCGGCGTGGTGGACGATGCCCATGGCATCGGTCTCGGCGAAGCGCACCCGGATGTCGTGGGCGTAGTGGTACGTCGCCGGATCGGCGGATGGTTCCAGGGACATGCGCATGGGCGGAAACGTAGTTGCCGCCGCTTCGGAGGCGGCCCGCCGCTTCCGCGCCGACGATCCGTAGGCTGGCCGGATGGCTGACGACACCGACCCCGAGACCGGCGCCGCTGACATCGATCCGACGCGGATGCTGCCCACCGCGGCGGGACCGATCGAAGCGCCGGCCCGCGTGCTCGTGGTGGTCGCCCACCCCGACGACGTCGACTTCGGCGCGGCTGGCACGGTCGCCGCCCTCACGAACGCCGGCAGCGACGTGGCCTACTGCATCGTCACGTCGGGCGAAGCGGGCAGCGACCACCTCACGATCGACGCCGCCGAGCTGCAGGCCCTCCGCGAGGAGGAGCAGACGGCGGCCGCCAAGGAGGTCGGCGTCTCCGAGCTGCACTGGTTGCACCACCCCGACGGCGCGGTCGAGGTCACGATCGGGCTACGGCGCGACATCACCGCCGTCATCCGGCGCACCCGCCCCGACGTGATCATCACGCAGTCACCCGAGCGCCAGCTCGACCGCATCTTCGCGTCGCACCCCGACCACATGGCGGCCGGCGAGGCCACGTTGCGCGCCGTGTACCCCGACGCGCGCAACCCGCGGGCGTACCCCGAGCTGCTGACGGAGGGCCTCGAACCGCACACCGTCACCCAGGTGTGGATGAGCGCGCACAAGGAAGCGGACCTGCACGTCGACGTCACCGACACCTTCGATCGCAAGATCGCGGCGCTGCGCGCCCACGCCAGCCAGACGGGCCATCGCGACGACCTCGAAGACCTGCTCCGCGGCTGGCAGACGATGATGGCGGAGGCAGGCGGCCTGCCCGAGGGCCGTCTGGCCGAGGCGTTCCGGATCGTCGTCACCGGCTGACGCGCGGCCCCGGCGCCTTCCGAACTTTCTCGACGCGACCCCGTCGGAGATCCGGCGGCCCGAACGATGATGGGGTCGTGAGCGACGTGGAGCCCGGTGCGGACGATCTGCCGAACGAGCAGGAGCACGCCGACCGCTTCCTCGCGCTGTACGACGAGGCGCTGCCCCAGGTGTACGGGTACCTCCTGCGGCGCTGCCCGACGGTGGCGCTCGCCGAGGACCTGACCTCGGAGACGTTCATGGCCGCCGTGGCGTCGATCCGGCGGGGAGCGGTGCGCACGGTCACCGTCGCCTGGCTGATCACGATCGCCCGCAACAAGCTCGTCGATCACTGGCGCCGCCACGAGCGCGAGCAGCGGGGACTGCAGCTCGTGCAGAACGTGACGCCGACGGAGGTCGTCGACGAGTGGGCCGACGTCGCCGACCTCGACGTCGACCGGGCCCTCACCGTGCTGCACACCCTGGGACCGCACCACCAGGCGGCGCTGAGCTTGCGCTACCTGGACGGCCTCTCGGTGCGCAACGTCGCCGACCAGCTCGGCCGCACCGAGCACGCGACCGAGGCCTTGCTCGTGCGGGCCCGGGCCGCGTTCCGCAAGGCCTACGGCGACGAGACCGACCCCGGTTCCCCGGCCCGCCCGGGCGAACCCACCGACCGGAAGGAGGGAGACCGATGACGACCGACCCGCTCGACCCGCTCGATGCCCTCCGCCAACCGCGGCCGCCCGCACCCGTCGCCCCGCGACCGGCCTTCGCCGCTGCCTTGCGCGTGCGCGTCGAAGCGGCCCTGGCCGGCGATCCCGACGGCCAGCCCGAGACCGACCTCATCCCCGATCCCGCCACCGGGCGGGACCACGACGACAGGAGCACCGCCATGCCCACCACGCAGGCCACCGCCATCTCCCTCACGCCCTACCTGTGCTGCCAGGGTGCCGCCGACGCGATCGACTTCTACGTGCGCGCGTTCGACGCCGTCGAGGTCACCCGCCTCGAGGAGCCGAGCGGCCGCATCGGTCACGCCGAGCTCACCATCGGCGGCATCCCCTTCGACCTCGCCGACGAGTACCCCGAGTACGGGGTCGTCAGCCCCGCGACCCTCGGCGGCACGCCGTTCACGCTGACGCTCGAGGTGACCGACGCCGACGCCGTCTTCGCGCAGGCGGTCGCCGCCGGCGCAACGGTGCAACGCGAGATGAGCGACCAGTTCTACGGCTACCGCGCCGGCCAGGTGCTGGATCCGTTCGGCTACCGCTGGAGCATCCGGACGAAGCTCGAGGACCTGACCGCCGACGAGCTCGAGCGACGCTTCCGCGAGCTCGACGAGTCCTGACTCCGCACGACGGGAGGCGAGGGACCTGAGCCCGAGACCTGGGCCACGGAACCAGGGCCGGGTCCCGAGCCCGTCGCCGCCTGACGAGGCGTCAGATACCCTCCGGCGCATGACCGACGCCCCCGCTGAACGACCCACCACGCTCGAAGGCCGCCGCATCCTGGTGACCGGGCCCACGGGGCAGGTGGCACGCCCCGTCGTCGAGGCGCTGGCCGCGAAGAACACCGTGATCGGCGTCGCGCGGTTCAACGACCCGGTGGCGCGGGAGGCGCTCGAAGCTGCGGGCGTCGAGTGCATCCCGTGCAACCTGGCCACGGGCGACTTCGCCGGGGTCCCGCGCGACGTCGACCACGTCCTCAACTTCGCGGTCGTGAAGTCGGGCCGCTGGGAGGTCGACCTCAAGGCGAACGCCGAGGCGACGGGGCTGCTGATGGCGCACGCCGCATCGGCCACGTCGTTCCTGCACTGCTCGTCGACCGGGGTCTACCAGCCGGCCGGCGCGCACGAGCTGACCGAGACCGATCCGCTCGGCGACAACCACCGGGCGATCATGCCGACGTACTCGATCGCGAAGATCGCGACAGAGGCGGTCGTGCGCACGATGGCCCGGCAGCTCGACCTCCCGACCACGATCGCCCGCCTCAACGTGCCCTACGGGGACAGCGGCGGGTGGCCGGCGTTCCAGCTCGAGATGCTGCTGGCCGACATGGCGATCGACGTGCACCCGGATCGGCCGAACCTGTTCAACCCGATCCACGAGGACGACATCATCGCCACGATCCCCGCGCTGCTCGCCGCCGCCTCGGTGCCGGCGACGATCGTGAACTGGGCCGGCGACGAGGTCGTCTCGCTCGAGGAGTGGTGCACCTACCTCGGCGAGCTCGTCGGCCACCCGGCCACGTTCAACGAGACCGAGGGCACGATCGGCGGGGTCACGGTGGACCTGACGAAGATGCACGAGCTGATCGGCGCTTCGACGGTGCCCTGGAGGGACGGCATGCGGCGCATGGTCGCCGCCGCGCACCCCGAGATCGAGCTGCGCGGCTGACCGAGGTGGGCAGTCCCGCGGGTGCGCCGCGCGAGCCCCGGGCCGATGCCGGGACGGCCCGGGCGGGCGTCGCGGGCTCAGCCGGGCTCGACGGCGTGGGCGCGCAGGTCGTCGAGCGAGGCCCACTCGAGGGTGCCCAGGTGCGTCGCTTCGAGCACCACCTTGGGCGCCGCGCCGGCTTCGAGGGCCTGCTGCCACCGGGGCGCGCACAGGCACCACTGGTCACCCGGCTTCAACCCGGGGAAGCCGAACGCCGGCATCGCCGTGATGAGGTCGTTGCCCTGGCTCAGCGAGAAGTCGAGGAACTCCTCGGTCATCACGGCGCACACCGTGTGCACGCCGACATCCTCGGCTCCGGTGTTGCAGCAGCCGTCGCGGTAGAAGCCGGTGAGGGGATCGGTCGAGCACGGTCGCAGCTCGGTGCCGAGCACGTTGGTCGCCATGCCCCAATCGCAGCACATCGACGGGGTCCCCGCGGCATCGGGGCGCCGGGCGTGTGCTGTAGTGAGCGGGTGCTCCGACGGATCGCCACCACCGCTGCGCGCGGCATGTTGCTGCTGGTGCTCGCGTTGGTCGCCTCGGCCACGCGGGCCGGCGTCGCCTCGGCGCAGGCACCATCCGGGCCGGCCGCCGGCACTGCGGTCAGCACGACGTCCAGCGTGGTGCCGACGCTGGGCACCGCCGCCGGGCCCAGCCCCGCCAGCGGCGACGTCACCGTCGAGACCCTCGAACCGTCGGCGATCAACCGCCCGCTGACGACCTCTGAGCAGCGCCTCGAGTCGCTCGACAAGTGGGCGATCGGCGGGTTCGTGGTCCTCTCGCTCGTGGTCGTGCTCGTGCGCCAACGCCGCCGCCGCGACGAGATCGACCGCGACGACCAGCCCGACGACGAGCGCGACGAGTGGGACGTCGCGCTCGAGGAGCTGACGGCGCAGTACCGCGACGAGCACCTCGACGGGGCGGACGACCACCCCGCCGGCGACCGCTAGCGAGCTGCGCTCCGGAAACTGCGTCGGGCGCCTCCGGCGCTCGCACCTGGTTCCGTCCGATCGTCTCCTCGCTTCGCTCGGGATCGGACGGGCTGGCCCGCCACTTCGACCTCGCCGAGGTTGACCCGTCGTGCAGAAGATGACGGGCCAGCGGTCTCGCGCGGGACGACGTCCTGGTCGGGGTGCGCGCCGACGCCGCGCGGAGGGTCACCTCTACACTTCGGCCGGTGCAGCAGCCTCCCGTCGTGACGCCGCGCGCCGCCGCGGCGGCGGACGAGCGCCCGAGCGGGGACTCGGGTGCCGACCCGGTCGAGGACCCGATCGACCGCACGAGCGGGGCGCCCGCTGCGGGCCCGGCCACGACGGGCACCCGGCCGCTGTCGTTGCCCCGCAACGCCGCGCTCGATGGACTGCGCGGGCTCGCCGTGGCGGCGGTGGTCGTGTACCACCTCGACCTCGGGTGGATGCAGGGCGGGTTCCTCGGCGTCTCGCTGTTCTTCACGATCTCGGGCTTCCTCATCACGAGCCTCGTGCTGGCCGAGCGCGACCACAGCGGCACGCTCGACGTGCGCCGCTTCTGGGGCCGCCGGTTCCGGCGCCTGCTGCCCGCGGCCTGGGCCGGGCTCGCGCTCGCGATCGTGTACGCGCTGGCCGCCGGCGACGCCGACCAGCTGCGCAAGCTGCCGGGCGACGTGATCTCGGCGCTCGCCTACGTGGCGAACTGGCACTTCATCCTGGCCGGCGACGCGTACACCGCCGGGTACCAGGCCCCGTCACCGGTCCTGCACTACTGGTCGCTGGCGATCGAGGAGCAGTTCTACGTCGTCTTCCCGATGCTCGTGGCACTGCTCGTCGCCCGGAAGGCGTCGCGGCGCGGGTGGTACCTCGTGATGGGCGGGCTGCTCGCGGTGTCGATGGTGACGACGCTGGTCATCTACGACCCGGAGCGGACGACGAACATCTACTTCGGCACCGTCACCCGAGCCGCCGAGCTGATCGCCGGCGTGCTGCTCGCCCTCGCCCTGCACGGGTGGTGGACGCGACGGTCCGCGCGCACGAGCGACGCTCCCGCTTCCGCACCCGCCGGGCCCGCTGCTGCCGGTCATGACCGCACGGCCACGATCGTCGGCATCGCGTGCCTGCTGGCCACGGTCGGGCTGTGGTTCACGGTCGAGGTCACGACGGACTGGCTCTACCGCGGTGGCTTCTGGCTCGTGGCGCTGCTGTCGACGGGGCTGCTCTTCAGCATCGTGCGCGGCGGCGCGCTGAACCGAGCGCTCGCCTGGCGGCCGCTCGTGGGGCTCGGCCTCGTCAGCTACGGCGTGTACGTCTTCCACTGGCCGCTCTTCCTCTGGATCGACACCGATCACACCGGACTGACCGGCGTGGCCCTCGTCGCGGCCCGCCTGGGCGCGACCGCCGTGTTCGCGCTGGTGTCGTACCGGTTCCTCGAGACGCCGATCCGCCACGGTCGCGTCCACCTGAACGCGATCACCATCACCGGCACCGTCGTCGCGCTGGCGCTGCTCGTCGGCGGCGCCCTGTTCGCCGGCAGCCGGGCGACCGCACGAGCCGTCGAGGTCGTGGCCGAGGCCCGCCCCACCACACCTGTCGTGACCCAACCACCGGCGACGGCGAAGCCCTCCGGCAGCACCGCGGCCCCGAACGCCGCGCCGCTCGCCCCACCCGAGCGCGTGCTGATCCTCGGCGACTCGATCGTGCACCAGGCGTACCCCGTCATCGCCGACCGGTTCAAGCAGAAGGGCATCGACACGAAGGTGATCGGGGGCCCGGGCCAGAGCCTGATGCACAACCAGGGTCGTTGGCTCGGCGAGCTGCAGGCCGCGATCGACGCCTACGACCCGGACGCCATCGTGCTCGAGTCCTGCTGCGGCTATGGCGACAACCAGCCGTTCCTCGTCGACGGCACGCCCGTGCCGCTCGACTCCGACGCGCTGTGGAGCGCGTGGACGACCTTGGCGGGCGAGGCCGCGGACATCGCGATGCAGGACGGCCGCGCGGTCGCCTGGGTCCTGGCGCCACCCGCCGCGACCAACGGCTACTACGGCCCGATCGAGAAGCGCATCGGCCGGGCGAACCAGATCGCGCTGGACCTCACCGAGACGCACCCCGGGCTCGAGCTCATCGACTGGCGCGTCATCGCGGGGCCGGACGGTGGCTACGCCCAATCCCTCCCCGATGCCAGCGGCCAGCTCGTGGAGGTCCGGGCGAAGGACGGCCTGCACTTCGCACCCGCCGGCATGGCGATCCTGGCGGACCTCACCGTCGCCGACGTGCTGCAGGTGTGGCAGCAGCACGGCGGGCGCACGCCCGGGGTCACCCATGGCACCACACCCGGCTCCGCCCCGCGCACCCCCGCAGGGACCGGGCCGGCCGCGGGGCCGGGCGCCCAGCCGGGCCCGGTCACGACGAGCGCGACGACCGGGCCGCCCTGAGCGACGCGAACCCGGTCTCCGCGGAGGCGGTCGCCGCGCGCCAGGGCAGGCTCCCGACCGCCGACCTCACGAGCGAGCCGGTCGCCGACGGGATCCCACCTCTGCAGTCCGTCGCCACCTCGGCACCCCGTCGGCTGCGCCCTGCGTCACGCCGGCCGCACCCCGCCGGCGGCGTCCGGTCCCCCTCAGCGTCGGCGCCGCCGCGCCTTGGCCGTGCCGGCGCCCTCGACGAAGAGCCGGTAGACGAGGTCGACCACCTCCTCGGGGGGCCGCGTCCCCTGCATCGCCATGAGGCGAGCGGCCGCGAGCAGGTGGTTGAGCGCATCGGCTGCGAACTCGGGATCGAGGTCCTCACGCAGCAGCTCGCGGTCGACGGCTTCGCGGATCATCACGGCGAGACGGTCGCGGAAGCCCCGCGTGGCGGCGTCGACCTGGGCCTGGGTCTCGGGGCCGAACGTGTCGAGGCCGATCGGTGACGCCGCGCGGTGCGCCGTGCTGGCGAAGTAGCCGACGACGAGCTCGAGCGATGCCCGCAGCCGCACGAGCGGATCGTCGACGCCGGCGAGGCGCGCATCGAGCGCCGCGTGCTGCTGGTCGAACTGCCCCACGACGTAGGCGACGAGGATGTGGTCGACGTCGGGGAAGTAGTTGTACAGCGTCGCCCGGCCGATGCCGGCCCGCTCGGCGATGGCCGACATCGACACGTCCGCCCGGCCGCGCTCGGCCACGAGCGCCACGGCGGCATCGACGATCGTGCGCCGCAGCTTGTCCTTGTGGCCCGCCACCGTGTCGTCCCAGATCCGCGGCATCGGCCCCATTCTGGCGTGCGCTGCGCGTCGTGCGGCATCCGGCGAGCACCTTCGGGCGCGCGATCAGGCGACGCGCGAATTCCTGCCGCCCCGACCCGACAGGACGAAACGTCGCTTGGTAGACAAAGTGTCGCAAAAAGGAAGGAGCCCACGCGATGTTCCTCGCGTTCAAGGAGATGCGCAGAGCCAAGGCCCGCTTCGGGCTGCTCATGGCCGCCATCGGGCTCCTTGTGTTCCTGATCCTGTTCCAGCAGACGCTGCAGGTCGGCCTGATCGATGCCTTCGTCGGGGGGCTGCGCAACCAGTCGGCGCAGGTGCTCGTCTTCAGCGTCGACGGCCGTCGCAACCTGCAGGGCAGCATCATCACCCCGCCGCAGGAGCAGCAGATCCGGCAGGTCGACGGGGTCGCCCAGGCCGGCAAGATCGGCGAACGCTCGTTCACGGCGACCGCCGGCGGCAAGCTCACGCAGCTCGCGATGGTCGGCTACGAGGTGCAGGGCATCGGTTCGCCGACCACGCTCACGAGCGGTCGCTACCCGGCGGCGCCGGGCGAGGTGATCGCCTCCGACGCCGACGCGTCGATCGGCTTCGCCATCGGCGACACCGTGCGCCTGGATCCCGGCGGCTACGAGTTGAAGGTCGTCGGCACCGCGGCGGACGCCAAGCTCTTCGCCGCCCCCACCGTGTACACGACCTACGAGACCTACGGGCAGGCGGTGCGGGCGTTCAACCCCGATGCGGCGGCGCCGTTGCCCAGCGTCATGGGCCTCAACCCGGTCCCGGGCGTCACCGCCGAGCAGCTCGCCGAGCGCGTGAACGCCACCAGCGACGACCTCGATGCGCTGACCCGCACCCAGGCGGCGGACCAGACCCCGGGCGTCTCGCAGATCCAGCAGTCGTTCCAGGTGATCTTCCTGCTCTACGGCCTCGTCGTGCCGTTCGTGACCGGCCTGTTCTTCCTGATCATCACGTTCCAGAAGGCGGGCTCGCTCACGCTGCTGCGCGCGCTCGGCGCGCCCGGCGGCCGGCTGGTGCGGTCGCTCATGATCCAGGTCGTGGTGGTCATCGTGGCCGGCGTCGCCATCGGCACGGCGCTCTACACGCCGCTCGCGAACGGCAAGGTCGGCGGGCTCACCCTCACGTTCCAGAGCGGCGCCGTCCTGTTCTGGGGCGTGCTGCTGCTGGTGCTCGGGGTGCTCAGCGCCCTGTTCTCGGCCCAGCGGGTGCTGAAGATCGATCCCATCGCCGCCACCACCGGAGCAGGGGTCGAACGATGAAGCTCGCACTGCGCGAGATGCGCCGCCGACCGGGTCGCTTCGTCACGGCCACCATCATCCTCACCCTGATCGCGCTGCTGCTCATGTTCCTGGGCGGCCTGCTCGACGGGCTGGTCAGCCGGTCCACGAGCGCCATCAAGGCGCAGGACGGGACCGTGATCGTGTTCTCGTCGACGAGCCAGTCCTCCTTCCCCAGCAGCCGGCTCGGCCCCGATCAGCGCGCCGCGGTCGTGGCGGTGCCCGGGGTCCAAGCGGTCGGAGGGCTGAGCGTGTCCCAGCTCGGAGCGCGCGTCCCGGGCAACGGCCCGCGCGACCTCATCGACGTCGCGCTGTTCGGCTACGAGATCGCGCCGAAGGGCGTGCCCGCGCCCCCTCCGACCGGGCAGGCCTGGGCCGACGACTCGCTGCAGGACAAGGGCGTCACCCAGGGAATGACCCTCGCCCTCGGCCCGGCCCGCACGCCGGTCGTCGTCGCCGGCTTCATCAGCGGGCTGCAGTACAGCGGGCAGGCGACGCTCTGGTCGTCGGCGCAGACGTGGCGCGACGTGCAGAACGCCAACCGGCCCGACGCCCGCAGCGCCGACGGCGTGTTCCAGGCGTTCGTCGTGCAGGGCGCCCCCGGCACCGCGGCGGAATCGCTGGCCGGCAGCATCGACGCCGCCACCGGCGGCTCGACCAAGACCCTCGGCATCGACGCCGCCACCAACGCGCAGCCGGGCGTCTCCCAGCAGACGTCGACGTTCAACCAGATCATCGGGGTCACGGTCGTCATCGCGATCACGGTCGTCGCGCTGTTCTTCGCCCTCCTCGTCGTCGAGCGCACAGCGCTCTACGGCGTCCTCAAGGCGATGGGGGCCCGGTCGCGCACGCTGTTCGGCGGCGTCGTTACCCAGGCCGTCGTCGTGACCCTCATCGCGTCGGCCATCGGTGCCGCCGTCTCGCTGGCCCTCGCCGCCGCCGTCCCGTCGGGCGGCATCCCCTTCACGATCACGACCGTGCGCATCCTCAGCAGCGTCGGCTACCTCCTGGTGGCCTCGGTCATCGGATGTGCCTTCTCCCTGCGCCGCGTGCTGCGCATCGACCCCGCCTCAGCCATCGGGAGCGCCTCATGAGCAACGACACCGCCCGCCCCGCCGACGCGCCGCCCGGCGACGCCGGCGACACCGAGGACCACGCCCTCGAGCTCGCCTCGGTGCGCAAGGTGTACGAGATGGGCGACGAAGAGGTCGTCGCGCTCGAGGACGCCAACCTGCGCGTGGCGGCCGACGAGATCATCGCCCTGGTCGGGCCCTCCGGCTCGGGCAAGACCACCTTGTGCTCGATCGCCGGCGGGATCCTGTCGGCGAGCTCGGGCCGCGTCCGCGTCGGTGGCCGCGACATCACCGGGTTCAACGAGAAGAAGCTCAGCGCGTTCCGGCGCGAGTCGGTCGGCTTCGTGTTCCAGTCCGTCAACCTCGTCCCCTTCCTCACCGCCCGCGAGAACCTGCTCGTGGTCGACGAGCTGGGCGCGCGCACCGGCGCCAAGGCGCGCGAGCGCGCGGATCAGCTGCTCGAGGAGCTGGGCCTCGCCGATCGGCGCAACAACCTGCCCAGCCAGCTCTCCGGCGGTCAGCGCCAGCGCGTCGCCATCGGCCGCGCGCTCATGAACGATCCCTCACTCGTCCTCTTCGACGAACCCACGTCGGCGCTCGACACCAAGCTCGGCGAGCAGGTCATGGAGCTCATCCAGCAAGAGATGAAGGCCCGGGGCATCGCGTCGGTCATCGTCACCCACGACGAGCGGATGACGCACTACGCGGACCGCACGGTGCTCATCACCGACGGCGTGCTCCAGACCTGAGCTCCGCCCGGTGCGCAGGCCGCTGGCGCGCCCGGGCGCTGTCGCCTAACCTGAAAATGATTCAGGTTTCGACAGGTCCACATCACTGCGCTCCGGGGGAGACACCATGGCCAAGTACCCGTACGAAGAGAAGTTCGGCATCATCCGCAAGATGCCCGAGCAGGGGCGTCCGCGCGACGAGATCATCGCCGACCTCGAGTGGATGGGCACCGAGGAGGACCAGTTCTGGCGCGGCGGCAAGGTCTCCGGGACCATGTACTGCGGCGACATGGACCACTACGAGTTCCTGGGCCGGGCCTACCAACCGTTCGCCCACGTGAACGTGCTGCAGCGCGACATCTGCCCGAGCGCCACCAAGTTCGAGAGCGAGATCATCGCGATGACCCTCGACCTGCTGCACGGCGAGGCCGTGGCCGAGCACCACCCCGACGCCCGCCCCTGCGGCTCGGTCACCTCGGGCGGCACCGACTCGATCGTCACCGCCATGCTCACCTATCGCGAGTGGGCCAAGGCCGAGAAGGGCATCACCACGCCGAACGTGATCATGCCGATCACCGCGCACCCGGCGTTCGACAAGGGCTGCCACCTGTTCGGCATCGAGCTGATCAAGGCGCCGGTCGATCCCGAGACGACGCTGGTCGACCTCGACTTCGTGCGCGAGCACATCGACGAGAACACCATCGCCCTGGTCGGCTCGGCCGGCAACTACCCGTACGGCACCATCGACCCGATCGAGGCGCTGTCCGACCTCGCCGTGCAGCACGGCATCGGCCTGCACGTCGACGGCTGCCTCGGCGGCTTCATCCTCCCCTGGGGCCAGGAGCTGGGCTACGACATCCCCGTCTTCGACTTCCGCCTGCCCGGCGTCACCACCATCTCGGCCGACACGCACAAGTACGGCTACGGGTTCAAGGGCACGTCGGTGCTGTCCTACCGGGACCACAACCTGCGCTCGTACCAGTACTTCACCTCGACCGACTGGCCCGGCGGCAAGTACCTCTCCCCCGGCCTCGCCGGCAGCCGCTCGGGCGGCCTCATCGCCGCGACGTGGGCATCGATGGTGAGCCTCGGCCGCGAGGGCTACCTGAAGTACGCCAAGGCGATCTTCGAGACGGCCTTCGCCATGCAGGACGCGGTCAAGGAGCACGGCGAGCTGCGGCTGATGGGCTCGCCGACGTGGTGCTTCTCGTTCACGTCCGACGCGTTCGACATCTACCACGTGAACGATTCGATGCGGAAGCACGGGTGGCGCTTCAACGGCCAGCAGTACCCCAACGCGATCCACATGTGCGTCACCCGCCCGCAGACCCAGCCGGGCGTGGTCGAGGCGTTCCGCACCGACCTCGCCGAGGGCGTCGCGTACGGCATCGAGCACAAGGACGAGACCCCGATGTCCGCCGCCATCTACGGCGGTGTCCCCGGCGGGCCGACGCCCGAGGCCGAGGAGTTCGTGCGCGAGATCATGATCTCGATGCTCGACGACATGCAGGACGTGCCGGTGCCGGCCGAGCCTTCCGGCGATGCCGACCCCAAGGACGTCGCCGCGGCCGGTGCCGCCGCCGTGGACTCGTGACGGCGGCGAAGACCGCGCCCGCGCGCCCGTCGACTACGAAGACGGCAAATGTGAAGGCCGGCGCCGATCGGCGCCGGCCTCAGCAGGAGCGCAGCCGCGCCAAGGTGGACGCGATCCTCGACGCGGCCGACGCGCTCGTCGCCCGCTCGGGCACGGATGCCCTGACGACGACGGCAGTGGCCAAGGGCGCCGACATCGCCGTCGGCACGCTGTACCAGTACTTCGACGGCGTTCCCGCGATCCTCGAGGCCCTGGTCGCCCGCCACGCCGACCGGTTCAGCACGCACCTCGAGCAGCAGCTGGCCACCCGCCGGTTCCGCAAGAAGCGCGACGGCGCCAACGCCGCGCTCGACGCCCTCATCGCCTACTACCGGGCCGAGCCGGGGTTCCGCGTGCTGTGGCGGGAGGAGCCGCACCTGCTGCACGCGTCGTTCGGCGCCGGGGGTGGGGGTGCCGTCCGCACCGTCGGCACGATCACCTCCGCCCTGGTGGCGCAGGACCTGCTGGCCGCCGGCGACGAGCACTTCGCCCTCGAAGCCGAGATCCAGTTCGCCGTGGCCGTGCCGCTCATCGAGCTGGCGTTCCGGCGTGACCCGGACGGCGATCCGATCGTCCTGGCGCACCTGCGGCGCCTCTGGGACCTCGACGTCCGCACCAGCTGAACGACGGGTTACCGGTCGCCCCGCCCCCGGGCCCTAGAATCGGTCGTTCAGTCCGGGCCGACCCTCTTCGGGTCGCGCCGGCCGGCGGCCGTTCGAGCCCCGGATCCCCGAGCAGCCGAGCACCCGAGGAGCATGCAGTGCCGATCTCCGGTTCCGTCGCCATCGTCGGCGGCTGTGGACGCGTCGGGCTCCCGCTGGGCATCGCCCTCGCGGGTGCGGGCGTCACGACGACGCTGGTCGACATCAACAAGACGGCGGTCGACATCGTCAACGACGGCACGCTCCCCTTCGACGAGGACGGCGCGGCCGAGGTGCTCACCCGGGTCATCGGCGACACGCTGCGCGCCACCACCGACGCCGGCGCGATCGCGGACGCCGAATACGTCATCGTCGTGATCGGCACGCCGGTCGACGAGCACCTCAACCCCGATCCCCAAGCCGTGCCCCGGGCGATCGAGCAGATCCGGGACTACCTGCGCGACGGGCAGTGCCTCGTGCTGCGCTCCACGCTGTACCCCGGCGTCACGAACCTCGTCGCCAAGCTCGTCGACCGTCTCGGCCTGGCCATCGACGTCACGTTCTGCCCCGAGCGCATCGCCGAGGGCAAGGCGATGACCGAGCTGTACGAGCTCCCCCAGATCGTCGCCGCCGACTCCAACGTCGCCATCGAGCGCGCCGAGAAGCTCTTCCTCCACCTGACCAAGCGCACGATCCGCCTCTCGCCCGAAGAGGCCGAGCTGGCCAAGCTGTTCACGAACACCTGGCGCTACACCCGCTTCGCGATCGCGAACCAGCTGTACATGATCGCCAACGACCACGGGCTCGACTACGAGCGCATCCGCACGGCGATGGCCGACGAGTACCCCCGGGCCGCCGACCTGCCCGCCGCCGGATTCGCCGCCGGCCCGTGCCTCTTCAAGGACACGATGCAGCTCGCGGCGTTCAACAACAACGGCTTCACGCTCGGCCACGCCGCCATGATGGTGAACGAGGGCCTGCCGCTCTACGTCGTGGCGCAGATGCAAGAGCGCTACGGCTCGCTCGAGGACAAGACCGTCGGCGTGCTCGGCATGGCCTTCAAGGGCGAGAGCGACGACACCCGATCGAGCCTGTCGTACAAGCTCAAGCGCATCCTCGGCTTCCACGCCCGCGAGGTGCTCACGAGCGACCCGTACGTCAACGACCCGGCGCTGCTGCCCGTCGACGAGGTGCTCGAGCGGGCCGACCTGCTCGTCATCGGCACCCCGCACAAGGTGTACCGCACGCTCGAGACCTCCAAGCCCGTCGTCGACGTGTGGAACATCACCGGCAACGGCGTCCTCATCTGAGCCCGCGCCGCCGCCACCGCATCCCCGTACCCCTACTCGAGAAGAGCAACGCATGAGCACCATCCTCGTCACCGGTTCCGCCGGGTTCATCGCCGGCTACGTCGTCCAAGAGCTGCTCGACGCCGGCCACAAGGTGATCGGCATCGACAACTTCTCCAAGTACGGACCGACGACGAAGAGCTACGACGGCCACGCCAACTACACGTTCGTCGAGGGCGACTGTCGTGACGTCGACCTGATGACCGAGCTCGTGGCCGAGTGCGATCACTTCATCGCCGGCGCCGCGATGATCGGCGGCATCTCCTACTTCCACGCGTACGCCTACGACCTGCTGGCGACGAACGAGCGGATCATGGCGGCCTCGTGCGACGCGGCCATCCGCGCCCACCGCGGCAACGGGCGGCTGCAGAAGGTCACCTACATGAGCTCGTCGATGGTCTTCGAGTCGGCCGACCACTGGCCGAGCGCCGAGGGCGACGAGCTCAAGATCGCCCCGCCGCTCTCGTCGTACGGCTTCCAGAAGCTGGCCGTCGAGTACTACGCCAAGGCGGCGTGGGAGCAGTACCAGCTGCCGTACACGATCGTGCGCCCGTTCAACTGCGTCGGCGTCGGCGAGCGCCGCGCGCTCGGCGAGGTCGAGGTGCTGTCGGGCAACGTGAAGCTCGCCATGAGCCACGTCGTGCCCGACCTCGTGCAGAAGATCATGAAGGGCCAGGACCCGCTGCACATCCTCGGCGACGGCAGCCAGGTGCGCCACTACACCTACGGCGGCGATCTCGCCAAGGGCATCATGATGGCGGTCGAGAGCGACAAGGCCGTCAACGAGGACTTCAACCTGTCCACCGCCGAGGGCACCAGCGTCCTCGAGCTGGCGGAGACGATCTGGACGAAGATCAAGGGCCCCGACGTGCCCTTCCGCTACGTGTCCGACGACCCGTACGAGTACGACGTGCAGAAGCGGGTGCCGGCGACGCAGAAGGCCAAGGACATCCTCGGCTTCGAGGCGACGACGACGCTGAGCGAGATGCTCGACGAAGTCATCCCGTGGATCGAGATGGCCATCGACGAGGGCTCGATCTAGCGAGCCAGGGCGGCTCTCACGCCAGCTCGGCGCGGCGGGTGGCGATCGGCTTCTTCACGAGGGCCTTCGGCAAGCGCGTGTCGTTCGTGAACTGCAGCGCGCCCTTGCTGGTCTCGTAGCCGGCGACGTCGGCGGCGATCGTCGCCAGCACCGTTCCGCTGTGGGGCAGGTAGCTCAGGTGGTGCTTGGCGGCGGCGAACCCGGCGACCGCCTTGCCCCCGACCTTGAACGACGGCGAGCCATAGGAGATGCCCTCTTCGGCATCGGGCACGATCTCGAGGATCGTGCGGCGCAGGGCCTCGAGCGCGACGCGGTCCGCCTCGGGCAACCCGGCCAAGTAGTCGTCGACCTCGTCGCTCGCCATGCCGAGAGTGTGTTGCGGGCCCGCCACCGTGGTCAAGCCGCGTCGTCAGCGCGCGATCGGTTCGAGGCGGTGGACGCCGCGCGGTCGCCACCCGAGTCCCCGGCTCGTGCCGAGCAGGTCCGCCGCGATGTAGATGATCGACAACCACATCTCGGTGCCCTGGAGCCCCGGGGGGCCGTGGCCGGCGTGAAACGCGAATCCTGCGCCGTCGATCCAGTCACCGACCGCGGACGTGAGCAGGCTCGCGATGCCGTCGCGGATCTCCGCGCGGCGGTACGTCGTCTGGAGGCCGAGCAGCCAGAGCGGGTGCACGATGTCGAGCACGTTGCACGCGGTCCGCTCGTCCTCGACGAACCAGCCGGTGGCCCGGGCGTGAGCGAGCACCGTGTCGATCGCGCGGTCCGGGTGGGGCAGTGGCCGACCGAACTGCGCGTAGGTCCCGCGCGTCATCCGGTAGTAGCCGTTGACGGCCATCAGCCAGCCGTACCGCTCGTCGCCGCCGGGAAGGTGGTGACCCCACATCCCGGACTCGACGTGGTTGTGCGCGGCCAACCACGCCCACAGCGCTTCGTGGCGACGGGTCGAGCCGTGGTGGCGCTGGTTCAGCGCGGCGGCGGTGCCGAAGGCGTCGACCCACGATCCCGAGGGCCAAGCGAGCACACCCCAGTCGAGCTTGTTGAGCAACGCCGTCGTTGCCGACGCATCGCAGTCCTCGACGGCCTGCACCGGGTGCACCGGCGCCGCACCCAACGCCTCGAGGGCGTAGCCGCACGAGAGGATGCCGTACATCCGCCACTCGTCGTGCGTCGGGTGCAGGGGCCGGGCCACCGGCTCGGTCCCGGGCAGCACGAACATGCCCGTCGTCGGATCCTGCTGGCCTTGGATGGCGTCGACGAGCGCAGTGCGATCGGATGGGCGGTGGCCCCCGAACGCCGCGGCGATCTCGACGGCGTCGTTGAGGGCGCGTGGGTGCCAGGCTCCACCCGGCTGGTCGACGTAGGTGCCGACGCCGACGACGATCGGGACGTGCTCGCCGTGCTCCGGAACGCGATCGACGGGGACCCGGCACCGCTCGAGCACGCTCGGCCACTGGTCGCGCACGAGAGCATCGAAGCGCTCGAGCGGACCCGGTGCCGCGGTCCCCGCTCGCTGGGGGATGCTCGGCTCGCCGTCGTCCGCAGGCGCGGCCGGTGGCACCCGACGGCGGATCACGCGCGCCGGGACGCCGGCCACCACGGACCACGGCGGCACGTCCCGGGTGACGACGGCCCCCGCCGCCAGCACGCTGTGCGCCCCGACGGTGACGCCGTCGAGCACGGTGACATGGGCGCCGATCCACACGTCGTCCTCGACCAAGATGCCCTCCGTGCGCAGGCCTTGGAGAGCGATCGGCGTGTCCGGGTCGTCGAAGACGTGGTTCTCACCGACCAGCACGACATGCGTCGCGACACGGACGAGGTCGCCCAGCGTGACCCGACCGATGATCGCGCTGCCCATGTTCAGGCTGCAGAAGGCGCCTATGCGGACGTCGCCCCGGATGGCGCACCCGGAGGCGATCACCGACCCGGCGCCGAGATGCAGCCGCTCGGCGACGATGCGTGCGTCGGTCGCGACGACAGCGCGGCGGTGGATCCGGTAGCCCGCCCGCTGGTTGAGCTCGGCGATCCACGCGTCGAGCTCGGCTGGACGTTCGTCGAGCTCTTCGACCAGCCACGGTTCGGCGCCGAGCCGCGCCATGTCCACGCCGACCCATCGTTCGTCATCGTCCCCATCGGGCTGCCCGCGATCGTGGTCCATCGTCGCCATTCTCGCCTCTCTCCGTCCCGGCGTCCCGGCCACACAGCTACGGACGCACCCCTTCGGCTTCTAGGTCGAAGCCGAGCGACCAGCGGACGTCGACGGGCCAGAGATCACCGGGCTGCGCGAGGCGCACGTGACCGCGCGCCTCGCGGCTCAGGCCGACTCGGCGTGCACCGGGACGGAACCGCTGTCGGGCTCTGCTTCCGCTCCGCCCGAGACCACCGGCGCCTCGGTGGACCGTTCGGCGACGGGTTGGGCCAGCGGGATGCGCGCCTCGATCACGTCGCCGTCCAAGGTGAACGGCCACTCGAAGCGCCGCACCGCCGCCGCCAGGTCGGCCGGCAGGTCGATGGGCGGCTCGGTGGCGAGGCGCAGCACGATGGCGCCGTCCTGGGTGGTGACGTCGAGGCTGCCGCCGTCGGCGAGACGCGCCGCCGCGACGAGCTCTTCGGCCAACCGCACGATCGCCGACGCGAGCGCCGGGGGGAGCGGCTGGTCGACCTCCCAGCCGAGGTCGATGACGACGCCGGTCTCCTCACGACTGGCCTCGGTGAGCACGTGCACGGCGAGGCGCACGGCCTCGGACTCGACCTGGGTCGGGTCGTCGAGCGGGGCGAGCGGCGTCGTGTCGTCGCCCGGCAACGAGAGCCGGTCGTGCCACAACCGCACCAGGCGCAGGTGGTCGAGCGCCCATCCTCCATCCGGATGCAGCAGCTCGGCGAGCTGGGCGCGATCCGTCTCGGCCGCGGTGGCCCGCGCGGCGGCGGCCTCGGCATCGGCCTCCGCGGCCTCGGCCCGGGCGGCGGCGGCCTCGGCCTCGGCCTGCGCCGCCTCTGCTGCGGCTTGCGCGGCGAGGTGCGCCGCTTCGGCCGCCGCCCGCTGCTCGGCCTCGGTGGCCGCCTGCTGCTGGGCCTCGTTGGCGACGCCCTTGGCGATCTTCGCGGCGCAATCGGCGTCCGCCGCCTTGGTCTCCGCCTTCGTCGCGCGGGCCACGGCCTGTGCCGCCTTCTTGTCCGCTTCGGCCGCGCGTTGGCCGGCCTCGGTCGCCCGCTTGGTGGCCGCCGCCGTGGTCCCCTCCGCGCACAACCGGGCGGCGTCTGCGGCGTCGGCACGGGTCCGTTGCTCGGCCGCCTCCTTCTGGGCGCCCTCGAGCTCGGCGGTCAGCTCGGCCACCCGCGCCCGCTCCTTGGACCGCCCCGATGCCATCACGACGGCCAGCGCGCCGACGCCGACGACGAGCACCGCGAGGACCACCACGAGGACCACCACGGCCGGTCACCCTAGTGGCGCCCGCCGTGCCGGGTTCCCGGGAGCGCCGACCGCTCCCGTGGCTCCGGTCGGTCCGATCCGGGACCGAGCGCGGTCGACGGAGACGCGGCGTCGAACACTGCTGTCGAACACTGCGCCGAACGCCGCGTCGCGACCACGAATCTCGCAGTCGGCCTTGCCGCACCATCTACAGTGAACTACACTGCGAACACATGTACGACGTCGACGAGATCGCCGAACTGGGACGCTCGCTGGTCGCCACCGACGCCGGTGCGCTGTCGGAGGACGATCGCGTGACGGCGGTGCTGGAGCTGGCGTCGTTGCAGGCGATGGTGCAGGTCGCCCAGGCCCGCCTGCTCGCTGGTCTCGAGCACGACGAGGTGTGCATCCGACGCTTCGGGATGACCACCGGGGCGTGGCTGGCCCGCGAGGCGATGCTCCCCGCCGGGGCGGCCCGCGCCCAGGTCAGCACGGCGGTGCGCCTGGTGGCGCACTTCCCGAAGGTCCTCGACGCGGTCGGCACCCGCTCGTTGTCGTTCGAGCACGCCAAGTACGTGGTCGGCGCCGCGAACCCGCGGGTGCGCGACCAGTTCGCGTCGTTGCAGGACGACATCATCACGCTCGCGCAGAGCACCGGGTTCGACCGCTGGAAGCACGAGGTCCGCGGCATCGCGGACCTGTTGGACGAGGACGGGGGTCACGACCCGGACGACGGCCTGGCCCGCAACCGCCTGCAGGTCTCCGAAGGCCTCGACGGTGGGTTGCACCTGCACGGCGAAGCCGTCGGCGAGCACGCCCTCGGCCTCGCCCAGCTCATCGATGCGAAGGCCGACGAGCTGTTCCGCCGCTACTGCGCGGACAAGGAGCACGCGCCCGAGCTCGAGGTCCCCACCCGCACCACGTTGCGGATGCTCGCGCTCTGCGAGTTGGTCCGCCAGGGCAGCGCCACCCCGGTGGAGACGTCCACTCCCCCACGCCCCGAGGTCATGTTGGTCATCAACACCGACGAACCCTCGGCGGTCTACGACGCCCACGGTCGCCGTCTCCCGCCGGACACGACGAAGACGTTGCTGTGCGACTCGGACTTCTACGCAATGGTCGTCGACAAGCTCGGCGTCCCGTTCGACATGGGCCGCAAGGTGCGGTTCGCCACCAACGACCAACGCAAGGCCCTCGCCGCGCTGTACGGCGGCTGTGCCTTTCCGGGCTGCGGCTGTCCGCCGCACTGGTGCGACGCGCATCACGCCGACGACTACGTCGCCAAGAAGGGCCACACGAATTTCTCGCGACTGGTGCCCTTGTGCCGGCGTCACCACGGCATCACCCACCGGCGCGGCTGGCAGATGCACATCGACCCCGATGGGTGGGTCTGGTGGCAGACGCCGACCGGCGACGCGTTCTGGTCGCAGCGTCACCAACGCCTGCGACAACTCCCGCCGCCCACCCCGATCTCGGTGGCGAAGGCGGCCTGACCCCGACCCGGTTCCCTGCGGCGGAGCGACCGCGGGACACGACGGCACCGCGACCGGCAGCGATCGGTCGCGCTCCGGCGCGCCCACGCACGGATCCCTGCGACGCTGACCGCCGGGGTCAGGCCGGCGTCGCGCCGAAGGACTCGCAGGGGCGGCCCGCCGCCGCGGCTGCGGCGGCTGTGCTCGCGCCGGCGGGGCGAGATGCCGCCCTTCTGCCACCGAGCCCAGTTCCGGGAGCGAGGGCTCCTCCCCCTCTCGACCAGCCACCACCCGAAGCCGACGCCCACAGACCCGAGATCTCACACGCTCGGGGCCGGGCAGGAGCGGCATCCGCCTCGTGACCGCCACCGAGGGCGCCAGAGCCATACGGTGGTCGGCATGGGGCTGCGGGGCATGCTGGTTCGGACGCTCGCGCTCGGCACGATCGGCGCCGCTGTCACGGTCGTGGCGCTGACGCCCCTCGCCGGCGCATGCAGCATCGGCGTGCCGGCGGCCTCGATGACGTTCTTCGGCACCTTGTCCGCCATCGACCCGTCCGCGGCGAGAGCGACGTTCCACATCGAGACGGTCGAGTCGACCGAGAGCACTCCCGGCTTCCCCGGCCACCCCCAGCCACCCGTTCTCTTCCCGGGCGCCGGCGACACGACGGTCGTGAGCTACGCGACCGACGTCGACGCCCTCGACACCGGGGCCCGCTACCGCGTCACCGCCTTCACGCCGAGCGCGTCCGAGATCACGTGGGAGTCGACGACGCTCGCCTCCTTCGTTCGGACGCCGGGCGGCTGCGGGAGCAGCGAGAGCCCGGCGCGAACGACCTACGCCGACGGCTCGCGGATCGAGGCCACGCTCCGCTACGACGCGCGTCGCTTCGCCGCCGCCGACCTGCGCTGGCAGGTCGGCGTGGCTGCCGGCATCGTCGGCATCGCGATCAGCGGGGCCGTCCTGCTCCGCCGGCGGCGGGGGACCTCTGGGGACGGCGACGTCGCCCCGGTCCCGGGGCTCGACGCCGACGGGCGCCCGCGCGACGACGGGTGATCGCGTTCCGACCGGCTCAGGCCGGCCAGGTTCGTCG
>CAYUOL010000063.1:13323-25828 GCA_964446345.1 uncultured Iamiaceae bacterium | reverse complement strand
TCGTGCCGCTCGCCGTCGACTTCATCGAGTGGCTGCGGGTCGACGACCCGATCGGAGCGGTGGCCGTCCACGGCTTCTGCGGCATCTGGGGCACGTTGAGCATCGGCCTGTTCGCCGCCGGGCTCTACGGGATCCCCGGTGCGACCGGTGCGGACACGACGACCGTCGTGACCGGCCTCTTCTACGGCGGCGGCACCAAGCAGCTCATCACCCAGCTGATCGGCAGCGCGGTCTGCACGGTCGTGGCGCTCGCCGCCGGCTTCGCGGTCATGTACTTCACCAAGCTGACCGGCACGCTGCGGGTCTCCGAGGAAGGCGAGCTCGAGGGTCTCGACATCCACGAGCACGGCGCCCCGGCGTACCACTTCGAGCTCGGCAGCGGCGGCTACTCGCTGCCGACCGCAGGCAGCAGCACCAGCTCGGGCAAGAGCTCGTCGAAGAAGTCCCAGAGCGAGCTCGTCTGATCTCGGCGGCGAGGGGCGGGCGAACCCCTCGCCGCACGAGAGCGGCGTGATGCACGGGCGAGGGACCGGAGCTGCGGCTCTGGTCCCTCGTCGCGTTCCTCGCGTTGCTCGCGTTCGACGTGCTCGTCGGCGACGGGCTCAGGTGCGCGGTTCGTCGAGCTCGCGGATGAGCAGCTCCTGGGCCATCGAGAGGCACAGGCGACCGGTGCGGTCGTAGAGCTCGCCCCGGATGGTGCTGCGACCGTGGGCGTTGATGAGCGCGTGGAAGTCCATGTACACCCACTCGTCCGCGCAAAACGGGTGGTGGAACCAGACGGCGTGATCGATGCTCGCGTCGGTGTGCAGGCCCCACGCGCCGAGGCTGTGCGGCCGGAACGACGACCCGGTCATGTCCGACAGGTATGCCGCCACCTGCAGGTGGGCCAGGGGATCGTCCGGCAGCGCCTCGATGGTGCGCACCCACGCACGCCGGGTCGAGCGGTAGGTGCCGTCGGCCCGTTGCTCGCTGGGGCCGAGCTCGACGAAGTCGAACATCGGTGGCTGCCAGTCGTCCTCGTCGTCGGTGTCGGGGCGCGCCGGTTCGGGGGCGGCGGGCATCGGCAACTGGTAGCGGTCACCCGCTTCGTCGGCGTGGAAGGACACGGTGCACCACAGCGCGGTGCGCCCGTGCTGCTCGGAGGTCACGTGGCGGGTGGAGAACGTGCGGCCGTCGCGCAGCGGACGCACGGTCAGCTCCACCGGCCCGGCGCGCAGCGCGCCGAGGAAGTAGCCGTGCAACGAGTGCGGCCGCATCGGGGGAGCGACGGTCTGTGCTGCGGCGCTGAGCGCCTGCGCGACGACGACGCCACCGAAGACGCGGTCGCCGAACCAGTCGGGTGCGACGGCCGTGAAGCGCTCAGCGCCGCTCTCGCTGGCTCCCGCCTGCAGCGCGGCGGTGGCGTCGAGCAGGTCCTGCACCGGCGTGTCGGACTGCCCGCCCGCGTTGATCTCGTCCTGGCCGGCGCCGGTCTGGGTCGCCGCCCGCACGGCATCGCTCTCGGTCACGGCTCTCCCTCCTGGCGATCAACGAGAAACGGGGCGGCGGACCGCCCCGTTCTCGTCGTGCTCGTGGACCCGAGGGCCCGGAACCGGGCCCGGACCGGTCTCGGATGATCTACGGCATGGCCTCGTCGGCGGCGTCCTCGTCGGCCTCGTCGTTGCCGAGACCGTCGATGAAGGTCTCCACCTTCTTGTGCTCGGCCGCGAACTCGCTCTTGGCGGTGTCGATCTCCTTGCCGATCTCCTCGAGATCTTCCTTCGCCTTCTCGATCCAGTTCTCGTCGTCGCTGTTCTGGGTCGGGTCACTCATCGCATGGCCTCTCTGCCTGACGTCGGTGCGTCTCGGTCGATGGACCTTTTCTAGTCCGTCCGTGGTGATCCCAGGAAGCTCGCCTCAGCAGGTGGCGGCCGGATGCGCCCGGACGGGCTGGGCCAGCGAACGCGCGGCGCTCGACAGCGGGGTCGCACCGTCGGGGTGCGCCGCGGCGCCGCCGGCCGGGGGTGTCGTCATCGGCGGGCCGGTGCCCGTCGCGAGGAACGTGCGCATCGACTCGGCTGCGCCGGGCGCGAGGTCCAGCACCGCGCCGCCTTGTGGGGTCACCCGGTCGGTCACGGTCGGGATGGCGCCCACGACCGCGCCTTCAGGCAGCTGCTGGCTCCAGCGCGCGAGGTCCACGAGGTCGCGCACACCAAGGCGGTCGTCCAGCACCAGCTCGTCCGTCGCCAGCTGCGCGAGCTCACCGAAGCCGCCGAACGACGCGCCGTGGCGGCCGGCCTGGCGCACGAGGGCCTCGCCCAGCAGCTGCTGCCGTCGTTCGCGGCCGAAGTCGGCGGTCACGTCGGGCTCGAAGCGTCCGTCGGCGCCCTGGACCTCGAGGTGGCGTGACCGCGCGAGGGCGAGGGTCTGCTCACCACTGAGCACGTGGCACCCGGCGTCGAGCGAGAGGCCCGTGTTGGCGTCTCGCACCGCGTGCTCGACATCCATGGGCACGCCGCCCACGGCCCCGACCAGCGAGATGAGGTTGGCGCCGTTGACCAACACGAAGTGGTCGATCCGCACGCCGAAGGTCTTGTTGACCGTGCGGATCAGCACGTCGGGGCTGCGCTGGATGGCGACGTTCAGCCGATCCTGACCGGACCCGTCGGCGAGGTCCACCCACAGGTCGCGGGGCAGCGACGCGATGCGGATGGCATCGGCCTGCATGTCGACGTGCACGATCATCATCGAGTCGCCGCGCCCGCCGGCGTCGCGACCCGGTCCCGGCAGGTCGTCGGTGCCGATGACCAACACGTTGAACGGGGCCTTCAGGTCGATGGGGCTGGCGGGCGCGGGTGCCCCGCCGGCATCGACCTGGGGGATGTCACCCATCGGGACGCGCTGGATCCGTGAGGTGCGCCAGCGCACCGTGCCGACGAGCCCACCGCCCAGCAGCAGCACGACCGCGAGCACACCCAGCGCCGTGGTGCCGAGGCGGCGGCGCCGGCGCAGGGCGCGCCCGCGCCGCTCGGCCCCGGCGCGGAACGCGTCGTCGACCACGAAGGTCGCGGGATCGTCGAGCCGGTCGAGGGGAGCAGTGGCAAGAGGCGGATCGAGGTCGGACATCAGGGGGCTTCTTCCGTCGGGCTGTTCGGGTCGGCCGGGGGACCGGCGTGGCGGTCGTCGAGCGGCAGGGCGTGGCGCAGCGCCTCCAGGCCTCGCGAGGCGTGCTTCTTCACGGCGCCCACGCCGCAGCCGAGGGTGCGCGCCGTCTCCAGCTCGGACAGATCGGCCAGGTAGCGCAGCACGACCACGTCCCGTTGGCGTCGCGACAGCGAGCGCAGCGCGACCACCAGCTCGGCCCGCTGCACGGCGACGGCGGCGAGGTCCTGCGGGTGGTCCACCGGGACGGGATCTCGGTGCTTGCGCCGCCGGACGGCGTCGAGCGCAAGGTTGGTGACGACGCGGCTGACCCAGCCGGCGGCCTTGTCCTCGACGCGGGGCCACTGGGCGAACGCGCGAGCCATGGCTTCCTGCGACAGGTCGCGCGCGTCCTCGCGTCGCCCGACGATGCGGAAGGCCAGGCGGTAGGCGAGCGTCGCGAGCTCATCGAAGCGCTCGTCGTACGTGCGGGCGGTCGCTGGGCGCGCCGCCGGCTGAGCGGTTGCTCGGGGCGGTGGGGCCGCGTTCGGGTCGAGGAGCTCCGTTGGGTGCATCACCACTGTGTCTTCAACGAGTTGCCCCGCGGGAAGGTTGACATCAGCGCGCAGATCCACCTGGGTCGTCAGCTCAACCCGCCGGCGGCCCGGCGGTCGAGCCACTTCAACGCTTCGCGCTTCGAGAGCCCGGAGAGCTCGCTGTCGTGGGCGGCGAGGAACGCCCGCACCGCGTCAGGGTCGACGCGGGTGTACTCGCGCAGCGCCCAGCCGATGGCCTTGCGGATGAAGAAGTCGGTGTCGCCCGCTCGACGCTCGCAGGAGCGGAACAGGCGCTCAGGATCGGTGGCGTCGCGCCAGCGGTTCTGGTGGAGGATCGCCGCGCGGGCCAGCCACAGGTCGTCGTCGTCGATCCACGCATCCATCACGGCGTCGAGGCTCCGGTCGCGGCGCACGATCGGCCCGACGATGTTCTGGGCCAGCTCGTCGACGGTGTCCCACCACGACTTGGTCGTGATGAGGTGGCGCGCGGTCGGGATGAACGCCGCATCGAGCACCTTCACGTTGCGGCGCAGGTACCACATCGCGAAGTACTGGTACTCGCGTTCGGGCTTCGCCCACAGCGCCCGTGCCACCTCGTCCAGATCGGTGGCCGTCGGCTTCGGCGTCCCCTCGATCGCGACCCTGCTCAGCGCCACCCGCTCGGGGCTGGGGATGCCGATGAAGGCGAACTGATCCCGCATGTAGGCGCGCATGCCCGCCGCCCGGACGTCGTCGCGCATCGGGGTGAACGCCGCGACCACCCGGTGCTCGATGTCATGGGCCAGCGGCGACGAGGGGGCGCGGCGACGGTCGTTCACACGGCGATCGTGGCACGGTACCGGGGGCGTCGGCGTCGGTCTTCACCGTCTTCCCACCGGGTGCGGGCAGGATCTCCACAGGTCACAACGGGCTGATCACCTTGAAGGCCTCGCCGTGCGTGAACCCTGCCGGCGCGCCGACGCGGGCGAGTCCGTCGACGATCCGGGCGCGGAACCGGGCCTCTTCTTCCGCGGCGGCGTCCCCCTCGGTGATCGCCATGGTCGTCTCGAACTGGCTCTCGTGCTCGAGCAGCGCCGCGACCTTCGCGTCGGCGAACCCGGTCACGTCCTCGATGTGATCCGGCTCGTCGGCCTCGAACAGCCACAGGGCGTCGGGGCGGTGGTGCGGCACGTCCTGGTCCTTGAAGAAGTGCGGGTCCCGTGCCGCGACGACGCCATCGACCGTGAGCCATCCCGCCTCGCGGTGGTCGGGGTGCAGGCGGTACCGCTTCCACGGGTCGTGGCCCAGGACGATCTGGGGGCGCAGCTTGCGGATCCAATAGGCGACCTGGCCCCGCAGCTCGAGCGTCGCGTCGAGCTCACCGTCGACCAACCCGAGGAACACGACCTCCCCCGTGCTGCCGAGCGCCGCGGCGGCCGCATCCTGCTCGGCGCGCCGGGTGCGGATCAGGGCGTCGATGTCGGCGTGCGGGTTCCACGTGCCCTTGGATCCGTCGGTCAGGATCAGGTGGTTGATGACGCAGCCGGCCGCCGCCCACTTCGCGAGCGTCGCCCCGCACTGGAACTCGACGTCATCGGGGTGCGCCGCGATGGCCAGCGCACGCGAGGGGACCGGGTCGGCAGCGGGATCCGTCATGCGGTGATCGTGCCACGGTCGACGGGAGCGCCGTCAGCCGGGGACGAGCCAGTCGGGCGCGACGAGGTCGTCGGGGGTGTCGACGTCCCAGCCGAGGCGTGGCTCGCGCTCGACGCGCACCGGCAGACCGAGGCGCTCGGCCTCGGCGTGGTGGCGGGCGAAGGACCCGGATCCGTAGGCGAACGTGAAGCCGGCGCGCGTCGGCACGCACACCACGTTGGTGCCGTCGTCGCGCCGATCAGGCACGAGCGTCACCCCGTCGAAGTCCGCCACCCAGGTGAGGTCGAGGGCGTGGGGCAGGTCGGCGTGCGCCACGATCACCTGCGCGAAGCCCGTGTGCCCGAGCTCGTCCACGCCGTCGCTCACCGCGGCGTTGAGCCCGCGGCCCGGTCGCCAGATGACCTCGGCGCCGAGCGTCACGGCCCACGCCGCCACCTCGTCGTCGTCGCACACGATCGACACCGGCAGGGCCCCGGCGGCCCGCACGACCTTCGTGGCCATCTCCCGCGCCAACGCGGCGCGGCTGACGTCGTCCAGGGCCCCGGCAAGGCGCACCTTGGCCTCGCTGAACGCCTTTACCGGGAGCAGCACGGCCGTCGAGCGAGCGGCAGGCGTCGAGGCCGATGACATCGCGCCGAGTGTACGAGCCCTCGCTCGGAACCGGCGATGCGTCGGGTCGTGTCTCACCTCACCTGAGAGGTTCCAGTGTCGACGATCTTGTCAGAGGTCCTCCGTACCATCGAACGCATGATCGCTGGAGAGGATCCCCCATCAGAGTCGTTCGGGTCGGGCTGCGAGGCAGCGGCCGAGCGTGATCGTGCGGTGAGCGCGCTCATGGACACCTTCGTCGACACCGCGGTGCAGGTGTCGCTGTTGCAGGTGCGGCAGCTCGATCTGGCGCAGCAGCTGCTGGCGCACCAGGGCGCGATCGCCGGCTCGGTCGCGCTGTGGATGGCGCAGCGGGCTGGCTTGTCGACCCGGGAGGCGAAGCAGCTGTGCCGGGTGGCAAAGGGCCTGCCGGGTCTGACGTTGATCGACGAGGCGTTCCGGGGTGGGCGGTTGTCGTTGGACACGGCGGATGTGTTGATGAAGGTGGCGACCCCGGCCAACGAAGCGGTGCTGTTGGAGACGGCGGGGGCGGCGACGGGTTCGCAGCTGCGCAAGATCATCGCGACGTTCAAGCGCGTCCGTGATCACGACCGACCCGAGCCGGATCGGCACGAGGAGCTCACCTACGGGTCCGACGACGAGGCGATGTGGATGTTGCGGGCGCGGCTGCAGCCTGGTCACGGCGGGGAGTCCGAGGCCGCGTTGCGGGCGGCGAAGGAGGATCTGTGGAAGGCGGGGGAGCCCGACGCAAAGGGGAAGCGACCTGCGGTGAGCGACGCCGATGCGTTCCTGCACCTGTGCCGGAGCTACCTCGAGCGGACCGTCACTGCGGCGGGCGTGCTGCCGGATCGCTTCCTCACGGTGGTGCACGTCGATCTCACCCGTGGCCAGGTCGCCGCCGGGACCGAGCGCGAGACCGAGGGCGGTGGCGGGGACGCAGGTCGCTCGCGACCGAACCGAGCGGAGCGCCGGCGCCACCAGCGCCACGAGCGCCGCCACCGGCGGATGGCGGCCTCCCGCGGGGTGCTCCGCGGAAAGCGCGAGAAGCGCGAAAGACGCGAAAAGCGCGAAAAGCGCGAGAAGCTCGGCGCACGCCAGGCGCAGCGAGGGTGCCGCGCCGCGGCGACGGTGACGGGCTGGGAGCCGGGGCGCACGTTCGACCCCGCCGACCGCGACGACGTCGCCTGGCTGCGGGGGATCGGGGCGATCGACGGCAACGCCCTCGAACGGTTCCTGTGCGACTCGGTGGTCTCGATCGTCGATCACCACGGGGTCGATGTCACTGCGTCGGCACCGGTGCGGTTGGCGACGCCGGCGCAACGCCGTGCGTTGGCCGCCTTGCACCCCACTTGCCAGTTCCCGGGGTGTGGGCGCACCCAGTACCTGCAGGCCCATCACCTCATCGCGTACCACCCGATCACGGGGCCGACGGCCTTGTGGAACCTCGTGCTGGTGTGCGACGAGCACCACGATCAGCTCCACCAGGACGGCTGGTCGGCGGCGCTGACCGATCAGCACAGGCTGTTGGTCTGGCGACCGAACGGCAGCCTGGTCAACAGCGGCGCCCTGCGCCCCGCCCGCTCCGCCTCCGGCGATCACCGCGCGGAAAGCGCGAAGAGCAAGCAGGTCACCGGCAACGAGCACCACCCCTCGGTTGGAGCGAAGACCGAGCAGGCCGCGGGCGCCGACCACGTCGCGGAAGGCGCGAGGATCGGGCATGCCGCCGTCGGCGACGACACCGCGGAATGCGCGAAGACCGAGCCCGCCGCCTCGCCGCCGGCGAAGGCCGAAGCCGGTCAGCGTCTCCACGGCGTCGGCGACCGCATGGACGCGTGGGCGCTCGACACCTACCTCCACGTCTGGCTCGAGGCGACCGCCGCCTGAGTCCGGGCGCGACCGCCCCGCGTACATCCCGGGATGTACGCGGCTGCCGTCGAGGATCCTCCCGAGGGCCGATGCTCCGGCGACGGGCGGGGTCTACCGTCGTGGAGGATGAAGACGTTCTTCGCGGCCGAGCGCGACCACCTTCGGTCCCTGCCCCAGCTCGCGATCGACTCGATCATCGCGGGGTTCGTGCTCCTCCTGTGCACGGGCACCCTCGCACTGTCGCAGCCGCACCTGGACATGGGTGAGCAGCCGACCACGTGGTTCACCTACGTGCTCATCCTCCTCCTGACGGTGCCGCTCGCGCTCCGCCGGCGCTACCCCGTGCAGGTCTTCTTCGGCGTCCTCTTCGTGATGGCCGTCTACGAGGTGCTCGGCTACGGCGGGGTGAACGCCGACTTCTTCGGCCCGATCGTCGCCATGTACTCGGTCATCGTGTGCCCGCCGGGTGCCGGTGTGGTCGCGGCGCTCGCCCCCGCCCGCCGTGCCGGCAAGCTCAACATCCTGCAGGCGATCTCCACCGATTGACGGTGGTGAGTGACGCACAACCCACCAGCGCACCATCGGACGGACCCGGGAGCCACCTCCCGGGTCCGTCCGCGCGTGGTCGCCGCGGCGCCGGCGTTCAGCCGCCGGCGCGCACCCGGGCGGTCCAGGGGTGGCCGGGATGGGCGAGGTCGAGGGCGTCGCCGAGCCAGCGCCGTTGCTCCTCGTCCAACCGGGGGAGGCAGGTGCGGAGGTCGGCCTCGTCCTTGGGGCGCGGCGCCTTCGCCTTGTAGAGGAGCACCCCTTGCGGCCGCAGGTAGGGAATGCCGTCGGCGGATCGGCCGACCATCCATGTCCGCGAGGCGCGGATGCGACCGGGTCGGCGGCACTCCCACACGGCGGCGTCGCCCGGTTCGAGCATGACGTCCATGCGCCACTCCTGCGCTCGGGGATCGAGCACCCAGGTCTGATGGCGCTCCGGGGGTGGCTCCTCGTCGTCGGCGAGCCGCCGCACCTCGCCGTCGCCCACCGCGTGCAGCACGAAGCCGGCCAGCGCGCGTCGCACCGTGGGGAAGCAGGGGCGCGGGATCGCGATCTCGAGGTCCTCGTGCTCGCGCGTCCGTGCACCCACGAAGAGGTCGACGGCCCAACCGCCGACGACGCACCACGGCACCTCGACGCCCGCGAGGTGCGCCGCGGCCTCGTGCGGCTCCCATGCCCGCCACGCGTCGAGGCCGGGCCCGTCCCAGTGCGTCACCCCTTCCGGCAGCCCCGTCACCACCCGAGCGTCGGGCGGATCGACGGCGCCGTCAACCCCGCCCGCCACGCACGCAGGCACGCGGACGAGCCCGCGTCCGCTCGGGAGGCAGGCGCCGCAGGACGTGCCGTAGGGTTGGCGTCATGCGGATCCACGTGGCAGTGATCGGCGCCGGCTCGTGGGGGACGACGGTTGCCCATCTGGCGGCGCACAACGTCCCGACGACGCTCTGGGCCCGCGATGCCGCCGTCGCCGAGGAGATCAACGAGAAGCACACGAACACCCGCTACCTCGCCGGCTACGACCTCGAACCGGCCCTCGAGGCCACCAGCGACCTGCACGAAGCGGTCAGCGGCGCCGACGTGCTGGTGATGGGCATCCCGTCGCACGGCTTCCGCGAGACCCTCACCCAGTGCGCCGAGCACATCCGGGCCTGGGTGCCCGTGATCAGCTTGACCAAGGGCCTCGAGCAGGGCTCGCGGCTGCGCATGACCCAGGTGATCCAAGAGGTCCTGCCCGGCCACCCCTACGGGCTCCTCACCGGTCCGAACCTGGCCAAGGAGATCTTGGCCGGCGACGCCGCGGCGTCGGTGATCGCCATGTCGGACGGCAACGTGGCCCGCGTCATGCAGCAGGTGTTCTCGAGCGACCTCTTCCGGGTGTACCAGAACGACGACGTGATCGGCTGCGAGGTGGCCGGGGCGATGAAGAACGTCATGGCCATCGCCGCGGGCATGGCCGACGGCCTCGGCACCGGCGACAACACCCGCTCGGCGGTCATCACCCGAGGGCTCAACGAGCTGAGCCGCTTGGGCGTCGCGATGGGCGGCCGGGCCATGACCTTCGCCGGTCTCGCCGGCATGGGCGACCTCGTGGCCACGTGCATCAGCCCCCAGAGCCGCAACCGCCACGTCGGTGAGCAGCTCGGCAAGGGTCGCACGATCGACGAGATCATCGAGGAGATGTCCATGGTGGCCGAAGGCGTCAAGGCCTCGAAGGTCGTCATGGAGCTCGCCGACGACTACGGCCTCGACATGCCGATCGCGGCGCAGGTCTACGCCGTGTGCCACGAGGGCCGCACCGCGGAGGACGCCTACGCCGGGCTGCTGCGCGGGCGCGACAGCCGCCACGAGATGCACGGTCTCTGAGGCCATGCGGTCGGTCGAGGATGCCGGCGCGCCCGGCCGGACGACAGGGGTGCGGTCATGACGGCGGGCCCGTCCGCGTTCACGGACCCGGCGTGGGTCCGGCCGTACTGGGTCGAGCGGCAGACCGATCCCCGCAGCGTCGACTTCGTCGCCGGCACCGCGGGGGAGGATCCTCGCAACGGGACGCATCGCAACTGGACCACGCTCGGGACGCTCGCCGCTCCTGAACGGGCGACGATCGACCCCCGCGGGCTCCTCGCCCCCAGCGTCGACCGGTGGTCGATCGACTGGTGGATCGGGGCGGAGGACACGTGGCACGTGCCCAGCCGCGACGAGGTCGTGCGTCAGCGTCTCGTCGGCGAGGCGCCGGTCGTCGAGACCGCCATGCGCGTCCCGGGCGGCGACGCGTTGCACCGCGCCTACGGGTACAACAGCACCGACCTCGGACCGTGCGTGGTGATCGAGATCGAGAACCGCACCGCCGTGCCCTTCGCCGTGGTGCTCGCGATCCGGCCGTACGACGTGCTCGGACGCGGCTCGGTGCGCTCGGTCGATCTGCTCGACACGACGGTGGTGGTGAACGGCCACCCGGCCCTCGTGCTGCCGAAGGCACCGGCGCACACGGTCGCGTCCACGGCGGGCGACGGCGATTGCGCGTCCGTGCTCTTCGCCAACCGGGCAACGGCGGGATGGGCGGGACCCGTCGAGGACCCCGACGGGCGGGCGACCGCAGCGTTCGTGTACCCACTCGCCCATACGGCGCTGCTGCGCGTCGTCGTGCCGCTGGCCGCGACGAGCGCCGGGGGCGCGGGGACGCGCCTCGCGCCCCGTCGGGCGCGTGCGACCGCGCCCACGCCGCTCGCGTTCCCCGACGGCGTGCCGTCAGCGGAGCAGGTGGCCAAGGGCTGGGAGGCGCAGACCCGTCGCGGACTGCTCGTGTTCCTCCCGGACGACCGCGTGCAGCGCGCCGTCGAGGGCGCCCGGGCGCAGCTGCTGCTGAACCACGGCGGGGCCGAGCTCGTCGCCCCGGGCACCGAGGTCGACTTCGCGACGGCCGCGCAGGTCGTCACCGCCCTCGACGACTGGGGCTTCGCCGCCGAGGCCGCCGACCTCCTGGGGCGCTGGACCGAGATGCAGGCGCTCGACGGCACGTTCGTGCCCGACGACGCGTCCGCCGATCACCGCGACGCCAACGGCGCCGCGCTCGCGGCGCTCGGTCACCACTGGGCGCTGACCGGCGACGGCGCGCTGATCGAGTCGATGATCGGCCCGATCGCCAAGGCGATCCATCGCATCGAGAAGATGCGCACCTCGCGGCGCTTCGAGCGCGACCCGCACGCCGACGGGCTCCTGCCCGTCGGACGCGGGCCGCTCGTCGCCGGCGAGGGCGACCAGCTCGGCGCCTACTTGCGCGACGACGCCATGGCGGTGGCCGGGCTGCGCTCGATCGCCTTCGCCGCCGACGGCATCGGGCAGCCCGGCGTCGCCGAGGACGCCCGTCGCTTCGCGCAGGCGCTGGCCGACGCGCTCGACGCCCTCGTCGGGCACCTGGCCGCGCGCGAGGGCGGCGCGCTGCCCGCCACGCCGGCCCGGCGGATCGACGCCGGCGTCGTCGCCAACCTCGACCTCGCCGCCCCGGTCGGTTGCTACGCGCCAGATCACCCGGCGGTGGCGGCGACGCTCGAGCACGTGCGCCAGCGGTGGTGCGTCGAGCACGGCGTCTTCCGCGGGATCGGTCCCGCCGGCCTCGATCCAGCGCTCACCATGGCCCTGGGTCGTTGCGAGCTGCGCGTCGGCGATCCGCGCGCCTGGGATCGCATCACGTGGATGCTCGAGCGCTCGACGCCCACGGGCGTGTGGCCGAGCACCATCCACCCGCGCACGAGAGGGGGATCGACTGGGGCGCCGCAGGATGCCCTCGCCAACGCGCGGTTCCTCTCCGTCGTGCGTGATCAGCTCGTGCACGAGGTGGTCGATCCTGCGACCGGCGGGGCCACAGGCCTGGCGCTGCTCGGGGTGCTGCCGACGACGTGGCTCGGCATGCCGATCGACGTCCGCGACGCGCCCACCGCGTTCGGCGTGCTCTCGTACTCGGTACGCTGGCACGCCGAGCGGCCGGCCCTGCTGTGGGAGGTCCTGCCCCACGACGGTCAGGACGGTGCCGCGACCTTCACGATCACCGCACCCGGCCTCGACCCGACGTGGACGACGCAGGACGCGAGCGGCGAGGCGCTCCTGGCCCCCGTGCCGGTGCCGGCGGCGATCCGCGCCGAGCGCGGCGAGCCGGTCGACCCGAGCGAGCTCGCGCC
>CAYUOL010000063.1:0-13223 GCA_964446345.1 uncultured Iamiaceae bacterium | reverse complement strand
CACGATCACGGCGCCAGCGCCGCGCCGGCGCCGCCGCGGGGTCCGCAGGAGTCACCCGTGTCGATCGACCTGCGCCGCACACCGGGCCTCACCGCCGGCTGGACCCGCGACGAAGCGCCCACCTCGCCCGACGACGAAGACGCCTCCGCCACGACGACCGCCCCTGAGAGCGCCCCTGAGAGCGCCCCCATGCGCGATCCTGCGAGCGACCCCACGACCGACGCCGACGGGCCCGGAGCATCGTTCCAGTGACCGACGTCGGCTTCGGTGGCACGTTCGACCCGCTGGCCGATGCCATCGCCGGGGCGACCGAGGCCGTCGACCTGCGCGGCTTCCTCGTCGAGGTCGGCGTGCCCGATGCCGACGTCGATCAGGCCGTCGCGTCGGACACCCTCGAGCTCCTGGCGCTCGAACGCATCGCCGAGATGGACGCCCCGCGGTACGCGCTCGAAGACGTCGAGGGGATGTCGGTGGTCGACGCCGAGCGCATCCGCTCGTACTGGCGCGCGCTCGGCTTCCCGGATCCGCCGCCGGGGGAGAAGGTCTTCAGCGACGCCGACCTCGAGATGCTGTCGGATGTGGTGGTGTTCATCACCGACGGCGCCCTCGAGCCCGAGGTCGCGCTGCAGATGGCGCGCGTCATCGGATCGAGCCTCGAGCGCATCGCCAGCGCCCTCGTCGACACGATCGAGACGCGCCGCCACGAGCGGGAGGCCGGCGACGCCCCCCACCCGGGCTCCGACGGGGACGGCACGGCCCCGGGCGACGGGGAGGGGGCGGTCGCGGGCGCGTCGCCCGCGGCGATCGAGTTCGACGCCGTGCGGCGCGGCGCCGAGCTGCTGCCGATGATGCCGAAGATCATGGAGTTCGTGTGGCGCCGGCACCTGCACGACGCCGCGCGGCGCCGGCGCCTGCGGGCAGCCAGCGGCGAGGGCCACCGGGTCTGCGTCGGCTTCGCGGATCTCGTCGGCTTCACCGCGCAGACCCTGCAACTGAGCGAGGAGGAGCTGGCCGACGTGGTCGCGCGCTTCGAGGCGATCGCGTACGACGTCGTGAGCGAGCACGGCGGACGCGTCGTGAAGATGATCGGCGACGAGGTCATGTTCGTGGCCGACGACGTGAAGGCCGGCGCGGAGCTGGCGTTGGCGCTGTCGGACTCGTACCGCAACGACGACGCGATGTCGGACGTGCGCGTCGGGCTGGCGAGCGGGCAGGTGCTCGAGCGCGAGGGCGACGTCTACGGCCCGGTGGTGAACCTCGCGAGCCGGATCGTGGCGATCGCCTACCCGGGCGCCGTGGTGGTGTCCGAGGACATCCACGACGCGCTCGTCGACGTGCCCGACTTCGCGTTCAAGACCATCCGCCAGCACTACCTCAAGGACATCGGGCGCGTGCACCTCTGGACCATGCGCCGCGTCGGCGACGAGGAGGCCGAGCCGTACCAGCACGCCCGCGATCGCCGATCCGCGCGCCGTGAGTTCATGCTCGCCCGGCGCGCCCGCCGGTTGGCGGCGTCGAACGACCTCCCGATCGAGATGGAGGGCGAGGTCATCGAGCTCCTCGAGGACGCCGGCCTGCTCGACGCGCAGCTCGAGGACGGGCACCTCCTCGGGGACGAGTCGACCGCCGAGTTCGAGGCCATCACCGACGTGGTGCTCGAGGCCGAGATCGACGAGGAGCTGCAGGTCGAGCTGCTCTCCGACATCGAGATCGCTCGCCGCCTGGCCGCGCTCGAGAAGGAGGCCCAGGAGAAGGCGGAAGAGGCCGACATCGAGGCCGAGACGCGGCTCGAGCTCATCGAAGAGGAGACCCGGCGCAAGGTCGAGCGCATCGAGCAGGACGCCCGCCGGCGGATCGAGGAGACCTTGAACGAGGCCGAGGCCCGCGCGGCGCGCGTCAACGAGGAGGCGTCCCGGAAGGTGCAGCGGGTCGCCGACGAGGCGGAGCGCAAGGCCGGGCAGGCCGAGCGCGACGGACGACGCGTCGCGAAGCGCAAGACGGCCGAGCGCAAGAAGGCGAAGAACCGCGAGGCCAAGAACCGCGAGGCGAGGGCGCGCAAGAACAAGCCGGACGCACCGCCGGCCGAGGGCGACTGATCCGCGTCACGGCTACGCGAGACTGCGCCCATGCGATACGTGCGGATGCCCATCGAGATCGAGTCCCCCGAGCAGATGGGGTACGGCAACCTCGCGTGCAACCTCACCGAGAGCTCGTTCGCCGACGCGGTGATCGACGACCTCGCCATCGACCTGTCCGGGCTCACCGTCGCGTACACCGACCACGTGGGGCACCCCGGCCTGCGCCAGCTCGTGGCCGACGACAGCGGCGTCGACGCCGATGACGTGTTGCTCGTGGCCGGCGCCGCGGCCGCGCTGTTCGTCATCTCCACCACGCTGCTCGAAGCCGGTGACCACCTCGTGGTCGTGCGCCCGAACTACGCCACGAACATCGAGACCCCTCGGGCCATCGGCGCCGACATCGACTTCCTCGATCTGCGCTTCGAGGACGGGTGGCGCCTCGATCTCGACGAGCTCGAGCGGCGGCTGCGGCCGGAGACGAAGCTCGTGAGCCTCACGTGCCCGCACAACCCGACGGGCACGATGATGACGCTCGACGAGCTCGACGCCGTGATCGCGCTCGTCGAGGCGCACGGCGCTCGGCTCGTGTTCGACGAGACCTACCGGGAGATGAGCTTCCCGGCGCCGCTGCCCGTCGCCGCCGGTCGCTCCGACCGCGCCATCTCGGTGTCGTCGGTCTCGAAGACCTACGGCCTACCGGGCTTGCGCATGGGGTGGCTGGTCACCCGCGACCGCGCGCTCATGGAGACGTTCCTCGCCGCCAAGGAGCAGATCTTCATCTGCAACTCCGTGGTCGACGAGGAGATCACCTTCCAGGCCCTGCGCCGACGGGCCTCGTGGCTGCCCGAGATCCGCAGCCGCATCGAGGCGCACCGCGCCATCGTGGCCGACTGGTTCGCCGGGCAGGACGATCTCGAGTGGGTCGAGCCGACCGGTGGCGTCGTGTGCTTCCCGCGGTTGCGCGCAGACCGCGGCATCGACGTCGATCGCTTCTACGCCGTGCTCAACGACGAGCACGGCACCTTCGTCGGCCCGGGCCACTGGTTCGAGCAGCCGCGGTCGTACATGCGCATCGGGTTCGGCTGGCCCACGACCGACGAGCTGCGGGCGGGGCTGGCCAACATCTCGGCGGCCGCCGCCGCCGCCCGCGGCTGAAGGCCGGCGCACCGGGGCTCCTAAGCTCGCCGGATGCGCATCGCCTTCGGCACCGATGAAGTGACCGCCCTCACCGAGATGATCGAGGCGGGGCTGGCCGGCGACGGCCACGAGGTGGTGCTCACCGTCGACGGCGAGGTGTGGACCGATGTGGGCCACCGGGTGGGCGCCGCGGTCGCGGCCGGCGATGCTGACTGCGGCATCGTGTGCTGCTGGACCGGCACCGGGGTGGCGATGGCGGCGAACAAGGTCCCCGGCGTGCGCGCGGCGCTGTGCACCGATGCGGAGACGGCGCGCGGGGCGCGGACGTGGAACGACGCCAACGTGCTGGCGCTCGGGCTGCGCCTCACCTCGGACGAGCTGGCCCGCGAGATCATCGACGCCTTCCTCAGCACCGACGCCGACGAGGACGAGCGCGCGGTGATCGATGCCGTCGAGCAGCTCGAGGCCGAGGATGCCGACGAGGACCTCGACGACGGCGACGAGGTCATCGAGGACGCGGAGGACGCCGAGGACGCCGAGGACGCACACGAGGCGCCCCGAACCTGAGTGCCCGCTGACGCTCATGTCAGCCGGGGGCGGCAACGATCGGAACGCTCGACTACTTTTCGGCCATGCCCACGTTCGTGATGCTCTCGATCCTCGGCCCCGACGGTGCAGCGACGCTGCGCGAGAACCCCCAGCGCCTCCGGGCGGTGAACGCCGAGGTCGAGGCCATGGGCGGCAAGGTGCTCCAGCAGTACGCGCTGCTCGGGCAGTGGGACTTCCTCAACATCATCGATGCTCCCGACGAGGTCACGATGGTGAAGATCACCACGGCGCTCAACGCCCGGGGCACGCTCAAGACCCGCACGCTCACGGCGATCCCCATCGACGACTTCATCGACGCGATGGACACCATCTGACCGACCGGCGGCACGCGCCCGAAAACGACGAACCGGGCCGCAGGGGAGCCTGCGACCCGGTGTCGGTCAGTACCACCAGTTCGAGCGCTTCTTCTCCTTCCGGAGGTCGTCGGTCGCGATCGGAACGGGGATCAGCTCGCCGTCGCTGAGGCGGCGGACCCGGTACCCCTGGGGCGTGGCTTCTGCCACCTCGAACCCCGTCGCCCACTTGTCGTCGAACCGGCGGCGCACCTGCACCCGGGTGCCGGGCGAGAAGCTCGGCTGCTCTGGTGGCTCGGTGCGGGGCTCGGGCAAGGGCACGTCTGCGCTGGGGTTGCCGGCAGGACCCACGAGCTCGGTGACGGACATGGTCGTCTCCCTCTCGTCGTCGTTGCTCGGTTGCGATTCAACCATGGACGGCCCCGGGGTCAAAGGGCTTGCACGAGGAATTCACATCGTTCGTCAGGGGTTCACACGCGTTCTCCGCCCGTTCACCGCGTCGAAATGATCGCACGTCCGGCTTCCGGGCTCGTGCTCACGTCGGCTCGCGCCACTCGATGTGCTCGATGATCGTCATCTCGCTGCGCAGCGACCGGGCGACGAAGCACTCGTCGTGGGCGATGCGCACCAACCTCGCCACCTGCGCGTCGGCCATGCGGGCGCGGCCGTCGGCCGGCGGGGCGAGCGTGATGTGCGGCCGCAGCGTGATGTGCGTGATGCGCACCGGCCGATCGTCCTCCGGCATCACGGCCTCGGCCTCGTCCCTGTACGCGATCACGTCCAGGCGCGCCCGCGCCGCGACGGCGAGGAACGAGAGCAGCTGGCACGACGAGGCCGAGAGGAGGAGGAGCTGCTCGGGGTCGAGGAGCGACGCATCGCCGCGGAACGCGGGATCGGCGGAGAGGCGCAGCTCGGCGGTCGGCGGGTCGGTGCGGCCGCGGTGCGTGCGGTCGTAGCCCTCGTAGCCCAGGCCGGTCGAGCCGTCCCAGCGAACCTCGGTGCGGTAGCGGTGCACGACGGCCTCCACGCCCGCGGCCGCAGGGGGGACGGGGGGCTCAGTCGGCATCTCGTCGCTGTCGGGCACCGCGCCAGTGTCGCGCGCCCCCCTCCGCGCCGATCCGGCGTAGCGTGGTCGGTGTTGGTGTCTTCCTGTGCGTGCGGCAGGGCACAGGAACCGGTGGAGCACGGCAACCAGCACTCGGGGACTCGGGGAGAACACATGAGCACGTACGGGCGATCCCACTCACGGACGGGCTTCTGGGCGTTGGCCCTCGCGATGGTCGCGGCGGCGGCCGTCCTCGCGACGAGCTGCGGCACGTCGACCGATCCCGCGCCGGGCGGCAACGCGGGCGGCCCGCCGGGGACGAACGCCAACGGCGGCGCTGCGGCCGGGCCCCAGGTGACCTTGCCGAACACGGGAACGCCGAAGGTGGGCGGCAAGCTCGTCTACGGGCTCGAGGCCGAGTCCGACGGCATGGACCCGACCAAGGGTCGCTGGGCCATCTCGGGTCTGATGGTGGCCTTCTCGGTCTACGACCCGCTCTTCGCGTACGACGCCAACGGAGAGGCGAAGCCGTACGCGGCCGAGAGCGCCACCCCCGCGGCCGACTTCAAGACCTGGACCATCAAGCTGCGCCCCGGGATGATGTTCCACAACAACACCCCGGTGAACGCCGCGGCGCTGAAGCGCCAGACCGAGGAGTTCAAGAGCTCGACGCTCACCGGCCCCGCCCTGCGGTTGCTCTCGACCGTCGACATCGTCGACGACCTGACGGTGAAGATGACCTTCTCGGCGCCGTGGGCGCAGTTCCCGAACATCCTGACGGCACAGGGCGGCGCCCTCGTGGCGCCGGCGGTCTTCGACGACAAGGCCAACGGCAACCGCAACCCGGTGGGCAGCGGCCCGTTCAAGTTCAAGGAGTGGAAGACCGACGACCACCTGAGCGTCGTCCGCAACGAGAGCTACTGGATGAAGGGGCCCAACGGCGAGCAGCTGCCCTACCTCAGCGAGGTGACCTTCAAGCCCATCGTCGACGCGCAGGCGCGCGAGAACGCCTTCGAAGCGCACGACATCAACATGACGCACGACAACCACCCGCTGGAGATCGCCCAGTTGAAGGACCTGGCGGCGGCGGGTCGGGCGCAGATCTACGCGGACCCGGGGGAGAAGGAAGAGACGTTCGTCATGCTCAACACGCAGCAGGCGCCGCTCGACGACCCCTTGCTGCGGCAGGCCCTGGCGTACGCCACCGACGTCGACGAGTACATCGACGTGACGCAGTCCGAGAAGACGCAGAAGGCGGACGGTCCCTTCGAGAAGGGGACGAAGTGGTACACCGACACGAAGTTCCCGACGAACGACCTCGCCAAGGCGCAAGACCTGATGAAGCAGTACAAGGCGAAGCACGGCGAGGGGCCGGTCACGATCAAGATCGCCACCACGACCACGACCGAGAACCAGCGCATCGTGCAGCTGTTCCAGAGCCAGTGGCAGCGCATCGGCGTCACCGTCAACGCCGAGGCCGTCGAGCAGATCCAGCTCATCACCCAGGCCATCACCGGCAAGTACGAGACGCTGCTCTGGCGGCAGTTCGGGGCGCCCGACCCTGATGCCGACTGGCACTTCTGGACGCCGAAGAACTCCCAACCACCGGGTGAGTTCGCCCTGAACTTCTCCCGGTTCAAGGACGACGCGACGGACAAGGCGCTCGACGCCGGCCGCGGCACCACCGACTTCGCGACGCGCAAGCAGGCCTACGACACGGTGCAGCAGCGCTTCGCCGACCAGGTGCCGTACATCTGGCTCGACCACGTCGTGTGGTACATCGCGGCCGACAACTCGGTGCGCGGCATCGGGAGCAACCCGTGGCCGGGCGTCCCCAACCCACAGCCGTTCTACTCCGGGGCGCACCGGCTCACGGCGACGTGGCTCGACCCGAGCTCCAAGTGACGCTGCGGCGCTGAGCCGCCGGCGTCGCCGTGCTCAGTCGCGGAGCGCAGCGGCGACGATCGCACACGCACCGAGCACCCCGGCCGACAGCTGCACCACGCGCGTGCTCGTGGTCAGCAGCGCCGCGTTCGGGGTGGCGCTCGCACCGGGTGCGGCGTCGGCCGAGGTGGCCAGGCCGTTGCCGCCGACGGCGCCGATGCTGAGCATCGAGCCGACGGAGCCGATCGAGAGCACCGAACCGACGGAGCCGATCGACAGGATCGAACCGGCCGATCCGAGCGAGAGGATCGATCCGGCCGAGAAGATCGAGAGCGCCGACCCGAACGACGCGAGCGAGTGGGTCGAGAGGGCCGAGTAGGACGAGTGAGACGACCACAGGCTCGCGTGCGAGCCCTCGGAGCCCGGGTGCAGCACGTGGCGCCATCCGGATCGTCCAGCGCCGCCGACCTGGGCCACCTGATCGGCGACGGAGTCGCGCACCGTCTCGGTGACGTCGCTGACGGTCTCGAGCACGATCGAGAGCGGCGGCGGGTCGTCGGGCCCGGGGGCGACGAGCTGCGCCGTGACGTCGATCAGCTGCTCGGTGAAGGTCGGCTTCTGCCACGGCCGGCTCGTGGTGAGCTGGCGGCCCGAGCGGCGGAGGCGACGGGCGCCCTTCTCCAGCGCGGCTCGGTTGCGGTCGACGGCGTGCTCGAGCCGGCGCCGGTTCCGCGCGAGCCGGCGGCGCTTGCGGCGCGACAGGCGAGGCCAGCGCAGGTCGAAGGGGAGCTCCCCCGGCAGCTCCCGCGGCAGGGCCTCGAGATCGATCCGGGGCCGTGGCAGGTCCTGCAACGCCGCTCGTGATGCCGCCGTGATCGCCGCCGCCGACGGGATCGCGGGCAAGGTGGGCAGGGCGTCGGTGAGCGTGCTCGCGGTGAGGGCCATGGGGCGAAGGTAGCAGTGGCCCTGCGCGACGTGACGAGCGCGGCCAGGACCGGCCGGCGCTTCCGGTAGGGTCGGGCGCAGTGTCTGTGCCGGTCCCCGCCGCTGCTGCGGCCAGCTCCGCCCGAGCAGGTGCGCCGCGGGTGCGCAACGCGACGGCGCCCAAGAAGCGCAAGCAGATGCGGGCGGCCATCAAGACCAAGGCCCCGTCGCGCGCGGCCGAGCGCGAGCTCTGGGACGCCGGCTACGACGTGGTGGTCGGGGTCGACGAGGTCGGGCGCGGCTCGTGGGCCGGCCCGTTGATGGTGGGCGCGGCGGTGGTGCCGCGCGAGAAGCGCCTCAACGGCGTGCGCGACTCGAAGATGCTCACCGAGGCCGAGCGCGAGGTCATGTTCGAGCGGGTCGCCGACTGGTGCGAGGCGTGGGCCGTCGGCGCGGCGACGCAGGAGGAGTGCGACGAGCTCGGCATGTCCGCCGCGCAGAAGCTCGCCGCCAGCCGCGCCATCGACGGCCTCGGCGTCCCGCCCGACCGGGTGCTGATCGACGGCAACTGGGACTTCATCGGCGGCGGTCTGTCGAAGACGATCATCAAGGGCGACGCGACGTGCCTGTCGATCGCGGCGGCCTCGATCCTCGCCAAGGTGACGCGCGATCGCTTGATGCGCCTCGAGGCCGAGCACTTCCCCGGCTACGACTTCGAGAAGAACAAGGGCTACCCGTGCCCCCGCCACAAGTTCGCGCTGTGGGGGATGGGCCCGACCACGATCCACCGCCGCAGCTGGGTCTTCATGGACTCGATCCCGTGGACGGGCTGCCCCCGGGTGACGCCGGTCAGCATGCAGGGCACGCTCTTCGACTGAGTCACGTCGGGCTGAAGTACCCCGCGAGGTCGGCGACGACGTCGGTGTGCCCGAGGTGGTTGGCGATGCGGAGCGTGCCGTTGCCGGGCAGGGGGAGCACGGTCAGGTTCGGGATGGTCTGGCCCTTCCCGAAGTTGAGGGCGGACGCCGTGGGAACCGGCGCTCCGTCGGGGAAGACCGACAGGTAGCTGCCGGTGGTCGCGTTCGTGACGGTGGTGTTCATCACGATGCCGGTGGCGTTGGCCGGGACACCGCTGGACCCGGCGAGGTGCACGGCGCGGGCGGGTTCGGGGGGCGTCGGGCCCCACGGGGTCGCGTAGCCGCCGAGGCCGATGCGATCGTCGAGGGCGCGGATCGGCGTCAGGGGATGGAAGCGACCGCCGCTCGCCGTCGGGTCGTAGTAGCCGACCAGGTCGACCACGATGTGCGTCGCGCCCTGGGCGGTCGTGAGCGTGATCGTGCCGTCCGTGCCGATGCCGACGGTCACGAGGTTCGCGATGGTCTCACCGGCGGCGAAGTTGAGGTTCGACGCGCCGGGCGGCGCGCCGGTGGGCCGCACCGACACGAAGCTGTTGGCCGTCGACTCCGTCACCGTGACGTTGGCGATGATCGTGGTGGCGGTGGCCGGGACGCCGGTGGTCGCGCCGCGCGCGATGAGGGTCCGACCCGGCCCGGCGGGCAGCGGGGTGCCGGGCCAGCCCGGGGTCGCGCCCGTGCGCGAGTCGAGCAGGCGCTTGGGGCTGACTCCGACATAGGCCGCGCCGGGCCCCGTGCCGTCGTCGTACCACCCGACCACGTCCGCGACGATGTCGATCGTGCCCTGCTGGGTGGCGATGCGGATCTTGCCGCCGGAGCCGATCTTCACCGTCACGAGGTTGGGGATGATCTGCCCGGCGGCCACGTTCAGGTTCGACACCGTCGGCTGCTCGAAGCCGGCGGGCCAGAGGGTGACGACGCTGTTCGCGGACGCGTACACGGCGGTCACGTTCAGCACCAGTGCGGAGGCGGTGTCGGGGATCGCCGGATCGGTCAGCGGCGCGGCGGTGAGGTCGCGCGGTGCGCCGGCGTCGAGCCGGGTCTTCGGGCCGCCGGTGCCGTCGCGGGTGTCGAAGATCCGCGTCGGCGGAACGGGGTGGAAGCGGGCGCCGGTCGCCCCCGCGCCCGCCGTCGGCGTCACGGCGGGGGACAGGGCGGACGGCGCCCCGAGGCCGTCGGCGCTGCGTGCGGCGACGGTGAACTGGTAGCTCGTGCCGTTGGTGAGCGCCGCCACCCGGGTGGTGGTCACGAGGCCGACGTCGACCGTCTGCCCGCCCGGCCAGGCGGTGACCCGGTAGCCCGTGATGGGCAGCTCGCTGGGCGGCGCCACCCAGGTGATCCGCGCCTCGCCGTCGCCCGCCAGCGCGGTGGGCGCGGCGGGCGGTGACGGCGCGATCGAGATGACCAGCACGCGCGCCGCCGCGCCGTCGCTGACGAACACACGGCCGCGGGACCCGTCCACGGCGATGTCGCTCGCGCGGAAGCCTCCCCCGATCGCGGGGAGGCCGTCGCCGCGCCAGTCGGAGGTGGGGGCGGCGATCGTGTGGATCGTCCCGTCGGTGCGCACCACCCGGATCCGACCGAAGCCGTCGACCAGGTAGATCTCGCCGTTCGGGGACACATCGAGGGCGCCGGGCTCGACCGCCACGGAGGTCGCCGGCGAGCCGTCGTCGTCCGGGGCCGTCGCCGGGCGGGGCTGGCCGTTGCCGGCGACGACGCTCGTGGCGCCGGCGGGCGTACGGCGGTAGAGCCTCGGCCCGGCGAAGAAGAAGAGGTTGCCGGCCTGATCGACGGCCAGCGGGGCGCTGAAGTACCCGATCGGCTCGCCCCCGATCGCGGGATCACCGCCGCTGACGATGGTGGTGATGGTGCCGCTGGGGTCGATGCGCCGGATGTCGTTGTTCCCCCAGCAGATGTTCACCGAGGGAGAGAAGAACTTGCACATCCGGCCCTCGCTCACGTACGTGGTGCCGTCAGGCGCGCGCGCGATGTCTCGCATCTCCGAGAAGTGCGCCTCGACGGCCGGACCGCCGTCGCCCTTCGGTGCGGAGGTCGCCGACGAGCCGGGGATGCCCGCGACGCGCGCGATCTCGCCGGTGCGCGTCACGCGAGAAATCGTTTGGCTCCCGCCGGCCACGAGCACGCTCCCGTCGTCGGTCGGTGCGAGACCGAGCGGCGCGAGGCCGGCCAGCGCCGGGGTGGTGGCGGGGTGCACCTGTGCGGCGGAGAGGCGGCGCAGCTCGCCGGCGTCGCCGAACACGACGTCCCCGCTGTGATCGACGGTCAGCGTGCCCGGCGCGACGAGCTGGGCCTGGTCGCTCGGGCTGGAGGGGAACGGCCGAGGGGTCGGGTACGAGCCGGTGGCACCGGCGATGGTGTCGATCCGGCCGGAGGCGCGGATCGCGCGCACCCGGCCCGAGACCCTGTCCGCAACGAGGACCGTGCCGATCGCCGTGGCGACGCCCACCCCGTAGCCGAAGGTGGCCTCCGTCGCCGGCACCCCGTCCTCGTACGACACGCCACCGCCGGCGATGAGCGTCACGGAGTGCGCCGCTTCGTCGACGCGGAACAGCTTGCCGAGGCTCGAGACGACGAGCTGCTGGCCGTCCTCCGCGGCGAGCAGCATGCGGTTCCCACTGCTCGCAGCATCGACGCCGTCGCTCGGCACCGTCGCCACCGCGCGCACGATGCCGTCGGAGCCGATCGCCCGCAGACGACCGTTGTGCTGCAGCACGACGAGGCGACCGGCGCGGTCGAACGCCACCTGCTCGATGTCGAGGAAGTGGGCGGCCGTGGCCGGTCCGTCGTCACCGTCGTCGCCGGGCGTCGACGTCCCGTAGAGCGTCGTGATCGTGCCGTCGGTGCCGATGCGGCGGATGCGCGATCCGGCGGTCAGGTAGATGCGTCCGAGGCCGTCGACGGCCGGCGTGTCCATGAGGATCGACGCCTGGGTCGCTGGTCCGCCGTCGCCCGCGTCGCCGACGCTGCCCGTGCCGGCGATGGTGGTGATCGTGCCGTCCGTCTGGACCCTGCGCAGGTAGCCGCTGGCCGAGATGAGGAGCCGGCCCAGGTGGTCGGTGCTCAGGCGCTCGGGCCAGCCGATGCCCGCCGAGGTCGCCGGGCCGCCGTCGCCGCTGAGGACGGGGACCCCGTTGCCGGCCACGATCCGCTGGGTGCCGGTCGCCAGGTCGATGGCCCGCACGACGCAGGTGCAGCTCGGGCTGCCCGCCGTGCGGTTCCAATGGTCGGCGACGTACGCCGTGGAGCCGGCGACGGTGACCGCGATCGGACGCATCGCGGTGTCCAGCGCGGCGTTGGGGCCGGGCCGCAGGCCGCCGGCGACCGAGGTGACGAGGCCCGTGCCATCGACGACGGTGTCGCCGGTGGGAGCCGGCGGGGCGGTCGCCGCCGACGGTCCGCTGGTCACCCCCGCTGCGGCTGCGGGCAGCACGAACGGGGCGGTGATGGCGGCCAGGGTGACGACGGCCAGGGTGACGACGGCCAGGGTGATGACGAGGGTGACAGCGACGCCACGAGCAGCGCGAGGGACGGGCATGGTGGTGCAAGTCTCGCGGCGCCCGGAACGTTGGGTGCGCCGTGACGGGCGGTCAGCCCGCCCGTTGTCAGTCCTTCTGGGTACCGACCTTGAGCTCGCGGAAGGGGGTCTTCGAGTCGATGCCCGGGTCCTTCGGGAGGCCGAGGACCCGCTCGCTGACGATGTTCTTCATGACCTCGTCGGTGCCGCCCGCGACCTTCATGCCGGGGACGCCGCAGAGCAGCTGGCTCCAGCTGTACGTGCCCCACTCGCCGGTGTCGGCCTGCATCCGCGGCCCGAGCACCTCGGCGACGAAGTTCGCGGTGCGCCACAGGTTGTTCGTCAGCGAGAGCTTCGCGATCGACATCTCGGGGCCGGGCAGCTGACCCGCCTTGATCTTGTCCATCGCCCGCTGGTTCGTGTACTTCGACACCTGGAAGCCGATGTACACGTCCATGAGGTGCTGGCGGATGATCGCGTCGTCGGCGAGACCGAAGTAGCGGACCATCTCCTGCAGGCGCGTGATGCTGGCGAGGCCCATCCCGCTGCCGGAGCCACCCGCCCCGATCGACGCCCGCTCGTTCATGAGCGTGGTGAGGGCCACGGTCCAGCCCTGGTTGACGTCGCCCAGCCGGTGGCTGTCGGGCACCCGGACCTCTTCGAAGAAGACCTCGTTGAAGTTGGCGCCGCCGGTCATCTGCCGCAGGGGACGGATGTCGACGCCCGGCGCCTTCATGTCGACGACGAAGCCGGTGAGGCCCTTGTGCTTCGGGAGGTCGGCGTCGGTGCGGCAGATGATCTCGC
>CAYUOL010000062.1:0-26611 GCA_964446345.1 uncultured Iamiaceae bacterium | reverse complement strand
CGCCCGCTTCCCGCCGTGGTCTTCGGCGGCGGTGGCAGCTCGCGCTCGGGCGGCGGCGGCCGATCGCGCACCGCGGGGGGCGGGGGCGGCGGGGCGGGAGCCGGCGGCGCCGGGGCGGCGGGCGGCGGGGCGGGAGCTGGCGGCGCCGGAGCCGATGGCGGAGGCGGACGCGACTCGAGGGTGCGGGCTGCCGGCGCTCCTGGACCCGCAGTCGCCCCCCTCGCGGTCGACGACGCCCCTGCCGCGACGGGCACGAGCTCGGGTTCGGGATCCGCAGCGGCTGTGTCGGGATCGCCGTCGGGATCGGCGCCACGTCCGGATATCTCCTCCGCCGCCCGAGAGGCACCGCCCCCTGTCGCGTCGAGGATCGCGTCGTGGTCCTGGGCGGCCGCGGCACCGAGCACGGACGACCGTCGCTTCGGTGGGTACACCGTCCATATGCGATCCATCACGAGCGCCACGACGGCGGTGATCGTCTGGCCGACCACCCACGCAACAGCCGCGCCCACCGTGCCCTCACGCGGGACGAGCTCGAGCGCCACGCCGATCGTCACGATGCCGAGGGTCAGCGTCGTGGCGATGATCGCCCGTGAGTCCTTGCGCAGCCGCGCCCGTGTCAGCGAGATGGCCGTGAACGCCCAGGGGATGCTCGCGCCGACCAGCAGGGGCAGCAGCGCGGAGGTGCCGGCGTAGGACGGGCCGAACAGGGACTGCACCACGCCCTTCAGCGCGATCGTCGCGATCGTGCCGATGATCACGATCGCGAGGGACAACCCGAGCGCCTCGAGGTAGCGCATGCGGGCCTGCGCCGGATCGACCACCTTCGAACCGGAGGACTCGACGAGCAGCACCTGGGCGATCGTCGTCGGGAACAGGAACGCCACGCTCGCCGCGCTCCACGCGAGGAAGTACTGCGCGTTCGCCGTGGGATCGACGTTGGCGAGGACGATGACCGGGAGGATGAAGGTCGGCGCCTGCGAGGACAGCGTCGCGAGGAAGTTGATCGAGGCGAAGCGGAACGCGGCGAACGTGCGAGCCGGCCACGGACGCAGGTGGTAGCGGATCTTGGCCGCGCCCGGCAGGATCACGACCGCGAACACGCCCGAGATCGCCACGGGCAACGAACCCACCGAGAAGAGCCACAACGCGCCGTTGCCGACCTTGGGCACGAAGAGCAGCGCGATCCGCCCGACGCCGACGAGGAGCGATCGGTAGAAGACCAGGCTCCAGCGACGGGCGCCCATGAGGCGCACGTCGACCAGTGACGCCACGCTGGCACCGGCGACGGACACGAAGAAGATCAGCCACCCCAGCGGACCGCCCTGCTCTCGGAGCAGCGTCGTCGCGTCGGACGAGACCAGCAGCAGGAACACCACGGTGCCGACGGCCGACGTGATGGTGGTGTAGATGAGCGCGTAGGTGAGGATGGTCGTGTCCTCGCGCTCGGAACCGCCGGCGAAGAGCGGGATGGTGACCGGCAGGCCCATGCCCGTGACGAACGTGACGAGCAGCAGCAGGCTGAACAGGGCGGACGCGAGGCCCACGGACTCGGTCGGGTAGAAGCGGGAGCTGAGGAACCAGAACCCGATGCCGGTGACGGACTGGGTCACGATGAAGACCGCCATCCACCCGGCGCCGGTGAGCAGGCTGCGGCGCGTGGTGTGCTCCGGGGTGACCTGTCCGCTCTCCTCCTGCTCCGACATCGTCAGGTACAGGTCGATGTCGTCGACCTGGGCGATGGACATCGTCAGCGCGGATTCGTCGACCATGGCGTTGGTGACGTCCTCGCTCATCGCCGCCCGCGCCTGCTCGTTGCGGTCCTCCTCGCCCGGCTTGGTCTGCGCGCGCACGCTGACCGCCACGCCGACGGCGAGGCACACCAGCCCGGCGAACGCGAGATTGTTGGACGTGGCGTAGGTGCCGACGATCTGGGGCTGCAGCTCGGACTCGTCGGTGAGCCCGTTCAGCAGCATCATGAACGGCACCCCGACGAACAGCGCCGCGCCGATGCCGACGAGGATGCGACCGTCGAGGCGCAGGAGCAGGTACCACCCCACCGCCACCGCGACGAGCACGCCGGGCGGGCCGCCGACGAACCACAGCACGGCCGCGAAGCAGAGCCACCCGGCGAACGACTTGAGGGTCACGACGCGGCACCTGCCGCGGGACGCCGGGACACCGATCGACGGCGGCTCGGCCGCAAGCGGTTCGGGATCGCTGCGAGTCCGACGCAGCCGAGCAGCGCGAACGCGCCGAACCACAGGCCGTAGGTCGTGGGCCGCTGCGGGAAGAACCGCACCACGATGTCGTGCTCACCCGGTTGGTCGATCCGCCAGCCGACCGCGTAGCCGTCGACGAGCGCCGGCTCGCCGAGCGGCTTGCCGTCGATCGTGCCGACCCAGCGCCGGTCGAAGCCCCGGCCCGTGGTGAACAGGTACGGCGTGTCGGAGCTGGTCGTGTGCACGACCAGCTCGGTGTCGGTGTCGGTGCGCACCTCGATCTGTGCCGGGGCCGGGGCGATGGGCTCCTTCGCCTGGCTCTTGGGGACGCCGGCGCTGAAGCGGATCACGTCGAGCGGCCACCCCGGCGCGGTGTCGAGGGTGTGCTCGCCGGCCGCGAGCCGGACGTCCTCGCAGACCTGGAGCAGCCCGCCCTTCCCGGCGACGGCGGCATCGAGGCCTTGGGGGAGCTTCATGCGCAGCGGGCGCCCGTCGATCTTGCCGACCTCGAAGCAGGGGTCGGCGGCGTTCTGCGCGGCGTCGCGCAGGACCTGCTGGGTCGTCGCGCTCGGCACCTCCGTCACGCTGAGCCCGGCCACGGCATCGAAGGTGCGGTCCTGCGGGATCGTGAAGACCCGGTGGATCGCCCGCTCCTCCTCCTTCTGCAGATCGCCGGGAGTGCTGACCTGGCGCTTCATGACCACGTGGAGCGGGGCCTGGGCGAGCTTGTCGCGCTGCTCGGGCGTCAGCTGGTTCGCCAGGGTGGACAAGGTCGTGGGCATGACCATCGTGGTGGTCGCCGTGACCCCGTCGATCGCGATGTCGCTGATGCCGACGATGTTCGTGCCGCTGCCGCGCAGCCGGGCCACACCGACGCGCAGGCTCGTGGTCGGCTCGTCGGGCAGCTGCGCGGTGCAACGGCTGCCGTTCGCGTCGACGCCACCCCGGCACATCGTGACCTTGCCGTCCGCCGGCACCTGCACGACCGTGGACGACTTGTCGGTCGAGATGGCGAGCGCCGCGATCGACACGGGCTTCGACACCAGGGTCTGGATCGTGATCTCGTTCGGCAGCTCGGGCTTCTTGTACTGCACGGTCACGGACTCGCCCTGCCCGCCACCGAACGAGCTGATGATCCAGGCCGATGCCGGATCGCCGTCGAAGGCCGCCTCGGGCTGCCCGAACGCGGCGAGGCCGAACTCGGCCCCGGAGTTCGAGGTCGAGATCGAGGCCACGCCGTCGAGGCGCGAGATCGTCTGGGTCTCGGGCCGGTTCGGCCACAGCGTCGCCGAGGTGGCGGTCTGGCCCTTCGTGCTGCCGTCCGCGGGGAGCGTCTCGGTGTACGAGTCGTTGATGCGCTGGACGCTGTAGAGGCGACGGCGGTTCGTGTCGGTGATGACGAAGCGACCACCGTCGTCGATCGCCTGGCCGAGCGTGGCCGGCGTCAGGCTGCCGGCGAGCTGGAAGGCGGGCAGGCTCCCCATGAGCCCCGACTGGGCCAGGACCGGGATCGCGAAGTTGTCGCCGTCGATCACGAACTGCCCGGCCGTCGGCTCCGCCCGCACGATGGTCGTGGGTTGCTTCACGTCGTAGAGCGCGAGGGGCGTCAGCGTCTTGTCCTGCGCCGCCCGCGCGAGGTTGGCGTCGCCCGTGGCGGCGCGCATCGTGTTCTCGGAGACCTCCCCGTAGAGCGTCGAAGGCGTCAGGCCGGGATCACTCGCGAGCTGATCGCGCACCACCGAGGGTCGGGCGCCGCCGACCAGCTCCCACTCGGTGTCGTTGCGGGCGAGCACCTGCGTCGCCCCGAGGTAGTGCGCCATCGTCGAGGTCGTCGGCCCGGTGGCGCGGCCGGTGTTCAACGGGATGTCGAGCGCGGCCAGGTAGTTCGCCGGGAAGACGGCGCCGGCCGACACCGTCTGCCGGCTCACGTTCGGGCGTTCCATGATCGACGGGAACAGGTCGTCGGGTGAGCGCAGGCCCCAGCGGTACTGCCCGCCCTTGGCCCCGGGCACGATCAGTACCCGCGAGTCGGGGCTGCCCGTGTTCAGGTCGTCAGCGGCCTGCTGCCAGTAGCCCGGGACGTCCCACCCGTCTCGGTAGAGGTCGTTCGTCCAGGCCGGGATGGTCCCACCCACGATCACGAGCAGCACCAGGACGGACGACCCGATCAGGACCGGTCGGGGCCAGGACGCGAACTTCGGGGCGAGGGCAGCGGCGCCGAAGCCGATGAGCAGGCTGAAGCCGAGGAGCGCAACGGGGGCGATCTTGTGCGTGGTGCGGAAGGCGACGGCGCCGGGCACATCCGCGAAGAGGAAGGAGAACAGGCGCCCGAGCGGCGTGGGTGCCTTGGGCGGGAACATGCCGACCATGATCGGCACGGCGACGACGATGAAGAGCACGGCGAGGAGCCGGGCGCGGGCCCGGGACACGATCGCGCCGACGGCGGCGAGGATCGGGTACATGAAGCTGGCGACGACCACGAAGGGGTCCACGACGTAGCGGATGCCCTTGGGCAGGAACAAGCGGTCACCGAGTCGGCCGTACATGGGCCACTGACCGAGCAGGCGCAACGACTCCGCCCACGAGCTCGTGAGCGCGATCAGGGCCGGGTCCTCGCTCTCCGCCGCCACGGCGTCGCCGGTGTTGCGCGCGAAGAACGACGGGATGAGCCAGTACACCGAGACCGCCACCGTCAGCACGGCGCACGAGAACGTGGCGCGGGCGAGCGTTCCCCAGGGATCCTTGAACACGATCCGGCGGTACGCGAGGTAGCACGGCACGGACGACAGCAGGAAGATCGGCACCACGCCGGCCTGGATGCCGCTCATGGCGAAGAAGGCGAGGGCGAAGAGCGCCGGCCAGCGCCAGTTGCGCGGCTCGTCGACGGCGCGGGCGAACGCCAGCAGCATCCACGGCAGGACGGCGTAAGGCAGCAGAATGGGGGTGGTGCCGCCGCCGATGATCACGAAGGGGTTCACCACGTACGCGACCGCCACGGCGACACGGCCGACGGCGTTGCCGTGCGTCGGGGTCAGGCGGCGGTACAGCCGCACCACGCCCCACGCCGCGAACAGCATCAGCCCGGCCCGCCACACGCGCATCGCGAACCACGGTGGTGTGCCCGGCAGCTCGATCAGCCAGAGCACCGCGGCCACGGGCGCCAAGCCGGTGTTGAAGTTGGGCCGACCGGCTTGGTAGGGGTTCTGCGCCCAGCTCGAGAGGCTCGTCTGCAGGAGGCCCCACGGGTTGAGGTAGAGCTCTGGCTTCGTGTCGGGGGCGAACTCGCTCCAGTGGTTCGCGAACACGGCGAGCACCACGAGCGTGCCGAACACGAGGAACGCGATGCGCTCGGGGTTCAAGCGCCACGGAGCGCGTCGGGGCGCGGGCGGGGGTGGCGGGCGGTCGTCGGCGGTGGCCGCCGGGCGCGGGGCGGTGAGCATGGACGTGCCTAGCCCGGGACCGGCGCGGGAGGATGCGGGGGCAAGGAACGACGACCATCGGTCGGCCGCGGCACGCGCCACGTCGCCTGGGGCATGGTGCTGCGTCGGGACCGCCGCTGCTCAGCACGGGTGCAGGACGACGACGTCCCCCGCCCGCCGAACATGTCCTTGTCGCGATGCAACTGCGGTCTCCTGACTCGGTGGCATCAGCGCGCGCACCGAAGGAGAGAGCTTACTCAGCACTGAACAGCGGTCGTAGTCACGAGACGGGCGGGTCGCGGCCCACCGCGGTCGGGCCACCAGCAGGTCGCGCAGAGGGCGTCGCGAGCAGGTGGCGGTGAGGTCACGCGGACCTCGGGACACCGCCACGGTGTCGCGAGCGGCGGCCCGCGAGGTGCTCTACTGAGCGGATGCCCGAGCCGACCGCCCCCACCGCGACCCGGCGCGCTCGGCGATGACGAACCCCGAGCCGACCTCCCGGGCGACCACGACGACGCCCGCGCCCGCGGGGGCCACGCCGCACGAACCAGCGTCGCCGGCGTGGTGGCGCCGCGAGCACCTCGGCGTTCCGCGGTGGGTCTGGTTGACGGGGCTCGCCGCCAGCCTCCTGGTGATGGGTCCCGCGCTCGCACCGGGTTCGCTGCTGAACCTCGACCTGGTGCTCGTGCCCGATCCGCCCCTGCCCCGCGGCTTCTGGGGCCTCGGGCCGGAGCTCCCCCGCCGGTTGCCGATGTGGGTCCCGATCGTGTGGCTGTCCACGTTCCTGGGGGGCGCGAACGTGGGCAAGGCGGTCATGGTCCTCGGCATCACCGTGGCGTTCGCCGGCATGTACCGCCTCACCGCGCGGTGGGGTCCCCTCACGGCGCTCGGCGCCAGCGTGTTGTTCGCGCTGAGCCCGCTGGTGCTGACGCGGCTCGCCGTCGGCCACCTCTACCTCGTGTGGACCATGGCGATCATGCCGTGGGCGCTCGAAGACCTGCTCGAGCCCGCGCGATCCCGACGGCGCACGTTCCTGTGGTGCGCCGCTTTCGCGTTCATGGGGATCTACGGCGGCGCGATCGGCGGGGCACTGCTGCTCGCGGGCCTCGTGGTGTCCCGGGGACGGCGCCTCCCGAGCATCGTGGGGCTCTACCTGCTCGCGCAGCTGCCGTGGCTGGTGCCTCTCGCCGTCGTGTCCCGCAGCACGACCGCCATCGCCGATGCCGCGGCGTTCCCCACCCCGATCAAGGGGTTCGCCGGCATCGGCGAGCTGCTCGCCGGCCACGGGTTCTGGAACCCGCCGTTCCAGGTCGGCGGCTACGGCCACTGGTACTGGGCCGTCCTCGGCTTCGTCCTGTTCCTCCTGGCGGCCGTGGGCACCGCCGATCTGCCGCAACGCTGGCGCGTGCCGCTGGTGGTCCTCGCCGCGGTCGGCCTGGTGGCCAGCGCGTCGAGCGGCATCAGCGGGTTGTCCGGAGCCGTGGTGCGCATCAGCCAGACGCCGCTCGGTGCCCCCTTCCGCGAGACCCAGCGCCTGTTGGCGTTCTCCGTCTTCTGGATGGCGCCAAGTGCGGCGCTCGGCGCCCGCCGCATCGTGCTGCACCTGCGCGCCACCACCGCCATCCCCGCCGCCGCCTCCCGTGCGCTGCTCGCGATCCCGCTGGTGCTGGGCCTGCTGCTCGCCGCTCCCGGCTTCTGGGGGGTGGGCGGGCAGCTCCGCGCCTACGACTTCCCGCCGGAGTGGGCAGCCGCGCGCGACATCGTGCGCGCCGAGCCCGGCACGGTGGTTGCGTTCCCCTGGTACCAGTACTTCACGTTCGACGTCGCCGACAACCGCCTCGTGCTGAACGCCGTCCCGCTGTACTTCGGGGGCGACGTCATCGCCTCCTCCGACCCGGGGATCGCGACGGAGGACAACGCGCGCCCGCACGAACGAGGAGACGCGCGCGAGGACGTGGTGACGTCCCTCATCTCCCCGCTGCAACAAGGACGGCCCATCTCGGCAGACCTCGCGCACCTCGGGGTGCGGTGGGTCGTCCTCATGAAGGACGTGGATTGGCCCTTGTACCAGAAGGGGCTGAAGGCGGATCCCGGCCTGCGAGAGCGCGCGGCCGGCGACCGCCTGGCGCTCTACGAGGTCGTGGACTGGCGCGGCGCCGTGGCCGACGAAGCCGGCGCACCCGTCGGCTCGGAGCAGCTGATCGGCCCCTTCGAACGGGTCGACGCCTCGGGCCCGGCCCGTGCCGCCATCCCTGCCTCCGGGGGCTGGCTCCGGGGATTCACCCCGGCGGCAAGAACTTCGGACGGTATCGTGGCATTGCCGGCGGGAGATGGGCTACTCTGGTACTGGCCAGTTCTGCTGGTTGCAGTCGGAGATGTCATTTGGGTTCTCGGTGTGGTACTTTGCACACGCGGGGCAGCACCCAAAGGCCATCAAACGAAGCATGACGCATTGAACGATGACTGACGGGTATGTTGTGGCCCATCCGGGCCGAGCATGAGACACGAACAAAGGGCGACAGATAGTCATGCGTGATCAACTTCACATCCTCAAACGAACCGCCGGAGTCGTGGTGGCGATGACCCTGTTGGTTCTGGGTGCCATCGCCTTCAGCGCGAGCCCCGCCAACGCGAGCGCGGCGTGCCGCCTCTCCGACTACCGCAACGCCGACGGCACGCTCGACACCACGAGCTACCTCGCCTGCGTCGCCGCCGAGAACGGCACCAACGGCACGGTCGGCTCGACGACCACCAGCGGCACGCTGCCGACCACGGGTTCCGACTCGGGTCAGATGCTCGGCCTCGCGGCCGTCCTCATCGTGCTGGGTGTGGGCGCCACCGTGGGCGCTCGCAAGTTCCGCACGGCTTCCGACGACGTCAGCTGACGCATCAGCGAAGCAACCTCCGACAGAGCTAGATCCTGACAGAACCGGCGAGGGCCTCATGCCCCTCGCCGGTTCTGCCATTTTTCCTGGTAGCGGCACCTGATCTCTCAGGGGGGGGGACGATCTGATGGCGATCGATCGGGCAGGGTTCGCAGCGTTCGACCAGAGAACGCTCGAGGACCTGGCGAACCTGCTGTGGCAGCCGCACTTCGACCCGGCCGCCATCCCCGATGACATCGCGACGGCCTTCACCAGCGAGCACAACCGCCCAGCCGTGTCCGGTGCCCGGATGCGCACGTTCCTCGAGGGCCTCAGCGAGCATCCCATCGCCCACACGCGCAACCCACGCGCGCTGTACGAGGCGATCCTGCCGCACTGCGACGAGCTCTCGACGCTGCAGCTCTACGTGATGCGCAACCTCTTGGGCAAGAACGCCAACGAGGGCTACGAGCCGGTCCCCGAGGTCGTCGAGCTCGCGTTCCCGCGGGATCACGAGCTCAAGGTGCGGGCGCAGACGGGGTGGCACTTCTTCGTCGGCAGCGCGTGGGACGAGGCCGGCACGCAGTACGGCATCGAGCTCATGTTCTTCGGCATCGCGCTCTTCCCCCCGCACCTCGCCGCGTCGTTCGGGATGAGCGACCTCGACAACCAACTGATCGAGATCCAGCTCGCGATCAGCCCCGAGGGGAAGCGCCACCACCAGGCGGCGCCGATCGTGGTGGCGGGCACGAGCGGGCTGATGCACGCGACGAACGAGCCCTTCTCGATCCGCCTCGGACGCAACGAGATGGCCTCCTTCGGCGCCGACGACCTCTTCCCGATGCGGGTGCAGGCGTGGGGTCTCGACCGGGGCGAGGACCCGGCGCTCGAGCTCGCGGTCGACCTCGTGCTCACGTCCGGCAGGGGCATCCTGCCGCAGGGCGACGAGGGCGCGCTCCCCGCCTGCGACGGCGTCGGCACCTTCTACTACTCGGTGCCCGACATCCAGATCGATCCGGAGCGGAGCACCCTGCGCCTCGGCGATCGCGAGATCCGTCTCACCCGCGGCGAGTTCTGGTTCGACCACCAGTGGGGGTACCTCGCCGGCAACCCGCAGAGCGAGGTCATGCGGGCGGCGAACAACCTGAGTGAGCCCGACCCGGAGGGGTGGGACTGGTTCATGGCGCAGTTCGAAGGTGATCGGCAGGTCACGGTCGCTTCCGCGCACAAGCGCACCATGGCCGAGCGCTTCTACCGCCAGACCGGCGAGCACCCGCCGGAGCCGATGGACGTGCGCGTCGGCGGCAAGTTCATGGATGCCGACGGTTCGTCGCGGGTGGCCTGGGGATCGTTGCGCGTCACCGACTGGGTGAAGACCGAGCACTCCGGGGACCCCGAGCGCTACCCGCCGACCCACACGTGGCACCCGAACCGTTGGTCCTTCGTCTTCGACGACCTGCCCGACGACATCGCCACCTTCACGATGGTGCCGATCGTGGAAGGAGGGCAGTCGGCGTTCTTCGCGAACGGTGCTCAGATCTGTGAAGGCGCGGTGCGGCTGATCGACGCCGCGGGACGCCAGATCGGCAACGGGTTCGCCGAATCCGTGGCCTACGCAGACGTGCGGCGCAACAAGCTGCGCCTCGCCGGGCTCCCCGTCACCGATGAGCTCGCCGACCGCATCGAGCCCCGAGCTCCTCACCTGCCGACGCGCGTGTGGAACCTCGCCTACGTCCTGGCCCACCACAAGCAGCTGAGCCACATCCTGGAGAGCGCCAAGGGCCTCGACTTCATCTTCGAGACGGCCGACGCCGCACCGCCACCGAGCTGACGCTCGGCGCGCCGATCGCCGCGCACGACGACGGCGCAACGCCTGTCGCGCCCGTCAGATCGCGTCGTCGTTCATCTCGCCGGTCCGGAGGCTCACGACCCACTCGACGTCGGTGACCCACACCTTGCCCTCCGGCGCGCCGCCGACACGAGCCGCGGCCGCGAGCGCGTTCACCACCCGCTCGACTGCGTCCCGGTCGGCCACGACGACCTCGAGCCGGAACCGGGGCATCAGGTCGACGACGTGCTCGCTGCCCCGATAGATCTCCACCGTGCCGCCGCGCCGGCCGAAGCCGCGCGCGTCGCTGATGGTGAGCCCCGTGATGCCGGCATCCTTGAGCATCTCCTTGGTCTGCTCGATGTCGGCCGAGGCGATGACAGCGGTGATCAGCTTCACGGCAGGCCCGACCTCAGGCGTCGCCTTCGGCCGCCTCGATCTCTTTGGCCGCCGCCTTCAGGTCCTTCGCGGTGACGTCGTCGACCGCGGACTGCACGATGCGGTCGGCCAGCTCGAGGGCCTTCTGGATCTCGACGGCACCGGGATCGGACACCAGCGCCACGATGCCGGAGTGCCCCGGCTCGATCGCGTCGGCGAGCTCGTCGGCGAGCTTCGACCGGTGGTGCACCTCGCGGGCCTTGCCGATGGCGGCGCCGCCGGCGCCGAGGGCCAGCGCGCTGCCGATGATCGAGGGTGGGAAGAAGACGCCGAGCACCACACCCCCGACCACGCCCCACTTGAGCCCGGACTTCGTGCTGTGGTCGGTGACCGTCTGCACGACCACCTTGCCGTCTTCTTCGCGCCGCACGACGAGAACGCCTTCGATCTCGACGGTCCGACCGTCTTCGATGCCCTTCAGCGCGTAGTACGCCTCCATCGCGGACTGCGTGTCGGCGAAGTCGGCGACGAACAGCGTGTACGTGCCGTCGCTCACGACCGCAGCGACGCCGTCGACCTCTCGGGTGTCCGCAACCTCGTCTGCCATGTCCGTGCCCTCCGGGTGCTCGCGTGACCGTGCACCCTACAGGCACACGGTCAGGTGCCTTCGGATGCCGGCACGGTGATCGTGACGAGGTCGTCGCCGACCGTGACCTCGCCGCGATAGCCGCCGCGGCGCAGATCGTCGAGGAAGGCGGCGGCCTCGGCCGGGCTCTCCGGCGGAGGGATGAGGTGCGCACGCAGCGCGATGTCGGCATCGAAGCCTTGACCGTATTTAGCCATTCTGTTAAATATGTCCTCCGATGGCACCCCCGCCGAGCTGCTTCAGATGAGCGTGACGAGCCCCGACCGGTTCGACGCGGTGTTCGCCGCGCTGTCGGATCCCACCCGCCGCTCGATCGTCCGGCGCCTCGCCGACGGTGAAGCGTCCGTGCTCGAGCTCGCGGAGCCCTTTCCGATCAGCCTCCCGGCCGTCTCGCGCCACCTGAAGGTGCTCGAGCAGGCGGGGCTGATCAGCCGCGGCCGCGATGGACAGCGCCGGCCCTGCCGACTGCGCACCGAGCCGCTGATCGAGATCGCGGCGTGGGCCGAGCACACCCGTGCGGCCTGGGAGCAGCGGCTCGACCGTCTCGACGCGCACCTCCGCGGCTCGTCCGGCGGAGCCCCGTCTCCCCCACCCTCGTCACCACTCTCCTTGGAGGAGCCATGAGCGACGCGCCCACCATCACCGATCCCACCACGTGGGCGCTGGACCGCGAGATCGTGCTCGTGCGCGTCTTCGACGCCTCGCCCGCCGCGGTGTTCGCGGCGTGGACCGACCCGGACGCGTTCTGCGAGTGGTTCGGTCCCGACGGGTTCACCTGCACGGTGCGGCAGATGGACGTCGAGCCCGGCGGTCGCGCCCGCTTCGACATGATCTCCGGCGACGGCACGCGGTACCCCAACCGGTTCGACTACCTCGAGATCGTCCCCGACCAGCGCATCATCTTCGATCACGGGTCCGACATCGACGACGATCCGGCGCGCCTCCGGGTGACCCTGACCTTCGACGAGCAAGCGGACGGCAAGACGGTGCTCACGCTGCGCCAGCTGCACCCGACTGTGGCGTTGCGCCACGAGAAGATCGGTTTCGGTGCGGTCGAGCTCGGCCTGCAGACGTTGCAGAAGCTCGCCGACCACCTCGGCGTCGGCTGACCCGGCTCACGTCGGAAGCCCGCCGACACGCCCCGTCGACGGCAAGAACAGAGAGGATCCAAGGATGTCGCAGCTGCTGCGCGTGCAGAACTTCATGGTGTCGAACGACGGGTTCGGCGCCGGCGAGGGCCAGAGCCTCGCGGAGCCGTTCGGTCGGGCCGCGCCGAGCGATGGCGCCCCGCCGGCGCTCCCGGCCGACCTGGCCTCGTGGGCCTTCGCCACCGCGAGCTGGCCGCACCGCACCGACCCGGGCGGCACGCGAGGGCTCGACGACTACTTCATCCGCGACTTCGCCCACGGCATCGGAGCCGAGATCATGGGGCGCAACAAGTTCGGACCTCAGCGAGGCCCCTGGGAGGACCACGACTGGACTGGGTGGTGGGGAGACGATCCTCCCTTCCACACCCCCGTGTTCGTCCTCAGGCACCACCCCCGACCCAGCTTCACGCTGTCCGACACCACGTTCCACTTCATCGACGCGACGCCGGAGGAGGCCATGCGGCAAGCCAAGGACGCCGCGGATGGCAAGGACGTGCGCGTGGGCGGTGGGGTCGCCACCGTGCGGCAGTTCCTCGCGGCCGACCTCATCGACACGATGCACGTCGCGGTGGCGCCGATCGAGATCGGTCGCGGCGAACGCCTCTGGACGTCGTCCGACGACCTGCTCGACCGGTACCACCTCGAGTCGGTGCCCAGCGCCAGCGGGATCACGCACCTGCTGTTCTGGCGGCGATGATGAGGGGAGCTGTCTCTCCAGATCAGAAGAACCGGTTGATCGCGTAGGGCTCGTCCACTGGCCGGTACCCCGGCTTGCCCCATCGGAACGAGTACGACGCCCAGGCGCCCGCCGCCTCGTTCACGAGGTAGGTGGACGTCGACGGGCGGTAGCGAGCGAAGTACGTCTTGCCGTCTCCGTTGAACGCGCCGATCACGGGGATGTCACCGGGCTGGCCGCTGGTCGCCGGCCAGCCGGATCCGTACCGCGAGAACTCCCGGGTCGTGATCTTGAACCCGGCGAGCTTCAGCGTCGTCCCCCCGTCGAAGGCGCCGGGGGTGGGGATCATGTTGGGGCCCCCGAACCACGAGATCGTCGGCGCCGCGAGGTTGAACCCGTAGGCGACGTACCACGCGCTGAAGGCCGGAACGTAGTAGGACAGCTCGGCGACGCCGTCACCGCTGTAGTCACCGGGCACGGGGATCGCTCCCGGCGCCCCGAACTTGACCCACGTGCCTTCAGGGGCGAAGAGCCACGAGCTCGTGCTCGGGCGGTAGAGGGCAGGGTCGGTGCGACCGTCGCCGTTGTAGTCGGCCGGTACGGGGATGTCACCGGGCTGCGCCGGCCACTGGACGGGGCCCCAGGCGCCGTCCACCCACCACTTGCCACCGCGGTTCGGGTCCGGGTTGGCGCCGACCGGGGAGAACACGGCCAGGTCGGTGACGCCGTCCCCGTAGTAGTCGCCCTGCACGGCGATGTCGCCGCCCTCGAACGCACCGAAGTGCACCGGACCGCGGCACCGGATGTACCAGTTGCCGACGCTCTGGTCGTACAGGACCGCATCCGCCTTGCCGTCACCGTTGAAGTCGTTGGCGACGCGCGACGTGCCGTTGACCGAGTACTCCGTGACGGTCACCGTCGATGCCGTCGACGTGGCCTGGCCGTCGTCCACCGTGAGCGAGAACGTGAGGTCCTGGGTGCCGGGGCAGTCCATACGTGGTGCCGTGAACGTGGGCGTGGCTGCGGTGCGGTTCGACAGCACGACGGGCGGGCCGCTGATCTGGGTCCAGGCGTAGGTCAACGCGGAGGGCCCGCCGTCGGGGTCGGTGGAACCGGTGCCGTCGAGGGTGACGGTGGTGCGCTCGGTCGCCGGGTGCGCCAGGCCGGCGTCTGCGGTCGGGACCACGTTCCCGGGGCCGACGGTGAGCGTCCCGTTCGGGCCGCACACCTCTTCGGCGGCGTTGGTGACGGTGTTCGACGGCGTGTAGTGGACCAGCCACCAGTACGTGCCCGGCGCCGACGGCGTGAAGTCGCCCGAGGTGAACACTCCGTTGCCGTTCACCTCGCTCGGGCTCTCGCCGTTGCCGTCGATGGCCAGGGAGAAGTGGACGATGTTCGCCGTGCTGCAGGCGTCACCGGGCGCGCCTGGCCCGTAGACGGCGAAGAAGAGGGTGCCCGAGCGGGGGTTGCCACCGAGCGCCGCCTTGGCGTGCACCGGGACGCCCACCTGTGCCGGCGTCGGCGTGATCTGGGTGATCGTCAACGTCGGCGTGATCTTGGCCACGGTCACGGTCTGGTTCGCCGCACCACAGGCCGTGCTGACGGCGTTGTTGTAGCTGTCGCCCTGGTAGCTGGCCTTCCACCAGTAGGTCCCCTCCCCCGGTCTGGTGCCGCCCGAGGTCACCGTGCGCGCACCCGTGTCGGGGTCGTAGCTGGCGGAGAAGATGCTCCTCGTCGACCCGAACACCCGCGTGGCGCAGGACGCGTCGGCGAACAGCTCGAAGTCCACAGACGCGGTCGGGAAGACCACGTCGGTGAAGGTCGCCTGGTCGGTCACGAGGTCCTCGTTCACCACGGCCTGGCTCGGCACGGCCCGGGCCGTCACCGTCGGCGTCGCCTTGCCGACGTCGACCGTCTGGTTCGGCGCCCCGCACGACTGGACGACGGACGGGGGGTTGTTGGCGTCGCCGCTGTAGGACGCGATCCATCGGTGGATCCCGAGCGAGGTGTAGTCCGCGGTCGGGACCGGGGTGTACTCGTCGGAGGTCGCGGTGCCCGCCGGCGAGATGGGCTTCGTCGAGGTGAAGGCCGGGGTGAAGCAGGACGTGTCACCCGGGCGGTAGAGCGTGAAGGTGACCGTGCCGGTCGGGTTGGTGGCGCCGACGAGGGTCGCCTCCGCGTGGATCGGACGGCCCAGCTCGGACTGGGACGGCACGGCTTGGGTGCGCAGCGTCGAGCGGAAGTCGACGACGACGGTCTGCCGGGCGCCACCGCAGGCACCGCGAGCGTTGGTGTTGTTGACGTCACCGCTGTAGGTGGCGAGCCAGTGGTAGGTGCCCGCCGTCGTCGGGGTGAAGAAGCCCGACCGCGCCTGCGTCCCCGTCATCGCGTTCGTCGACGTGAAGACCGGGGTGCCGGTGCAGTTGACGTCAGCAGCCGCGAAGAGGCCGAAGGTCATCGTCCCCGTCGCGTTGTACCCGTCCGCCGATGCGATGTCCTGGATGGAGTCACCGAGCACCGCGACGGTGGGCAGGGCGTCGGCGTAGATCGTCGGCATCGCCTTGCCGACGATGGCCGTGGCGTCACCGCACGTCCCGGGGAAGGCGAAGTTGTTGGCATCGCCGCTGTACGCAGCTCGCCAGCGGTAGACCCCGAAGGTCGTGAGCGGCGGCGAGTAGTTCGACAAGGCCTGGCCGCCGGCCAGGGTCCCGGTCGAGGTCGACAGCGGTGTCCCGCTGCAGGTCGGGTCGGACGGGCCGTACAAGGTGAACGTCATCGTGCCGGTCGTCTGCGAGCCGCCGCTGAGGGTGGCTTGGGCCCGAGCGGTGTCCCCGATCTCGACCGACGGCGGCATCGCTTCGACCGTCATCGTCGGCGTGATCAGCGTCAGCTCGAAGGCGCCGATGTCGGTCTGGCCCAGCGAGGGCCGCGCGACACCGCGTTCGTCCGTGGCGAGGCTCGTCGCGCCGGTGTTGTAGGCCGGGCTCGTGTTGGTGATCGCGTGGGTGGCGGGGGGCGTGAAGGGCGGCGTCGGCGAGCTCGGGACGTTGTTCGCCAACGCCGCCAAGCCCGGGTCGGCCGGGCTGGGCGTGCCGGTGATCGAGCCGCCGAGCGCCGCCGAGCTGCGCACGATGTTGTGGTCGGCGACGTTCACGTCGCTGGGCACGAGGTTGGCTGCGCCGGTCGCGACCTGTGCGGGCCGGCTCGACACCAGATCGGTCACGGCGGCGCCGGTGCCTGCGATCGTCGGGGTGTTCGAGAGGATGGAGTTGACGAGCGTGACGCTGGCGGTCGGGCACGAGCCGGCTGTGCACTGCGTGCCGTCGGCACCCAGGTAGCCGAGGTTGAAGACGCCACCGCCGCCCTGATCCGCCCGGTTGAAGGCGATGGTCCCCGAGTTGACGGAGACCTGGCCGTTGAGGTTGAACAACCCCCCGCCGAGGCCCTGACCGTTCTCACCGCCACCGGAGATGCCCGACCCGGCACCCCCGCCGAGACCACCTCTGGCGGTGTTGCCCGAAAGCGTGGTGTTCGTGAGGGTGGCCTGCCCGTTGTGGTTGAAGATCGCTCCGCCCATGCCGGCGCCGCCACCACCGGCGCCCATCCAGTCCTGCCAGGCCGCGCTGCCGGCGCCGCCACCGAAGCCCGGCGCACGGCCGGCCCCGGGCGCGCCGACCGCGCCGTTGTGACCGCTCGTGCTGGGCGTCGCCGTGCCGCCGTTGCCACCGCGACCGCCGCCACCGCCACCACCACCGAAGCCTCCCTGGCCACCGTCGCCGCCGGCGCCGCCGTCGCCCCCGTTGCCGGTCAGGCCGTTGCTGCCGCCGTTGCCGCCGACGCCACCCGGGCCCCCGCCACCGCCGAACCCGCCACCACCACCGCCGCCGCCTCGTCCACCGGTGTCACCGGCGCTCCCCGCCGCCGACGCGCCGCCGCCACCCGCTCCCCCGCCACCGCCGACGCCGCCCCCGCCGCCCCCTCCGCCGGGGCTGTAGGGGTTGGCGCCGTTCGCACCGTCGCCGCCGCGCCCGCCGCCGAAGCCGAAGCCGCCGCCGGCGCCCCCGGCGCCGCCCGCGATGAACACGGCGTTGCCGCTGGGCGCGGCGCCGCCCCCGCCGCTGCCGTTGCCACTCGTGCCGCCGTTGGCCTGGCCCTGGACCGCGCCGCCCGTCCCCCCGGAGCCGGTCTGGGCAGTGTTCGGACCACCGGCGCCGCCGACGCCCGGGTTGACGCCGTTGCCGCCGGTCTCGTTGCGTCGGAACCCGCCGCCCCCGCCGCCCGAGCCCGCTTCGTCGCCGGCCCCGACACCGGACGGGCCGCCGGCGCCGCCGGCTGAGCGGGGGACGCCGGCTCCGAAGCCTCCGCCGAACCCGCCGGCGGCACCGCCGCCGGCCGAGCCCTCGGTGACCCCACCGCCGAACCCGCCGCCGGACCCGCCCCGGAAGAGGCCGTGCCCGTTGCCTCCCTGGGCCACGCTGTCTCGGATGGTGACCCGGTCGAGCGTGAGCTGCCCCTGGTTGAAGATCGCGCCACCCATGCCGGCACCGCCGGCGCCCCCCGTCGCGCCCGAACCGCCGAGCGCGCGACCGTTCTTCAACGTCACGTCCCGCAAGGTCAGCCGGCCGGCCCCGGGGGTCGCGAAGTTCGTGGTGCGGCTGTCGGCCGGGTCCGCGCCGACGAAGAAGAGCCGGAACGACGTGGAGGCCGAGGGGTCCCTCTGGATGATGGCGCCGTGGCCTTCGATCATGATGGTCGAGGCGATGGCGGGCAGTGCGGCCGGTCCGTACCACGAGGTCATCAGCTGCCCGCTGTCGAGGTACGCGTCGGTGAAGCTGTACGTGCAGTTGGCGGTCAGCTGGATCGTGTCGGTGCCGACGTTGAACTGCTCGTTGATGATGGCGTCGCGGAAGGCCTGGATGTCCGAACCGGTGGACGTTGCGTTCGGGCCGCTGCAGGGCACGACGATGTCACCCGGCCCCGCCGCTGCCGGCGCCGCGGGCAACGTCACGAGACCGGACGTCGCCAAAGCCGCGGCGACCACCGCCGCCGCGGCGCAACGCACGGATCGGCCTCCCCCGTCGCGCCCGGCCCTGCTCGAGGTCAGCTTCGCTGGTCCGCCCATGGTTCGTCCCTCTGTTGCACTCGCGCCGATGTGTCCGCCCCGTCTCCCGCGCGCGGCGCGAGGAGTAAACCACGGGGGCTCTGGAAGAAAAATCCAGTCCTCGGCGCGGCGCGCCACCGAGGCCCTGCGAGGGCCCGGCACGCTCCGCGGTCGGTCCGCGCCACCCAAAGGGGTGGACCTCCGGCGAGCCCTGGGATCCGGCACGGCGCCGCACTACGGTGACAGGCGTCCTTCGGTGGCTGTCTGCTCCTGCTAGCGCTCGAACCGCCCTCTGCTGATCGGCATCGACCTCAGCGAAAGGGGCTGGCCATGACCGCCACCCTGCACCGACCTCATCATCGGGTCGTGACCCCGTCGGCCGAGCTCGACCTCGCCAGCAGCTCCTCCCTGGCCGAGGCTGTGTTCGTGACGCCGTCGACGAAGACGCTCGTCATCGACCTGAGCCGCGTCACGTTCTGCGACTCCTCCGGCATCGACGTGCTCGTGCACGCACGCGACTACTTCACGGCGGGCGGCGGCGCCCTCGTCCTGTGGGACCCGAGCCCCGCCGTGCGGCGCATCCTGTCCCTCACCGGTCTCGACGCGTGCTTCGCCATCGTCGCGACCGATCCCGACGCTCCACTCGCGATCGAGCTCGAGAACCGGCGCGATGGCCTGCACGTCGAGGTCGTGGTGCATCAGGCCTTGACGAGCCGGGTCCTCGACCACCTCCGCAAGCTCACGCAGGTCCGCCAGCCCGACGTGCTGCACGTCGAGGTGCACGGACCCAACGAGCTCGAGGACCCTCCCGGCTGCACCGCGCTGGACGACGAGGCGGCCGCGATCGGCGGCGTGGTCGCCATCGACTTCGCGGGCCCGTGCGCACGGTGCCTCGGACCCGTCGCGCGTGGGTGATGATCGATCGAACGCACCGGGTCGTGATCGTCCCTCCGACCGAGATCGACGTCGCGACCGCCCCGCAGCTGCGCCGTGAGGTCGAAGCCCACGACCCGCGGCTGACCATCGTCCTCGAGATGCGCGACGTCGCGTTCTGCAGCTCCTCTGGCTTGGCTGTGCTCATCGACGGCCGGGGTCGCTGCGAAGCCGCGGGTGGCGCCTTCATCCTGCAGAACCCGTCCCGACCGGTGCTCCGATTGATCGAGATCGTCGGGATGGCGGATGCGTTCACGATCTCCCGGACCTGACCCGGCAGATCGCCTTCGCACCCATGCAGGCCGGCCCACGCACCGCTCGCGAGGGATTCGCGCCGCCGACCGGACCGCTCGACGCACGTCGCGGATCCACGAGGAGCTCGCACGAGCCGTCCTCACGGCATCGAGAAGTAGCCCGCGACGTCTGCGATGAGGTCGACCGCGCCCGATCGCTCGGACGGTGAACGTGGAGCTGATGCACCCTCGAGCCCGTACACGATGCAGGTCCGGGGTTCGGAGCCGGTGACCACATCCACCGCGCAGGTGCGGCCCCCGGGCGAGGAGGTGACCGTGTGGCCGGTCAAACCGCCAGGCACCGCCGCCGGTGCGGATCTCGTCACCGCGCCTGCGCTCACTCGTCCTGATCCACCGAGCCCAGCTTGCGGAGCAGGGCCACGAGGGTCCGCCGCTCGGCCTCGCTGAGCGGGGCGAGGAGCTCCGCTTGCACGCGGTCGACGACGGCGTCGAGTCGCGTCAACGTGGACGAGCCGCGCTTCGTGATCGTCACGACGTTGCGACGCCCGTCATCCGGGTCCGGCGCTCGCCGGGCGAGGCCGGCGGCGACGAGGCTGTTCACCGTCGCGACGATGTCGCTGCGATCGATCCCCGTGCCCCGGCCGAGCTCTGCCTGGCTCGACGGGCCGTGCTCGTCCAAAGCGGCCAGCACCCGGTAGTCGTACCCACGGACCCCTTCCGCCGCGAAGGCGGCCGCCAACAAGCTCTGCGACCGGGCGGCGGCGCGACTCAGCAGCCAGGTGGGGCGGTTCGAGACGCGCAGCAACGGTCGCACGAGATCGAAGCCTAGCAATGGTTGGTATCACCAACGATCCCGGTATCGTTGGCCGCACCAACGATCCTGGAGGTTCTGATGACAACCGTTCCGTTCGGCCCGCAACTGATCGGCGAGACCGAGAAGACGCTCACGGCGCTGCTCCGCGGCTTCCTGGCGGACACCGGCCTCACCGAGCCGCAGTGGGTGGCCTTGCGCGTGGCTCAGCTCACGGTGCCGGGGGGCACCGAAGAGCTGGTCCGCGCCGTCACCGACCGCGCCCACTTCCCCGATGCGCGCGAGCTCGTCGCCGGCCTGTCCAAGCGCGGATTGGTCGGGGACGGCCGCCTGACACCCGAGGGCGCCGCCACGATCGCCTCCGTGCTCGACGCCAGCGAGCGGGCCACCGGTGGCCTCTGGCGCGAGCACCCCGCCTCGGACCTGGAGGCGACGACGCGCGTGCTCAACACGGTGCTGGCCCGCGCCCGCGCCCTTCTCACCTGACCACCGTCACGCCGCGCGCCACGGACCCGGGATGGTCGCACGCGCGCACGAGCGTCGTGCGTGCTCTTCGCGACCGAAGGCCAGACCCGGCAAGTGCTACTCGCGCTCGAGGGATTCTCGAAGAAGACACGGAAGACACCGCCCGAAGTCATCCGCCGAGCCGAGAAGCGCCTCGCCGACTGGCGCCGACGAGCCCGAGCCCGATCGACTATACCGTTGTTGATATCGTGTTCATGAGATAGGGAGGTGGTGCTCATGGCTCAGCGAGACTTCTTGGACGGGGTCGTAGACGAGCGCACCGCGAAGAACGCCGAGTTCCCAGAGCTGGTGGCCGCCGCGGTTCGGCGTCGGGCGTTGCTGCGGCAGCTCGCCGACAAGCGCGACGCAGCTGGGCTCTCCCAGACCGTCGTCGCCGCCCGCATGGGCACCTCGCAGTCCGCAGTCGCTCGACTCGAGTCCGCCGAGGTCGATGCCAAGCTGTCGACCGTCGAGCGCTACGCAGCCGCGATCGGCCAGCGCGTGGAGTTCACACTGATCGCCGACAAACCCAGGCGCCGCAAGTCGGCATAGCCCGTCGAAGCCGACGCACTCTGCGCCGGTTCCCATGCGCACTCGTCGCCCGAGCGGGGCGTCCTCGGCCGGGTGCATCTCGGCCTCACCGAGCAGAAGGCCTTCCCCAGCGCTGCTCGCGACTACCAGGTGTTGTGGTGCTGCTCTACGGAGTAGATCGCCGTGGCCGCCGCAACGTTGTTGCCGGAGTCCTGGCTCCCCATGAGCGAGGCGTCGCTGACCTCGGCCTGCGTCATGTGCGCGGCAAGCTCTGCGTACTTCTCCCGCTTGAGCCAGTTCGCCACGATCGACGCGAGGACGAGCCCGCCGATGACCATTCCCCAGAACACGAAGACCATGGCCCGCTCCCACTGATCGTTGGTTCTGCGACGGTACCCCAACCGCCCTCATTGGCTCGGTACGACGCCGCCCTCCGGAACGCGCTGATCGCCCGACGCCGCGGCGTCACGCCCGTCCCGCACCTGCACGTCGTGCTGCCCGCTCGAAGCCACCGCCCATGGTCGCGCACGGGGGTCGGAGCGCGTGCGGCGGATGACGCATGAGCTCCATCAAAGGAGCGCTTCCTGGGACTCGGACTCCGAGGACCCATACGTCGACCGGAACGACCTCTCACCCCGCGTTGTGCGCCCGCATGCCGGGCCTGCCGACACGGGACCTCCTCGAGGCAGCGATCACACGATGTCGGCCCGGGCAGACCCACTGGAACCAGGCGCCCGCGGCACGACTCGAACGTGCGACCGTCGGATTAGAAGTCCGATGCTCTATCCATCTGAGCTACGCGGGCTGGGAGCGGAGACAGGTTAGGGGAAGGTTCGGCGTCGGCGGCAGCACGCCGCCGGCGGCGCCGGCCCTCACGCGAACAGGTGCCCGAACTCCCGGTCGAGCTCGGGGAGCGACCCGATCGCCGCCACGCGGCCCTGTCTCAGCACGACGACACGGTCGGCCAGCTCGAGCGCCGAGCGCTTGTACGACGTCGCGACGACGGTCTTGCCCTGCGCCCGCAGGTTGGTCCACAGCTGCCGCTCGGTCACGACGTCGAGCGCGCTGGACAGGTCGTCGAGCACGAGCAGCTCGCTCTCGGCGGCGGTGGCGCGCGCCGTCGCCAACCGCTGGGTCTGGCCCCCCGACAGGCGCAGGCCACGGTGTCCGACCAGCGCATCGAGGCCGCCGACCTGCCCGAGGTCCATGTCGAGCTCGGCGAGGGTGAGCGCGGCGCGCACGTCGACCGAGTGGTCGAGCGAGACGTTCTCGTCGATCGTGCCCGAGATGAGCTTCGGCGCCTGCGCCACGAACGCGCAGTTCGGCGGGCGCAGGAAGAGCGAGAGGTCGTCGATGACGTCGTCGTCCCACCGCACCTCGCCCTCCGTGGGCGTGCACAGGCCGGCGAGCACGCGCAGCAACGTGCTCTTGCCCGAGGCGATGGGGCCCGTGACGATGACGAGCTCGCCCCGCTCGATCTCGAGGTTGACGTCCTCGAGCGCCACCGTGCCGTCGGAGAACACGACCGAGAGGTCACGGACACCGAGGTGGTCGAGGTGCACGCGTGACGGCCGCTCGGTCGGCACGGGCAACGGCTCCTCCGGCGGGAGGCGCAGGTCCTCGGGCGGGCGCGTGATGTCGAAGTCCTCGCGCGCCGGCAGCAACCGCGCCATGCGTCGCAACTTGGCGCGGATCATCGGGATCTCCTGCACGACCATGCAGGCCACGATCCCGGCGATCGGCATCATCGCGATCGCCTCGGCGACGGCGACGCCGGCGCCGATCTGCACGGGATCCGACACCGCCGCCATCGCGAGCACCACGAGCACGAGGCGCTGGCCCGACTCGCTCGTCAGGAACACGGTGCCGAAGATGCTCAGCTCGAGGGTGCGCTGCTGCAGCGCCGCCCGCTGCCGGCGTTCGGTCAGCTCGTCGAGGTGGGCGACGACGTGCGGTTCCGCCCCGAACCCCTTGATCGTCGTCGCGGCCGCGCACACCTCCGCGACGCGGCCGCTCCAGATGCCCCGCAAGCGGGCGTGCTCCCGCGCCGCGACCGACACCTTGCGCCGCAGGAAGAACGCCACGCAGAGCGGGATGGCGACGGGCGCGACGAGCCAGGGCACCGTCTCCCAACGGCCCGACAGCGCCGTGGCCGTTGCCACGAAGATCGCGGCGGAGGCCAGGTCGACCCAGTGGTCGGCGTAGTTGACGAGGTCGTTCGTGTCCCACATGCGACTGACCGCGTCACCGGGGCTGGGCGGGCGGTGCCCTGCGCGCTCGTCGTGCGGGTGCAGCTGCGCGGCGAGCAGGTTCGAGCGCAGGGTGATGTTGGAGAGCATCCACCAGCGGAAGAAGAACCGCTCGCCGACGAGCTTGCCGGCCATGCCCACGACGGCGGCGATGGCGAACGCGGTGATCGGCGGCCAGATGTCGCCCTCGCCGTCGAGCTGCGGGAGCAGCCGTGCCCACGAGAACGCCGCCACGGCGGGCAGCGCGAAGAAGACGACCCAGCCGATCGTGCCGGGGATGAGCTCGCGCAGGTGGCGGCGCAGGAGGCGGGCCGTGGTGCTCGAGACCGTCGGCACCGGGGCCCGCGCCGCAGCGTGGACGACGAGGTCATCGGCGCTTCCTGCGGCCGCATCCGAGGTACCGCCCGACCACCCGTCCCGGCGACCGTCGGTCCCGCCGGCGGCGGCGTCGAGCTCGTCGAGGTCGGCGGTGCGGGCGCGGGGCCGCGCCCGATGGGCGTGCGGCTCGATCACCTCGCGGACGTGGATGCCGCCCGCGGCCTCGACGAGCGCGCCGAACACGGAGTCGTCCTGCTCGAGCAGCTGGCGCCGGCCGCCGTGCTCGACGACGCGACCGGCGTCGAGCACCACGACGTCGTCGACGCCTGCGATCGTGGCCAGGCGGTGGGCGATGATGATCGAGGTGCGGCCGGCCAACAGGCGATCGGTCGCCGCTTGCAGCAGGGCCTCGGTGCCCGGGTCCAGGCGCGCCGTCGCCTCGTCGAGCACGACGACGGACGGGTTGCGCACGAGCAGGCGCGCGAAGGCGACGAGCTGCTCCTCCCCTGCCGACAGCACGCTGCCGCCGTCGCCCAGCACCGTCTCGAGACCGTCGGGGAGGTCGGCGAGCCAGTGGGTGAGACCGAGCTGATCGAAGGCCGCGCGCACGGCGTCGGCACTGATCGACGGATCGAACAGCGTCACGTTGTCGTGCAGGCTGGCGCGCAGCAGCTCGACGCGCTGCGACACGACCCCCACGTGGCGGCGCAGCTCCTCGAGCTCGATGGCGCCGACGTCGACTCCGTCGATGAACACCGAGCCCGGCGGCGTGGGCACTGCGCGGTTGATCAGGCGCACCACGGTCGACTTGCCGGAGCCGGTCCGACCGACCACGGCGAGGCTGCGACCGGGTCGCACGCCGAACGTCACCCCGTGCAGCACGGCGGGTCCGTCGCCGTACGCGAACGTGACGTCGTCGAACGTGATGGCGACGGGCTGCTCCCACCGCACCGGCTCGAACGCCGGCGCCATCTCGGGCCGCCCATCGCCCGCACCCACGAGCCGCGCGTCGCGCTCCGACGTCGTCCGCGAGGCCTCGGGCTCTTCGTCGAGCAGCTCCACGATGCGCTGGCCGGCGGCGACGAGGTCGGACACCTTGGGCAGGTTGTTCAGCACGTCCTCGATGCGACGCGAGAAGATCGTCACGAGTCCGAAGGCGGCGAGCACGCCGCCCGCACCGATCTCACCGCGCACGGCGAGCACCGATCCCGCGATCAAGACGACGAGCTGGAACGCGCGCAGCATCCCGATGGTCGAGATCGTCAGCAGGTTGCGCGCACGCCCCAGTTCGGTGGCGTGGCTCCAGATCCGGCTGCCGTGCTCGGCCCAGCGCCGCATGATCAGTCCGCGCCCGAGCGCCTGGCGGAGGTCCTCGCGGGCGCCGAACGCCTCCTCGGCCGTACCCGCCGCCTCGGCCCACTCGCCTTGGAGCTCACGCGAGGTCTGCGCGACCCGTCGTCCCGCGGCGCGGCCGCTCCAGACGATGCCGATCGCGGCCGGGATGAACAGGATCGTGAGCCGCAGGTCCACGGTCATGGACAGGAGGAGGGCGACCGTCGCACCGAGCGCTCCCATGGCGATGGGCTTGAGCTGGTTGACGACACCGGTGGCCACCGTGTCGACGTCGGTCGAGATGCGATCCGTGACCTCGCCGACGCTGCGATCGGTGAAGAAGCCGATCGGCAACGAAAGCATGTGGCGGACCATCACCGCGCGCAGGCGGACCGCGATCGTGGTGGCGAACCGGGCGATGAGCAGATCCGAGCCCGACCACGCCGCCGATCCGATGATCCCTGCGGCCAACGCGGCGAACGCCAGGGAGCGGGCGTCGACACCGTCCCCGAGCGCGTTCACCGTGCGCCCGGCGAGCAGCACCGCGCTTGCGGCCGCGACCGTGGAGACGATCATCAGCGCGGCAGCCGCCCCTACGGCCAGCCAGAGCCCGCGCACGAGGTCCAGGAGGTCCCGTCGGCGCATCGGACCATTGTCCCCGTCACCCCGCGCGCGAGCGAACGAGTTCCGTGGTCGTGCGACGACGGGCGGACGGCCGTCGTCAGGCGCCGCGAGGGCGCGCGGTGCGAGTTGTGATCAGCGCCGGCTGCGAGCCCGCTGGCGACTCACGGCGACCGCGGCGCCACCGCCGAGGACGAGCACCGCCGCCCCGACGACGAGCGGCTGGGTGAGACCGGAGCCCGTGGTGGGGAGGTTGCCCGAGGTCGTGACCACCGCGGCCGTGGTCGATGGAGCCGCCGTGGTGGGGACGGCCTGCACCAGCGAACCGACGGTGATGGGGGCGCTGAGCTCGACGGCACCTGCGATGCTGCGGCCCGAGAGCACGACGGTGTGCGCGCCGGCGGCGAAGCCCGAGGGAACCGTCCAGGTCTGGGAGATGCTGCCGTTGGCATCGGCGGCGAACGTGCCGATGACGAGCGGATCGGAGTACACGGTGATCGTCACGTCGCTGTTCGGGGCGAAGCCGTGCGCCTGGATCAGGCAGCTCTCGCCGGGGTACATGAAGCTCGGCTCGGCGGTCATGGCCGCCGGGGTCGTCGTCGTGGTGGTGACGACCGCCGTGGTGCTCGTGGTGCTCGTCGACGTGGTGGACGTGGTGGTGGTCGTGGTCGTGGGCGGCGCCACGACCGTGAAGACGATCGGTGTGTAGGTGCTGAGCAGGACGTCGCCGGGCGCGGCTGCGGCCGACTCGCCCTCCGGGACGGTGCCCGGGCCGGAGT
>CAYUOL010000061.1:0-26717 GCA_964446345.1 uncultured Iamiaceae bacterium | reverse complement strand
TGACGACGATGTCGAGGGCACCGGAGCGCACGAGCATGTCGGCGATCTCGAGCGCTTGCTCACCCGTGTCGGGCTGGCTGATCAGCAGCTCGTCGACGTCGACGCCGATGGCCCGGGCGTAGATCGGATCCATCGCGTGCTCGGCGTCGACGTAGGCGCAGATGCCGCCGTTGCGCTGAGCCTCGGCCACGACGTGCATGGCGAGGGTCGACTTGCCGGAGGACTCGGGGCCGTAGATCTCGACCACGCGACCTCGTGGCAACCCGCCGACGCCGAGGGCCAGGTCGAGGGAGAGCGCCCCGGTCGGGATCGTGCCGATGGCCATCGACCCCTTCTCGCCCATCTTCATGACCGAGCCCTTGCCGAACTGCTTCTCGATCTGCCCGAGGGCCATGTCGAGTGCCTTGTCTCGTTCCACGATGCTGTCTCCTTGTGCGGCCTTGCGCTTCTGCGACTCGGTTGTGGGCTTCACCCTAAGGAGGGGGTGTGACACCGAAGCGGGACGAGGCGCGTGCGGAATGACAGCAGCGTAATTGCGAACGCCTGTTCGCTCAAGCACCCTCGCCGAATTTTCTCGCGCCCGGACCGATCTGCTCGACGACGGGGCCGGAGGCGACCCGGGAACGCCAGGGGCGCCACACTCGTTCCTGCATCGGAGACCCTGGCCCCCGGGCCGAGGCAGGAGCAACGGAGCGGCGACCCGCCGCCGGAGGAGGACAGAGATGAGCACACCCGTCGATCCCGCCGAGCTGCGGGCACGGCTGACGCCGGAGCAGTACCAGGTGACCCAGGAGAAGGGCACCGAGCGGGCGTTCAGCGGCGTCTACTGGGACTGCCACGACGAGGGCACCTACCGGTGCATCGTCTGCGATGCCCCCCTCTTCACCAGCGACACCAAGTTCGAGTCCGGCACGGGGTGGCCGAGCTTCTACCAGCCGATGAGCGACGAGGCCGTGGCCACCGAGCGCGACACCTCCTTCGGCATGGTCCGCACCGAGGCCACCTGCGCGTCGTGCGGCGCCCACCTCGGCCACGTGTTCCCCGACGGCCCGAACCCCACCGGCCTGCGCTACTGCATGAACTCCGCGTCGCTGCGCCTGGACACCGACGGCGACACCGATGGCGACGCGGGCGGCGACACCGATGGCGACACGGGCGACGACACGGAGGCCCCCAGCTGAGCACCACCGCGTGAACGGCCCTGGGCGTCTGCCCGTAGGCTCGCCGCATGAGCGAGGGCTTCTACCAGGACGCCTGTGATGCGCTGGTGGGGTTCCTGCCCCCCGATCTGGTCACGTTCGAGCACCGCCTGCACGCCCGGGGCCTGAAGGTCTGGTTCGGCGAGGTCCACCGCGAGCACTACGAGCTCCAAGAGGTCGGCATGGTCGAGCGCGGCGGTCGCGACGTGCTCGAGCGCGGGCTCGAGATCGGCTTCCACGCCGAGCACCGCGACCCGGCCGCCAACGACGCCGCGCTGGCCCCGCTGCTGCGGGCGGAGAAGCGGTGGCGGTCCGCGCTCGGGGCCGACCCGAGCGCCGGGGCGTTCGTCAACGACCAGGGCCGCGGGTGGCAGAGGATCTCCGAGTTCTGGACCGGCGCCGAGATCGACGAGCCCGACACCGCGATCGAGGCGGCCGACCGCCTCGCGCGCTACATCGCCGCGCTCGAGCCGCTGCGGCGAGGACGCCCCGCGAAGGCCGCCTCGCCCCGCTCCGCGCCCTAGGTCGTTCGGCCCACCCGCCCTCGCGGCGGTCGCAGGCGGCCCACCGCGGCGCGCGGAGCCCACCGGCGCCCGGCCGCGGCCAACGACCCCCGGAATCCGGGCCATTTCGGCGCGGAAGGGGTCGGCATGGCACCATGGACGCCGAGGGAGCGGGCGGGGTTCGACGTGGGTCTTGTGGCCTAGTTCAAGATTCCGTGTGAAAACCGGCGTCACAGTCAAGGCCGTCCGCGAAACCGTCGTTACTTGTGCAGCAACCCGGGGGCGTGAGGGAGCGCTCCGGGGTTGTCGCACGATCCCGACAGGACCGACAGGACGTTCTTCGATGCACCCCGACGCCCCCATCCACGCCGATCAGCCCGAGGGCCCCGAGGGCCCCGCGCGCCCCGACCGCCCCGAGGCGGCGCCGGCGCCGCACCGCCTCGCAGCCGTGCGCCCGGCCGCCCGCCGGGGGCGACGCCGGGTCGCCGCGCTGCTGATGGTGATCGCCACCGTCACGGGGCTGTTCACGCTCGCCGCGGCGACCCCGGCCCACGCCGCGGTCGCCGGGGACTGGGAGACCGACCTGTTCAACCAGGTGAACGCCTACCGGTCGGCCAACGGCCGGGGACCCGTCAGGATCTGCCCCAACCTGTCCACCTCGGCGCAGGGCTTCGCGAACGACATGGCGGCGAGGGGCTACTTCAGCCACATCTCCCCCGAGGGCTCGACGTACGTCAGCCGCAACGAGGGCGCCGGCTACACCGGGTGGAACGCGATGGGTGAGAACATCGCCGCCGGCTACCCCTCGGTCGCCGCCGTGATGTCCGGCTGGATCGGTTCGGCCGATCACCGTGCCAACCTCCTCGGCAGCTACGCCGACGTCGGCTTCGGCCTCGCCTACGGCGCCAACGGGCTGCCGTTCTGGGTCAACGAGTTCGGCAACGGCGGCAAGTGCGGCACCAAGGTCATCGGCGGGTACGACAGCATCTCGTCACCCTGGCCGCAGACCGCGACCGTCGCCGGCTGGGCGGTCGACACCACGAGCCCGGCCCAGGTGCTCAACGTCGACGTGTACGTCGACGGGGGGCTCCAGGGCCGCTACGCCGCCGACAAGCTCCGCTTCGACGTCGCCGCCGCCGTGGCGGGCGCCGGCGCCGGCCATGGCTTCAACGTCACGTTCAACGCGCCGGCGGGCATCCACAACGTCTGCATCATCGCCCACTCGGTGACGCCCGGGCTCAGCTCGAACTTCGGGTGCAAGCCGGTCAGCCTCGCCAGCGCCGACCCGATCGGCAGCTTCGATGCGGTGACGTCTCCCGGCCCCGGCCGTCTCCGCGTCGCGGGCTGGTCGTTCGACCCCGAGAGCGCCAGCGCGAACTCCGTCCACGTCTACGTCGACGGACGCATGCAGATGGCCGTGCCGGCGAACACGTCCCGCCCCGACATCGGCCTCGCCTTCCCCGGCTACGGCGCGAACCACGGGTTCGACGCGACGTTCGAGGCCACCGGCGGCGGCCACGACGTGTGCGTGTACGCCATCAACCTCGGCCTCGGCAGCAACCGCCTGCTGAGCTGCCGCTGGGCGGCCGTCGTCAGCGGCAGCCCGATCGGCGCCCTCGACGCGGTCGACCTCAACGGCCCCCGCAACGTGCTCGTGCGGGGATGGACCTTCGACGCCGAGTCGATCTTCCCCATCGACGTCGACATCTACGTCGACGGCCAGAAGGCCGGCCGCTACCCCGCCGACAAGGTCCGCAACGACCTCGCCGGCCCGTTCCCGGGCTACGGCGTGGCGCACGGCTACAGCGTCGCCCTGCTCCTGGCCCCCGGATCCCACTCGGTGTGCACCTACGGCATCAACGTCGGGGCCGTCGGTGGCAACACCACGCTCGGCTGCAAGGCGGTGAACGTGCCGGGCAACCCGATCGGCTCGTTCGACTCGCTCACGGGCAGCGGGGGGACGCTGCGGCTCGCCGGCTGGGCGCTCGACCCGGACACCCAGGCGTCGATCGACGTGCACGTCTACGTCGACGGGATCAAGAAGGCGGTCACCCCCGCCAACACGGTCCGCAACGACATCGGTCTCGCGTTCCCCTTCTTCGGGCCCAACCACGGGTACGCGCTGAGCATCCCGAACATCGCCGCCGGCAACCACACGGTGTGCACGTACGGGATCAACGCCGGGGTCGGCACCAACGCCCTCATCGCCTGCCGCACGATCACGACCTGATCGCGCGGCGGTGCTCAGCGCCGATCGGCGCCGCCGGCGCCCCCGAGGCCGGCGACCCAACCGGCGTCAGCCGTGGGTGAGCCGCAAGCGCAGCGCGTTGAGCACCGAGATCGCGGCGAACTGCCGCACCCGTTCGCGATCGCCGGGCAACCGCACGGGCAGCGCCACCGCCTCACCGTCGACGCAGGTGGCCATCCACACGGTCCCCACCGGGATCCCCTCCTGGGTGTCGGGCCCGGCGACCCCGGTGACCGCGACGGAGACGTCGGCGCCGAGCACGCGGCAGGCACCTTCCGCCATCGCGAGCACGGCCTCCTCCGAGACGACCGGCCCCCGGGGGACGCCGAGCACGTCGTACTTCACCTCGGACGCGTAGGACACGACGCTGCCCCGGAACACGTCGCTGGCCCCGGGGACGGCGGTGAGCCGGGAGGCGATGAGCCCGCCGGTCACCGACTCGGCGGTGGCGAGGGTGCGTCCCTGTGCGCGCAGCAGGTCGAGCACGACCACCTCCATAGGCTCGTCGCGCGCGCTGAAGACCAGGTCGCCGAGCAGCGACTGCAGCAGCTCGCTCTCGGCGTCGAGCACCGCATCCGCCTCCTCGGGCGTCGGCGCCTTGGCGGTGACGCGGAGCTTGAGGCCCTCGATGCCGCTGGCCAACCACGCCAGCGTGGCGCGGCCCGACTGCTCGAGCTCGTCGTGGTACGGCGCCAGCTGCTCGGCCAGCCCGGATTCGCTCTGGCCCCAGGTGCGCAACGTGCGGCTGCGGATGGTCTGCGTGTCGCCGGCACGCCGCCGCAGATCCGGGATGATCGTGCCGGCGACCATCTCCTTCATCTCGTACGGCACCCCGGGCACCGCGTAGATCACCTGCGGGCTGTCGTCCGCCGGGCCGCTCTCGCCCTCCGGGAAGATCGGGCACAGCAACCCGGGTGCGGTGCCCGGCATCTGGTCGAGGATGCGTGCACCCTGCGGCACGTCCGCCTGGCGCAGGTTGTTCTCGGGCATCGTCCGCCCGCGGGACTCGAACAGCGCGCGGATGTGGTCGACGAGGTGCGGGTCACGCTCGAGGGGCACGCCCATGACCTCGGCGATGACATCGCGGGTGATGTCGTCCTGGGTGGGGCCGAGCCCGCCGCACACGATCACGGCGTCGGCCCGTCCCAGCGCGGTGCGCAGCGTGGCGGCGATGCGCTCACGGTTGTCACCGACCTTCGTCTGGAACAACGAGTCGATCCCGGCGTGGGCGAGCTGCTCGCCGATCCACGAGGAGTTCGTGTCCACGATCTGGCCCAACAGCAGCTCGGTCCCGACGGCAACCACTTCGCAGCGCATGGCGGGAGGCTATCGGCGCTTCAGTGCGCCCCTTCCATCGACGTCGCCGCCGCGCGGCCGTCGAGCACGTACTGCGCACCGCTGATGACCGCGAGGGACACCGACGCCCAGAGCAGGACGTCGGCCGGCCACCACGTGGTCGCGAGCCACGGCAGCACGGCGAAGCCGACCGCGAACAGCTGCGTCACGGTCTTGGCCTTCGCGGTGGATCGGGCCGGCACGGCGAGCCCGCGACGACCCCAGTACACGCGGTAGAGGGAGATGAAGATCTCGCGCGCGGTGATGATGGCGACGGGCAGCAGGAGGAAGCGGCCGTTCGACACGAGGGCGAACATCGCGCCCAGCACGAGCACCTTGTCGGCCAACGGATCGAGGAACGCGCCGCTGCGCGTCGTGCCGTGGCGGCGAGCGATCCACCCGTCCACCCCGTCGGTGCTGGCGAGCACGACCCACAGCGCGAACACAGCCCAGGTCGCGCCGTCGTGGGCGATCATGCTGAAGAGGATCGGCGACACGAGCAACCGCACCACGGTGACGGCGTTGGCCGGGGTCGCCAGGGCGGACGGCCCGTAGACGCTGGCGTCGCTCATGTGCCCGCCCCGCTCGCTCCGATCCCCGCCGCGACCGCCGCTGCGTCCGATCGCCGTTCGCCACCGCGCCACGCCTCACCCGGATCACCATCGGCCACCGGCGCCGCCACCAGGTCCGGACCCAGCGCGTCGACGATGTCGACGGCCACCAGCGCGCCCACCGTCAGGTGCTCGGGCACGGTGATGACCCCGTCGATCTCCGGCGCCTCGCGCGTGCTGCGGGCCTGGCCCGGCGCATCCACGAGCACCGTGGTCCTCGCGCCGATCAGCTCGTCGCGCTTGGCGGCGGTGATGCGATCCTGCAGCTCGCGCAGCTCGGCGAGCCGCTCGTCCGTCAACGACCGGTCGACCTGACCGTCGAGGTCGACGGCGTAGGTCCCGGCTTCGGGCGAGTACGCGAAGAAGCCGCACCAGTCGAGCTGCGCGGCCTCGACGAAGGCCAGCAGCTGATCGTGGTCGTCCTCGGTCTCACCCGGGTAGCCGACGATGAAGTTGGAGCGGAACGTCGCCGCCAGCTCGAGCGCGCGGATGTGCTCGATGCGCTCGAGGAACTTGGCGCCGTCGCCCCACCGGCGCATGCGGCGCATCAGCGGCGGGGAGACGTGCTGCAACGAGAGGTCGAAGTAGGGCACGCCGGTCGCGAGGATCGTGTCGATCAGCTCGCCGGTCAGGTCCGACGGGTACAGGTAGAGGAGCCGCACCCAGTCGACGCGGGAGGCGACCGCCTGCACAAGCGGCACGATCGACCGGTCGCCCACGCCCTGATCACGACCGAAGCTCGCGAGATCCTGCGCCACGAGCACGATCTCGCGCGCACCGAGCGCGTCGACCTCGCCGAGGATGTCGTCGATCGAGCGCGAGCGCTGCTTGCCGCGGAACGACGGGATGGCGCAGAACCCGCAGTTGCGATCGCACCCTTCGGCCACCTTGACGTAGGCCCATGGTGCGGCGGCTGCCGGTCGCGGCAGGTTCAGCAGGTCGAAGGACGGCACGTCGCCGTCTGCCGAGCGGAACGACGCTCGGCGGCCCGGCTTGCGCCCGATGGTCACCGGCACGCCGAAGCCCGCAACCGCGTCGGCCGGGAGCAGCACGCCCTCACCGTCGAGCGCTTCGGCGAGCTCGTCGCCGTAGCGCTCGGCCATGCAGCCGGTGACGACGATCCGCGCGCCGTCGCGGCGGGCGTCGCTCAGGTTGATGACGGTGTTCACCGACTCCTCACGCGCCTCTTCGATGAACGCGCAGGTGTTCACGACGATCAGGTCGGCATCCTCGGGATCGTCCGCGGCGACCATGCCGTCACGCACGAGGGTGCCGAGGATCTTGTCGGAGTCGACCTGGTTCTTGGGGCAGCCCAACGTCTCGACCCAGAAGCTGCTCCCCATGGCCCCCATCGTACCGAGGAAGTGGAACCGCACCCCAACAGGCGCTCGCGCGGCGGGTCCGTCGCCGGTGCGCTCACTCCGGGGCGGCGACGACCTCGATGCGGTTGCCCCACGGGTCATCGGTGTGGAAGCGGCGCACCTCGGGCAGCTCGTGGTCCCAACGCACGGCGAAGCCCGCCGCGAGGAGACGCTCGGCCACGGCGTCGATCCCGCGCACGAGGAAGGCCGGGTGGGCCTTGCGCGCAGGCGTGAAGGGGTCCTCCGCCCCGAGGTGCACGACGACCGCGCCGGCGCGGAACCAGCACCCGCCGCGGACGGCCAGCGGCTCGGGCTTCGGCACCTCTTCGAACCCGAGCACGCCCGCGAAGTACGCGACGCCCTGCGCTTCGGCGCCCCGGGGCATGGCGAGTTGCACGTGGTCGATCGCCTCGAACGTGAAGCCCATCGCCTGTCCCATCCTCTCCCCTAGCTCTCGGTCGGCACCGCGGCGGGACGGTCGGCGACCACCAGCACCTTGTCGTCGGCGAACCGGGTGGGCGCCCCGTCGGCGTCGTACTCGATGTGCAACCCGGCGACCACCGCGGGCGACGCCGCCCGCACCCAGGCCCGCACCTCGTCCTCTGCGGCGGCGTCGACTCCCCCACGAGCGAGCCACGGCTCGAAGGCCTTCGGCTTGGGGTGGTGGCCGACGTCGCGCACGACCAGGCCGACGTCCTCGATCATCGCCACCCACTCTGCCGCGGTGAACGCGTGGATGTGGGTGGGATCGCGTCGGATCTCCATCCGCTCGAGGAACGCCGCGACCTCCGCGTCCTGGGGGGCCTCGCTGTCGAGCAGCACGAGGCGGCCGCGCGGGGCGAGGATGCGGTCGACCTCGCGCAGCCACGCCGGCACGTCGGGGAAGTGGTGCGCAGCGATCCGGCAGGTCACGACGTCGACCTCGCCGGCGGCGAAGGGCAGGTGCTCCGCGTCGGCGACCTCGAACGTCACGTTCGCGACGCCGGCTTCCGTCGCCCGTTCGGTGCCCTTGGCGACCATCCCCGGGCTGAGGTCGGTGCCGACGACGCGGTCTGCCACCGCGGCGAGCGCGAGGGCCGTGCTGCCGGGGCCGGTGGCCACGTCGACCACGAGCCCGGCCGCCGGCGCCGCGGCCAGCGCGGCGACGACCGCGGCGAGGTCGTCACCGCCGCGCTGCTCGCTCTGCGCGTACTGCTCGGCCGCCCCGCTGAAGCGATCGGCGACGGACTGCGGGCTCGGGGTGCTGCGCTCGGTGCTCATACGTCGACCATACAAGTTAAAGACAAGTAAGACAAGTTCCAGACAAGTGCGATGCCGTGGGGACCCCCACCGCCTTTTGGGGGCCGATCGGGCTCGCGCTGCGGTGACGTGCCCAGGGAAGGTGGTCCCATGCCTGAGACGACCGACACACCCCGACCGCCCACCGAGCGCACCGACCTGCCCCCGCCCTCGGCGCCACCTCCGAGCGACGGCTCCACCCTTCTGGGGATCCTGCTGGTGGTGTCGTGGTGCGCCGCCGGCTTCGTGGCGTTCCTCGGCCGGGCGGTGTCCTGCGGGGGCGTGCAGCTCGGGTACTCGACCGGAGGACCGCCGACGGCCGGCGAGCTGAGCGCCACCGCCACGATGTTCGTGGTGGCGCTGGTACTCGGGTTGGCGGTCCCCGCCATCGGCGTCGTGCGGGCCCGCCGTCGCGGCCGCACCGTCGCGGGTTGGGCGACGCTCGGCGTCGTGCCGGTCATCCTCGCCGCGCTCACCCTGCCGCCGGTCGTGCACGCGTCGGTGACGCAGCGGCCATCCCAGTACTGCGTCGATCCCGGGTACCACGGAGGCTGACGCGCCGCCGCGGAGCAAGCGCATCCGAGGGACGCCCACGCCGCATCAGGGCCAGGGGCCGGGGGCCGCCGCCGGTGGGATCGTTGACGGAGCGGAATGCGCGACGAGCAGCAGGTAGGCGTCCTCGAGCGTCGGCGGGGCGGCGATCGCGCCGGGCGGCGGCGTGCCGATCGTGCGGTACCACCCCTCCGGTGTGCGCCAGGTGAGGCCGGTGGTGCCGGTGCCGTGCGCCGACCAGGCCGCGGTGGGCACGCGCCCGTCTCCCGCCGAGGCGTCGGCGATCGGGTTCGCCGCCGGCGCCGTCTCGGTGCGCCACACGCGCCCGGTCGCAGTCGCGGTCAGGGCGGCCGGGGTGCCGTCGAACAGCACCCGGCCGTGGTCGAGCACCACCAGGTGCTGGCTGAACGCGGCGGCCTCGTCGGTCAGGTGCGTCGACAGGAAGACCGTCGCGCGTTCGCCGAGCCCGGAGAGCTGCTCGCGCAGCAGGAGCCGCTGCTGCGGATCGAGGCCGGCTGCGGGTTCGTCGAGCACGACCAGCGCCGGATCCCCCATGAGGGCCTGGGCGATGCCGAGCCGACGGACCATCCCGCCGGAGAGCGTCTTCACCTTGTGCTGCGCGACGGACGCCAGCCCGACCACCTCGAGCACGCGCCGGATCTCCACATGCCGGCGCCGGGGCACCGAGAGCCCTTTGATGATCCCGAGGTAGTCGAGGACGTCGAAGACGCGGGCGTTGCGGGCGAAGCCAGGATCCTGTGGGAGGTAGCCGAGCCGGCTGCGGATGGCGACCCGTTGGTCGGGCTCCCGCGGGTCGAGGCCGTCGACGTGGATCGCCCCCGCCTCGACCGCGAGCACGGTCGCCAACGCGCGGAGCAGGGTCGTCTTCCCGGCACCGTTGGGTCCCAGCAGCGTGACGACGCCTCCGCATGCGATCAGCGAGAGATCGTCGAGCGCCACGTGGCCGCGGTACCGCTTGCGCACGTGCTGGATGCTCACCGCGGCCGCGCTCACGACCGCAGCCCTCCGGGGGCGCGGTCGAACGTGCGCCGCCGCAGGTACACCGCCGACGCGCCCACGAGGGCGACCACGCCGAAGAGCGCCTGCCCGGCGCCGCGGAAGAGCACGAGCTGGTCGGCCGCGTTGGCGCCGACCGCCACGACCACGACGAGCCACGTCCCGGACACGATCGCCGCCGCGAGGCGCGACTCGACGAACGTCATGAGGGCGAGGCACACCACGCTCAGGGCCAACGCCGGCAGCAGCCACGCCGCCACCATCGCGTCGTGGCGCGGCAGCATCAGCAGCGAGACCGCGCCGCCCAGCACCAGGCTCGTGCCCAGCACCGTGGTCGCGCGCACGAGCACGAGGCGGAACCCGCTCATGGGCGCCGCGACGGAGATCTCGTGCGACGGATCCACGCCCGGCCCGTACGCCAGCGCCACCCCGAGCACCGGGATCAGCGGCGCCAGGGCGAGCAGCCACAGCAGCGTGGCATCGCGGCGGTCGGGGCTGGCCGCCGAGACGCCGAACAGGAGCGCGACGAAGATGGCCACGAACCAGGAGCGGCGCAGCGCAGGCGTCGCACCCATGAGGCGCACGGTGTCGGCCGGCAGGCCGATCCGCATGAGGGCACGTTCGATGATGCTGCGGCGGGGCGCGTCGAGCTCGGCGAGGATGCCGAGCCAGTTGTCCGCGGCCCGGCCGGGCTCGCGGCGCATGGCCGTCGCGTTCACCGCGAGACGGCAGGGCCCGCAGTGCTCGAGGTGCAGCTCGATGGCGGGGGCCGCCGACGCGTCGACGCTGCCGCGGGCGAAGCGCTCGAGGAGGCCGGCGGAAGGGTGGCCACGGGAAGGGTGGCCGACGGCGGGCCCGGGCGGATCCACGAACGTCATGCCATGCGCTCCTGCATCTGGGCGCGGGCGCGCGCCAGGCGCGTCTTCACGGTGCCCTGCGGGATGGCGAGCAGGGTCGCCGCCTCCTTCGTCGTCAAGCCGTCCACGGCGGTGGCGAGCAGCACGGCCTGCAGGTCGGGGTCGAGGCGCCGGAACGCATCACCCAGCGCACCGCCCACATGCGCCGCGAACACCTCGGCCTCGGCGGACGGGTCGCTCATGGCCCCGGGCCACCCGGCCGCACCACCCCCGAACGCCGGCGCGCCGGCGCCGGGGATCGTGCTCGGGTCGAGCGGGGCAGGCCGCCGTCGGCGCATCTGGTCGATGAGCTTGCGCACCGCGATGCCCCACAGCCACGCCCCGACGTCGCCGGTCCCCGCGTAGCTGCCGGCCTTCTGCCACACGACGACGAACGTGTCCTGCAGCGCGGTGTCGACCAGCTCGCGGTCGGCGCAGCGGCGCTGGAGGCGCACTGCGAGCCAACCCGCGTTCTGCGCGTACAGCAGCTCGAGCGCGTGGCGGTCTCCTGCGGCGATGCCGGCGACGAGGGCGCGCTCGTCGTAGGCGACGGGCGCGGCAACGGGCGGGGGCGCGACCGGTGGCGCAGAAGGCGGAGGCGGGACGGACGGATCGGACATGAGCACCGGTGCGGGAGCGGGCCACGCAGTCGGGGGAAGTCTTCCAGCCCCGGCCGGCGGCGGCGGCGCCCCGACCCGTGAGGCGCGACGGAAGGGCTCGCGCAGCTGGGCGTACCAAGCCGGCGGCGTGGGATCGTCGATGCCGTAGATCTCCGGGCGCCGGTCCTTCGGCTGGTAGTAGGTGCCGAAGATGCGGTCGAGCACCGGGAGGAAGCCGGAGTAGTTCTTGTTGCGCGCCTCGGGGTGGTTGCTGTGGTGCCAGTGGTGCAGCTCGGGGGTGCCCCACCACCCGTCCATCCAGGCGAAGCGCCACCGCACGTTGGCGTGCAGCAGCACCGCCCACAGGTTGACGAGCACCGTGAAGACGCCGAACGTCGGGGCCCGCACACCCAGCACGAGCAAGGGCGGGGAGAACAGCGCCGCCGAGATGAACGCGTCGAACGGGTGCACGCGCGCCGCGGAGATCCAGTCGAGGCGCTCGCTCGAGTGGTGCACCGCGTGGAAGCGCCAGAAGAGCGGCACCTGGTGCAGCAAGCGGTGCGCCCAGTACCCGAGCACCTCGAAGAGGGCGAAGCCGACGATCGCCTGCACCCACACCGGCTGCGCCTGCAGCGGCGCCGCGGTGCCGAGCCGGGTGATCGGGTACGTCACGATCGCCCAGAACGCGACGGCCACGATCGTCACCGCCGTGGTGAGCAGCCCGGTGAACAAGAGGTGCGCCATGTCGGTGCGCAAGCCAGGGCGCCGCACGGGCTGGTGGTGGCGCCGGAACGCGCGCTCGAGCGGGGTGACCAGCGCGAAGCCCAGGACGAGGGCGCCGGCCGGCCCGTAGCCCGCGAAGAAGAGCACCACGACCGCGAGGCCGAAGCCGACCGTTCCCAGCACGCGCCGAGCGCGCGAGCGCGTCGGCGCGACGACCGACGGCCACGCGGCCGTGGGAGGAGCCGTGCGAGGAGCCATGGGTGGAGCCATGGGAGGAGCCGGGGGTGCGGGCGGCGCCGCGGGTGCCACGGCGGCCGTCGGTGCCGTCGATCCCCGCGGGGGGGAAGGAGGCGGGAGACGGGATGGTCGCGAGGCTCGTCACGACCACCCTGTCGAGCCGAGGCGCGTGAACGGTTCATCGCGCCGTCCGCGCCCCGGGGAGGCGGTCCGGGCGCGCCCTTCGCGGCCGCGCCGCGCGCTCAGCCCAGGTGCCCGAACGCGAGTGCTTGCAGGAGCCCGTTCAACGAGAGCCCGTCGACGACGCGACCGGCCGCGAGCTCCTCGCGCAGCTGCGCGATCGGCACCCACTCGATGCGCTCGGACTCGCTGGCGTCCGTGGGGTCGCCGACGTGGGTGGCGCCGTCGGCGAGGAAGATGGAGAACCGCTGGTCACTGAACCCGATCGTGGCGAAGAAGGTCAGCAGCGGGGTGAGCGGGCCCGGTCGCCACCCGGTCTCCTCGAGCGTCTCCCGCGCCGCCGCCTCCTCGAGGCTCTCGCCCGGATCGACGCGCCCGGCCGGCAGCTCCCAGCCCCACACGTCGGGGATGAAGCGGTGGCGCCACAGCAGCAGCACGCCGAGCGCGGGATCGAAGACGACCGTGCCGGCCGCGGGTTGGGGCGCTCGCACCACGTGGTGATCGAAGCGCTCGCCGCCGGGGATCTCGACGTCGACGATCGTCAGCCGCACCCACTCGTTGTCGTAGAGCGTGGTCTCGCCGTGCACCGTCCAGCGCATGTCACGCGCAGCTGTCGCCGACGATCGCGTTGAGCGCGTCGATCGACGGGGCGAAGAAGTACGACCCGGTGGCCGCGGCGGAGAAGTCGAGCAGGTGGTCACGCAGGCCGTCGCCATCGGTGCCGTACATGCGACCGAGCATGGTCGCGAACCGGTCCTGCTCCGCGCTGAAGGCGACGAAGTAGAGCCCGTGCTCGTGCACCGTCCCGAACGGCGTGCTGCGGCGGAAGATCGGGCGCTCCTCGCCGGCGTCGTCCTCGATCTCGACTCGGGCGATGTGCGCCGTCGGGGGCTTGCGCGCCGCATCCATCTCGATGCTCTCGGCCTTGGTCCGGCCGATGACGTCCTCCTGCTGCTCGACGCTCTGCGCGTGGAACTTCCCGAGGTCGTGCAGCCACCGCTGCGTCAGCACGAACGACCCGGCCGCACCCGGCTGGCCGTGGGGGATGCACGCGACCGCGGTGGCCTCGGGGATCGAAGGGTTCGCGGTGCCGTCGATGAAGCCGGTGAGGTCGCGGCTGTCCTTGTAGACGAAGCACGGTTGCTCGAGCGCGAGCACCGCGACGCGGGACCACAGCTCGACGATGGCCCGAGCGGTGTCGAAGGCGATGTCCTCCCCGGTGCCGTGGACCCAGATCCACACGTCGCGCTGCGTCGCCGGCGCCGCGTGACCGTCGCGCCCGTCGATCGGCGAGAAGTCGAGGAACGACGCCGGGATGTCGGCAGGTGATGGCGCGAGCTTGGCCCAGAGGCTCGCCCCGAACGCGACGACGATGTTCGCGCCGCCTGCGGTGACGGTCGGCGAGCGCAAGCCGCAGATCGCGTCGGCGATCGCCTCGACGGTCGCGGACGGATGCACGTCGAACTCGAGCTGGTAGTGCGACCGGGTGCCGATCGCGAAGATGCCGGGCTGCGCGCTGGTCATGACAGGCCTTTCCCTCGTGCCAGGAGAACGGCGGCACCGTACCGCGGCGTCCGCCCCCTGCTCGCGGCGTGCGCCCGTGCTCGACGTGTGGGGAGCGAGGCGCGCCTCAGCCGTGCGCGAGCGCGAGCCCGCGTCGTGGCCATCGCAGCGAGACGAGGCGACCGGAGCCGGAGGCCGTGACGTAGGCGGTGCGCCACGCCTCGTCGACCTCGCCCTCGGGGGTGCGGGCGCTGAAGCAGATGTTCGTGACGAGGAACTCGTCGGGGATGTCGAGCAGCTCGGTGGCGCCGCCGTCGGGGGCGATCGCCGTGACGCCGCCGGGGCCGATCGTCGCGACGCAGATCCAGCCGTCGCCGTCGACCGCGAGCGAGTCGTACAGGTGCCCCGGACCGGGGTCGGCCAGGAGGCGGCCGCCCGAGCGCACCGACTCGTCATCGCTCAGCGCCGCGAGCACCCCGGGAGCCGGCACCGCCCACTCCCACAGCTTCGCGTGATGGGTCTCGGCGAGGTACACCCGGTCGCCCGCAGGCGAGAGGCCGACGCCGTTGGCGGCGTTCGTGCCGTAGGCCGCCCCGACGATGGACGAGCCGTCCGCCTTCGCGTACAGGAGCCCGGGGCGGTCGGCGTGCTCGCCGTTCTGCACGCCGTGGTCGGTGAACCAGAACCCGCCATGGGCGTCGAAGACGAGGTCGTTGGGGGCAACGAGCCGCTGGCCGTCGCAGGCCTCGTACAGCGTCTCGACGATGCCGGTGTCGAGGTCGACCCGCTGGATCGATCCCCCGTCGTGGCTCTCGGGTCGGGGACCGGGGATCGTCGGCCCGTCGCTCTCGGCCCATGAGAAGTAGCCGCCGTTGTTGGCGATGTAGACCTTGCCGTCCGGGCCGAGCGCGGCGCCGTTCGGCCCGCCGCCGCACGTCGCCATGACCTCGATCTCGCCGGTCGCGACCGTGACCCGCGAGAGCGTGCCCCGCGCGATCTCGACGAGCAGCACCGTGCCGTCGTCCAGGGCGATGGGCCCCTCCGGGAACCGCAAGCCCGACGTGATGTCCTGAACCTCGACCGCAGCCATGGCGCATCCTCCCGCCCTCACCGAGCACTGTCCAGCGCCGCGCGAGACTTCCCCGATGCCCCGGGCCAATGCATCCACGGCCGGCGTTCGCGCCGGCGTCATCACCGCCGCGGTCGCCGTGCTCCTCGCCGGCGGCGCCTGCTCCAGCACGAACGAGCCGGCATCGCCCACGACCACGGCACCCCCGAGGAGCGCCCCGACCGGATCGACCGCGGCGACCTCGGGGTCGACGCCGGGATCCACGCGCGGATCCACTCCGGGATCCACTCCGGGATCCACTCCGGGATCCACGCCCGGATCGACGCCGGGAACGGCGGTCAAGGCCGGGGCCTGCCCGGCGCAGACCGACCTCGTGATCGCCACCAAGGCGGGCAAGAGGCCGCTCCAGGTCCCGCCCGGCCAGGCCGACGTCACCCTCGACCAATCCGTGAAGTTCGTGATCGCCAACTACGACGTGCCGACCGCGGACGTCGAGGGCATCTTCAACCCGACCACCCTCACCGGCGACCAGCTGGCGCTCTCGGTGTACCTCACCTCGCGCAACGGGCCGCTCTCCCCCACCGACTACCTCTCCGTGAGCCAGGCCAAGGACGCCCCGAACCAGCTGAACAACATCGCCGCCTACAGCATGGCCGGGCGCGAGATCGTCGGCGGTGCATCGAAGCCGAACCAGAAGGTCACGATCACAGCGATCGACAAGACCATCGTCTGCGGCACCATCGACACGAACGAGGCCACCGGCACCTGGGTCGCCAAGGTGATCTGAGCGCGCCCACGCAGGCCGCCGCGCAAGGCGGACCGCCCGCTTGCCCGGCATCTCCGGCAGAGCCCGCACGCCTCGTGACGACCAGAGATGCGGGGCAAGCCCGTCCGATCCCGAACGGAGTGAGGGAACGATCGGACGGAACCAGGTGGCGAGCGCCGCAGGCGCCCGACGCAGTTCTGCAGCGCAAGCTGCCTAGCGGTTCGCGAGCGCCTCGTCGAGCTCTTCGGGGGTCATGAGCACGGCGCGGGCCTTGGAGCCCTCCGAGGGACCGACGACCCCGCGCTGCTCGAGCAGGTCCATGAGGCGCCCGGCGCGTGCGAAGCCGACGCGCAGCTTGCGCTGGAGCATCGACGTCGATCCGAGCTGCGACCGCACGATCAGCTCCATCGCCTGGTACATCAGGTCGTCGTCGTCATCGTCGCCGGAGGACCCCGAGCCCGAACCCGGACCCGCGCTCGGATCGGAGCCGTCGTCGGAGCCCTCGACGCCCTCGAGGTACTGCACGTCGGGCGCCTGGCGCAGCCACGCCCCCACGACCGCGCGGACCTCCTTCTCGGAGACCCAGCAGCCCTGGATGCGCTGCGCGATCGACGACGACGGCCCGAGCAGCAGCAGATCGCCCTTGCCGACGAGGCGCTCGGCGCCGGGCTGGTCGAGGATCACCCGCGAGTCCGCGAGGCTCGACACCGCGAACGCGAGGCGGGCGGGCACGTTGGCCTTGATGACACCGGTGATGACGTTGACGGACGGGCGCTGCGTCGCGATCACGAGGTGCAGGCCGACGGCGCGGGCCATCTGCGCGATGCGGCAGATCGCCTCCTCCACGTCGCGGGCCGCGACCATCATGAGGTCGTTGAGCTCGTCGACCACGATGATGATGTACGGCAGGCGCTCGTAGGTGGTCACCGGCAGACCGAGCTCGGCGTCGGTCTCGTCGGTCTTGAGGTCACCCCGGTCGAACGCGGCGTTGTAGCCGTTGATGTCGCGGAAGCCGACCTCGGCGAGCAGGTCGTAGCGCCGCTCCATCTCCTTGACCGCCCAGTTGAGCGCGTTGGCGGCCTTCTTCGGGTTCGTCACCACCTGCGTGAGCAGGTGCGGCAGCTTGTTGTACTGGCCGAGCTCGACGCGCTTGGGATCGATGAGGATCATGCGCACCTGATCCGGCGTCGAGCGCATGAGGATCGAGGTGATCAGCGAGTTGATGCAGGACGACTTGCCCGCGCCGGTGGCCCCGGCGATCAGCACGTGGGGCATGGTGGCGAGGTTGGCGAGCACCGCCCGGCCGTTGATGTCACGACCGATCGCGACCTCGAGCGGGTGCGTGGCCTTGCGGGCCTCCTCCGAGGTGAGGATGTCGCCGACGGCGACGATCTGGCGGTCCTCGTTCGGCACCTCGACGCCGATGGCCTGGCGGCCGGGGATGGGCGCCAGGATGCGCACGTCGGGCGACGCCATCGCGTAGGCGATGTCCTTGTTCAGGCTCGTCACGCGCGCGACCTTCACGCCCGGTCCGAGCTCGAGCTCGTAGCGGGTCACGGTCGGCCCGACGACCATGCCGACGAGCCGTGTCTCGACCCCGTGCGCGGCCAACGCCGCCTCGAGGGTGTGGCCGAGCTCCTCGACCCGCGCCGCATCGATCTGGTGCGCCTCGGAGCGCGCGAGGAGCTTGGGCGACGGCAGCTTCCAGCTGCTGCCCTTGGCCGCAGGGCCGAGGTCGAGGTCGAGCTGCTCGACGTCGACCGGCTCGTCGTCCTCCGTCGGCACGGGCAGCGCCGCGGCCTTCTTGGCCCGCTTCGGCGGTGACGCCTCGGCCGGCCCGCCGTCGTCGGCCGGGGCGACGCCGTCGGCCGCGTCGTCGCCGGCCACGAACACCGTCGGGGCACCGTCGGCGCCGAGCGCCGCCTTCTTCTCCCGCAGGTCGAGCGCGGCGAGCTCGCTGGTGGGGTCGTCGCCGCGCTCCTCGTCGCTGGCGTCGTGGCCGTCGCGCAGCTCGAACAACGAGCCGAACACCTTGCCGAGGCCGTGGCGCACGGGGCGCACGCCGTCGACCGTGCGGCCGGCGGCGACCCGCAGCGACGTGTCGGTCAGGATGACGACGCCGATGACGCCGATGGCGACGCAGACCAGGGCCGCCCCCCAGACCGCGATGACCTTCTCGAGCGGAACGCCGACGGCGGCCCCGAGGTAGCCGCCGGCGTCGATGAACGACTGGAGGGGGGAGCCGAACGGCGGGCGTCCCCCGGTGAGGTGCAGGAGCCCGACGGCGGCCACGAGCAGCAGCAGCGACCCCACCACCGGGCGCACCGAGCGCGCGGGGTCGTCGATCTCGTTCCCGTCGTCGTCCGTGCGGGGCCCGCGCATCCACAGCGCGCCGAGCACGACGAGCGCCGGGGGGAGGAGGTAAGCGGCCCGGCCGACGCAGGCGCCGGCGGCCTGGGCGAGGCCGTGGCCGACCGGCCCCGCGAGATCGCCGTAGAGCCCGAGGCCCATCACGATGCCGGCGAGGATCAGCACGATGCCGCCGACGTCGTGGCCGTGCCCGGCGAAGGCCTGCTGCAACGGACCGGGACCGGACGGAGCCGCGGCCACCTTGGGCGGGGCACCGCGCCCGCGGGGGGTCGCCTTGGTGGCACCCTTGCCTCCGGCGGCCTTCGCGCCCGACGCCCGGGCGGTGGACGGCTTCGCCGGCGGGCGCCGCTTGGCCGGTGGCTTCTGGGCCGCGGCGGCCGCGGTCTTCGCGGAGCCCTTCACGGAGCCCTTCACGGAGGTCTTCGCGGAGGTCTTCGCGGAGGTCTTCGACGGGGTCGGTTGTCGGGTCGTCGCCACGTGCGCGCACACCATCCTGCGGCCGCGGGGTTCGCACCCCGCAAGCCCTGCTGGGACGACCCGGGGCGGGCCGTCTTCGGGAACACCAAGAACAAGGTGTCACCCAACGGCCCCGGTGCCCACGCCGTGCGACAGCTCCGTAGTAGCTCAGCAGACCGAGGCTGTCGAGTGGTGGACGGTGGCCGGCGCCTCGGGGAGGGTGCCCACCGCGGCACTCGGGCAGCAGATCGGCCGGGCGCCGATAGGGTGCGGCCCGATTCGCAGTCGCCGGGCGGCGCCCGCCCCACCCGCGACCTGAGCCAGGGGGATCTGCGCATGAAGTTCGGCATCGTGTTCGCCAACACCGGCCCGTTCGTCCGCCCCGAGGGGGCCGTCGCCATCGCGAAGGCGGCGGAGGACGCCGGCTTCGAGTCGCTGTGGACGGTCGAGCACGTGCTCGTCCCCGAGGGCTACGAGTCCGAGTACCCCTACGACAAGTCCGGCAAGATGCCGGGCAACCCGGATGCGCCGATCCCCGATCCGCTGATCTGGCTGTCCTACCTCGCCGCCGCCACGACCACGATCAACCTCGCCACCGGCATCCTCATCGTCCCCCAGCGCAACCCGATCGTGCTGGCCAAGGAGTGCGCGACGCTCGACGTGCTGTCGAACGGGCGCTTGATCCTGGGCGTGGGCGCCGGCTGGCTCGAAGAGGAGTTCGACGCGCTGGGCGTCTCCTTCGCCGATCGCGGACCGCTGCTCGACGATCACATCGCGTGCATGCGCGCGCTGTGGCAAGGGGACCCTGCCGAGTTCGACGGTCGCTTCACGCAGTTCGGCCCCGCGTTCAGCAAGCCGCAGCCGGAGGCGGGGTCGGTGCCGATCGTGGTCGGCGGGCACAGCAAGGCCGCCGCCCGACGAGCCGGGCGCATCGGCGACGGCTTCTTCCCGGGCCGGGGCTCGCCCGAGACGCTCGCGGAGCTGTTCGCGGTGATGCGGGCCACGGCCCTCGAGCACGACCGCGACCCCGACCAGATCGAGATCACCACCGGCGGTGCCGCGGCCTTCGCGCCGGATCCCGTCGCCGCGCTGCGCGAGCTCGAGGAGCAGGGCGTGAGCCGCGTGGTGATCCCACCGCTCGCCTACCGCGCCGACGAGATCGGGCCAGCACTGGCCAAGTTCGGCGAGGACGTCATCAGCAAGGTGTCCTGACCCGACCCTGCCACGGGCCGCCACCTCTTCCCCTGGGGGTGAGCAAGGTCGACCGGGCTCGGCCCCTGCACGGCGTGTTCACCGGCGTGTGCGCTGGCCCCGCCCGCCGCGTCCCCCGGCCACGCTCCGTGATTTCGGCTTGATTCCTTCACCCGTGAGTGAATAGAGTGCTCCCGTGCGGCTGGAGCGCCCAGTCGCGGGGACCCAGAGGGGCGGACCACGGAATGAACACCTCGACGACGCGCGCGCCCGCGCCCAGATCCCGGCGGCCGTGGGCCGTGACCCTCGCACTGGCGGTGCCTGCCGCGCTCCTCGCGACGGTCGGTCTCGCCGGAGCCGCGCACGCCGCGACGGTGACGACCAACCTCACGATGGACTGCACCAGCTCGATCGTGAACGCCTCCGGGAGCGAGCAGCTGACCACGTCCGTGGCGCCCGATCCGCCCGTCGCCGGGCGGGCCGTCGACCTCACGATCGTGCCGGGCCCGCCCGTGCTGCAGGACACGGTGAACCTGAACAAGGTCGTGATCACCAGCCCGATCCCGACGCAGATCGCCCCGGGCACGGTCTCGGTGACCTTCGCCGACGGCGCCGCGCCGGCCAACCTGACGGGCTCGTACTCCATCTCCGGCTCGAACCTGCTCCTCACGTTCACCGGAGCCGGGGTGCCGTCGAACACAGCCGTGCTCCCGAAGGTCATCGTCCACGGCACGGTCACGGCGGGCACCGCCGGGCAGACGATGGCGCTCGCGACCCCGCCGACGGTCACCGCCAACGCCTCGTCCGGCATCTTCACGGTCGACGCCACTTGCACGCCGGCCGCCGGCAGCCCGGCCAACCTCAACTCGTGGGTGATCGCCGCTCCCCCGGTGCCGAGCGCGCCGAACTGGCCCTCGGCCGTGCCCGGCAACGGCACCGCCAAGGTCTCGTGGTGGGCGCCGTCCGGCAACGGCTCACCGCTCACCGGGTCGGTCATCACGCCCTACATCAACGGCGTCGCCCAGGCACCGCAGACCTTCAACACCCCGGCGTCGACCCAGACGGTGACGGGGCTGGCCAACGGCACGACGTACACGTTCAAGATCGCGGCGAAGAGCGCGGTGGGCACCGGGCCCCAATCCGTCGCGACGAACGCCACGCTCGTCGGGGCGCCGGCGACGCCCCAGTGGGTGTACGCACAACCCGGCAACGGGGCGGCGACGGTGTACTGGAACGCGCCGGCCGCCAACACGAGCCCGATCGACGGGTACCTCGTCACGCCCTACCTCAACGGCACGGCGCAGGCCGTGCGCACGTTCAACTCGACGGCGACCAGCCAGGTGATCACCGGGCTCACGAACGGCAGCACCTACACGTTCGCCGTCGCCGCCCGCAACGCAACCGGGGCCTCGCCGCTGTCGACGGCGACGAACGCGGTCAAGCCCGGGACCCCCACGGCGCCCGCCTTCGTGACCCCCCGATCGGGCAACGGCCTCGTGCAGCTGAACTGGTTCCTGCCGACCAACAACGGCTCACCCGTGACCAGCTACGTGGTGACGCCCTACAAGGCGGGCGTGGCCCAGGCCACGTCGACCTTCACGGGCAACCCCAACGCCGTGACCGTGACCGGCCTGACCAACGGCGCGACCTACTCGTTCCAGGTCGTCGCCTACAACGCGGTCGGCGGCAGCCCGCTCATCGGCAAGTCGATCGACGTCGTCGTCGGCACGCCGTGGTCACCCACCGCGATCACGGCCACCGCCGGAACGAAGCAGGCCACCGTCTCGTGGACGGCCGGCGCCGCGAACAGCACGCCCGCGACGACCGGCTACGCCGTCACCCCGATCGTCAACGGGTGGACGCAGCCGGTCCGCACCTTCAACACCACCGCGACGTCGCAGGTCGTCACGGGCCTCCCGACCGGGGCCAGCGTCACCTTCCGCGTGGCCGCGATCAACAGCAACGGCGTCGGGATCCCCTCGGGCCAGTCGGCGGCGGTGACGATCGCCTGATCGCCCCACCCCGCACGGGGCGGGGCCGAGGGTCGTCCGGAAGATGGTCCCGCCCTCCCCTACGCCGCTCGTCGAACGATCGCGCATCCCCCGGGCGATCAGGCCTTCGGCCGTCGACGTCAGCGGTTCCGGCCGACGGCTGCCCGTGACGCTCCCCCTGCGTCGCGGCGGCCGTCGGTGCGCGTCAGGTCGGCGGTTCGGTGACGATGCCGTGGTCGCGACAGCGCGCCGTGAACCCGGTGGGGATGACGACGACGCGCAGACCACGCCCGCACGTCGGGCAGTGGCGCGGCGGATCGAGCTCGCGCCGGCACGACACCTGGTCGCACCCACCGGCGGGGGTGCCGCACCAGCGGCAGAACGCGTCGGGGCGCACGGTGGCGCGCAACGTCACCGGCTGCTCGGGCACGACCCCTGCCTCACCGTCTCCGTCACCGCTGGGACCCTGGCCTGGTCGCCGATCAGATGACCTTGGACAGCGCGCCGATCGGCATGCGGAGGTCGTCGAGCATCTGCAGGTCCTCCGCCGGTGCCCGGCCCAGCGTCGTGAGGTAGTTGCCGACGATGAGCGCGTTGATGCCGGAGGTCATCCCCATGATCTGCAGCTCGCGCAACGTGACCTCGCGCCCGCCGGCGTAGCGCAGGATCACCGTGGGGAGCGCGAGGCGGAACAGCGCGATCCAGCGGATGGCCTCGAGCGGCTCGATGAGCGGGCGATCGCCCAGCGGCGTGCCGGGTCGGGGGTTCAGGAAGTTCAACGGCACCTCGGCCGGCTCGACCGCGCGGAGCTGGCCGAGCAGCTCGATGCGCTGCTCGACGGACTCGCCCATGCCGAGCAGCACGCCGCAGCACAGCTCCATGCCGTTGTCGCGCACGAGCTGGCAGGTGTCGAAGCGCTCCTCCCACGTGTGGGTGGTGACGATCTCGGGGAAGTACGACTTCGCGGTCTCGAGGTTGTGGTTGTACCGGTGGACGCCGCCGTCGGCCAGGCGGGTGGCCTGCTCGGCGTCGAGGATGCCGGCGCTCACCGCGACGTTGAGCCCCGTCTCGTCCTTGACCAGCGGGACGAGCTCGAGGATGCGCTGCATGGTGCGCTCGTCGGGCCCGCGCAGAGCGAGCACGATGCAGAACTCGGACGCTCCGAGCTTCGCGGTCTCGCGGGCGGCCTCGAGCACCTCGTCGGTGTCGAGGAAGGGCGTCGCCATGATCGGCGTCTCGAACTTGGCCGACTGGCTGCAGAAGTGGCAGTCCTCCGGGCAGCCGCCGGTCTTGGCCGAGAGGATCCCCTCGACCTCGACCTCGGGACCGCACCAGGCGAGGCGCACCTCGTGCGCCAGCGCCGCCAAGGAAGGCACCGCCGAGTCCGGGAGCACCGCGAGGGCGGCCAGCTCGTCGAGCGTCAGCTGGCGGCGCTCGTCCAGCAACGCCTCCGCCGCATCGGCCAGCAGCCGGCGGTCCGCCGAAGTGGTGATCGAAACCGGAACAGGCGCATCAGCAACAGACATGGCACGAGAGGCTAGTGCGGCCACCGCGCAGGGTCATGCGGACGACCGGAAGCACGGCGGGCGTCGTGACGAGCTGCCTAGGCGTGGCCGTCCGTTCGCGCAAGGTTGTGGGCAGACCCGCCAGGGGTGCCGTTGGTTCACGCAAGGCAGCAAGGCGGACCCGCCAGGGTGGAGCGGGGGTCGCAGGGGGCCCGGCCCCCCGGCGCGTTCGTGCGACGAAGTCGTGCGGACGCAGGTTCGAGCGACCGCAGGGAGCCCGAGCACGCCGGGGCGAGCGAAGCGACCCCCGGCGAACCTCGCCGCAGGAGACCGAGCGCAGCGAGGTCTCCGAGGACGACTACTCGACGGTGATCGAGTCGAGGATGTCGAGGCGACTTGCCCGCCATGCGGGGATGAGCGAGGCGACGACGCCGAGCACCAGCCCGAGCAGGACGATGAGCCCGAGCGAGCCGATGGGCCAGGGGAACGAGCTCTTCCCGTCGGCGAAGATCGGCTTCGTCGCCATGTACGCCACGAACAGGCCGAACACGAGGCCCACCACGGTGCCGAGCAGCGCGACCACGATCGCTTCGATCCGGATGGTCGCGCGCAGCTGGGCGCGGCTCATGCCGACGGCGCGCAGCACTCCGATCTCGCGGGTGCGCTCGGTGACCGAGAGGATCAGGGTGTTGATGATGCCGAAGAGCGCGATGACGACGGCGACGCCGAGCAGCGCGTTGACGGACTGGATGAGCGCGGTGAACACCGACTTGATGATCTGGCTGAAGATGTCGCCGGGCGCCACGGCGATCGACGTGTACGACGCAGTGAGGTCTTCGATCTGCTGCTGCACCTGTTGCTGGCTGCCGGGCGTGGTGCGCACGGCGAGCTGCCCGGGCCCGAGGTTCGGCTCCGCGGCCAGCACCGGTGTCTGTGACACCAGGAACGATCCGGGGATCGTGAAGACGGGATCGACGAGGGCGCCGACCGTGACGTTCAGCACGGTGCCGTCCGCCAGCTTCACACTGACCGGCGATCCGATCTGGAGGCCCATGGCCTGGGCGATGAAGCTCCACACGACGACCTGGTCGTCGCGCAGCCCGGTCAGCGAGCCGTTGACGGGACCGGCCGGCCCCGAGAGCTTGAAGCCGGCGGTGTCGAGCTTGGTGAAGTCGGTGGCCGACGCGAAGTCCTGGCCCACCTCGCCGACGGTCGGGTAGATCGGCACCGTGCTCTGGACATCGGGCAGGGCCTGCACCTGCGACACCACGCTGGCCGGCAGCGCGCCTTCGCGCACCGCCACCGTCAGGTCCGGGCCGGAGAACTGCCCGAGCTGGTCCGAGGCGTAGTCGCGGATGGCGCCGCCGGCGGCCGTGACGAACACGACGAGGAAGACCCCGATGACCAGCGCGTTGGCGGTGGTCGCGGTCCGCGTGGGGTTGCGCTCGACGTTCTCGACCGCCAACTTGCCGACGCGCCGGGCGATGGGTCGCACCACGAAGCCGAGCGCGGCGGAGAACCACACCGCGAGCCTCGGTCCACCGATCAGCACGCCGAGGAACATGAAGAAGGGCCCGGGGACGGCCAGCAGCAGCGATCCCGCCTGCACCCCGAGGATCATGAGCACGACGCCGACGGCGATGAGGATCGGCCCGGCGATCATGCGGAACCGGTTGGCGCCGGAGCGATCGATCGCCACCGACTGGAGGGCCGCGATGGGCGGGGTGCGCCCCGCCCGGAACGACGGCACGACCGCCGACACGAACGTGATGACCACGCCGAGGCCCATCACCTGGATGATCGTGGCGGGGCTCACGCGCAGCTTCACGGCCCCGCCACCGGTGAGGCCCTTGAACGCCGGGACGAGGCGCAGCAGCAGCAGGAAGAGCACGATCCCGAGCACCAAGCCGGCGAAGGAGGCGAGCACGCCGATGACGAGCGCTTCACGCCGCACCGACTTGCGGATCTGCTTGGTGTCCGCGCCGATGGCGCGCAGCAGGGCGAACTCGCGCAAGCGCTGGGCGACGATGATCGAGAAGGTGTTGTAGATGATGAAGAGGCACACGAAGAGCGACACGTAGGCGAAGACCTGGAGGCCGGTGCCGATGAACCCGGCGAACTCGCCCGCCGAGCCCTGGGCCTGCTTCCGCAGCGCCTCGCCGTCGATGACGCTGTAGTCGTCGCCCACGGCCTTCTGCACCGAGGCCACGACCTGGCCGCTCGTCCCCGGTGTCGCGACGACGTAGATGGAGTCGTACTGCTGCACGCCCTCGCTCAGGTACGAGGCCGCATCGGCCTGGGACACGAAGATGTCGCCGCTCACGTTGGCGGACGCGTCGTCTCCGAACGAGGTGAGGCCCACCACCTTGGCCTTGGCCGTGCCGGACGTGGTGCGCAAGGTCACGGCGCTGCCCACGGACAGGCCCGCCTGATCCGCCGTCTCGCGATCGACGGCGATCTCCCCGGCGTTCGCCGGCGGTTGTCCGGAGTCCACGGTGAACGGGTTGATCTGCGGGACCGGGATCCACAGGCGCCCGACCGACCCGGCGCGCACGGGCTGGTTCGCGGTGTTGACGATCTCGACGTCGCCGGTGACGATGCCGGCCGCGCCGGCGACGTCGGCGGCCTTCTGGACGGTGGCGAGCTCCGCGTAGGGCACGCCGGATTGCGCGGTCGGCGGTCCCCCACCTCCGCCCTGGAGGCTCTCCAGCTGCTTGGGGACCACGGCGGCGTCGACGTTCTGCACCTGCTGGACCGCGTTCGACTCGAGCGAGCTGCTGATCGAGTCCTTCAGCACCAGGGCCCCGGCCAGGAAGCCGGTGCCGACCAGCACCGCGAGCATCGTGGCGACGAAGCGGCTGGGCTTGGCCCGCAGGTTGCGGCGGGCGAGCCGGCCCATGGTCATCCGCTTCGCGGCGAGCTTGGGCGCCGAACCTGGCGGCCGCGGCGGCGGTGGCGCAGAGGGTGGCGGAGCCGCGTCGGTCGTCGTCATCCGGGGCACCCTATTGCGTTGTCGGGGGCGCGCCACCGCATTCCGGAGCGCCCGAACGAAGTGAGGAGACGATCGGACGGAACCAGGTGCGAGCGCCGCAGGCGCCCGACGCAGTCCCGGAGCGCAGCTCGCTAG
>CAYUOL010000060.1:0-26777 GCA_964446345.1 uncultured Iamiaceae bacterium | reverse complement strand
TCGACAACACGCTGACGGGCGCGAACCTCGGCGCCGGCAGCCAGGTCTTCAGCGCAAAGTCGGGCGCGAACCTGCAGTTCCGCAGCCTGATCGCGGGGGCGAACATAACGTTGACGCAGACGGCAACCGACATTACAATCGCCGCCAGCGGAAGCGTCGGCCTCACAACGCTCGCGAACGAGGGCGGTGGCGCCGGCGTGTTCGACGCGGTCGTCGGCACGACCGCCAATCTGCGCAGCCTCGTCGGGACGGCGAACGGCCTGACGGTCACGCAGAACGCAACGACGATCACGATTGACAACACGCTGACGGGCACGAACCTTGGAGCCGGGGCGGGTACGGTCTTCAGCGCCAAGTCGGGCGCCGCGTTGCAGTTCAACAGCCTGGCGGGGACGGCGAACGGCCTGACGGTCTCGGCGCCGGCAGCGGGGGTAATAACGATCGACAACACGCTGACGGGCGCGAACCTCGGCGCGGGCAGCCAGGTCTTCAGCGCGAAGTCGGGCGCGAATCTGCAGTTCCGCAGCCTGGTGGCGGGGGCAAATATCACGCTGACACAGACGGCGACTGACATCACGATTGCGGCCAGCGGGAGCGTCGGCCTCACGACGCTCGCGAACGAGGGCGGCGGCGCCGGCGTGTTCGACGCGGTCGTCGGCACGACCGCTAACCTGCGCAGCCTCGTCGGGACAGCGAACGGCCTGGCGGTTACGCAGAACGCGACGACGATCACGATCGACAACACGCTGACGGGCGCGAACCTCGGCGCCGGCACGGGCACGGTCTTTGATTCAAAGTCGGGCGCGACGCTGCAGTTCAACAGCCTGGCGGGTACGGCGAATGGCCTGACGGTCTCGGCACCGGCGGCGGGCGTGATCACGATCGACAACACGCTGACGGGCACGAACCTCGGCGCGGGTAGCCAGGTCTTCAGCGCGAAATCGGGCGCGAACCTGCAGTTCCGCAGCCTGATCGCGGGGGCGAACATAACGCTGACGCAGACGGCGACCGATATTACGATTGCGGCGAGCGGTAGCGTCGGCCTCACAACCCTTGCGAACGAGGGTGGAGGCGCCGGCGTGTTCGACTCGGTCGTCGGCACGACCGCCAACCTACGTTCGCTCGTTGGAACAGCGAACGGCCTGGCGGTCACGCAGAACGCGACGACGATCACGATCGACAACACGCTGACGGGCGCGAACCTCGGCGCGGGGACGGGCACGGTCTTCAGCGCAAAGTCAGGCGCAACATTGCAGTTCAACAGCTTGACCGGCACGGCGAACGGCCTGACAGTCTCGGCGCCGGCGGCGGGCGTGATCACGATCGACAACACGCTGACGGGCGCGAACCTCGGAGCCGGGGCGGGTACGGTCTTCAGCGCAAAATCAGGCGCGAGCCTGCAGTTCAACAGCCTGGCGGGCACGGCGAACGGCCTAACGGTCTCGGCGCCAGCAGCTGGCGTGATCACGATCGACAACACGCTGACGGGCGCGAACCTCGGCGCGGGTAGCCAGGTCTTCAGCGCGAAGTCGGGCGCGAGCCTGCAGTTCCGCAGCCTGATCGCGGGGGCGAACATCACGTTGACGCAGACGGCGACCGACATAACGATCGCCGCCAGCGGAAGCGTCGGCCTGACTACGCTCGCGAATGAGGGCGGCGGCGCCGGCGTGTTCGATGCGGTCGTCGGCACGACGGCTAACCTGCGTTCGCTCGTCGGGACGGCGAACGGCCTGACGGTCACGCAGAACGCGACGACGATCACGATCGACAACACGCTGACGGGCGCGAACCTCGGCGCCGGCACGGGCACGGTCTTTGATTCAAAGTCGGGCGCGACGCTGCAGTTCAACAGCCTGGCGGGTACGGCGAATGGCCTGACGGTCTCGGCACCGGCGGCGGGCGTGATCACGATCGACAACACGCTGACGGGCGCGAACCTCGGCGCCGGCACGGGCACGGTCTTCAGCGCCAAATCGGGCGCGACGCTGCAGTTCAACAGCCTGGCGGGCACGGCGAACGGCCTGACGGTCTCGGCACCGGCGTCGGGCGTAATCACGATCGACAACACACTGACGGGCGCAAATCTCGGCGCGGGCAGCCAGGTCTTCAGCGCGAAGACGGGTGCGAGCCTGCAGTTCCGCAGCTTGGTAGCAGGGCAGCGGGCGTCGGTCACGCAGAACACGAACGATATCACGATTTCGGCGGCACACTACTCGCGTACCGTCGTGAGCACGGCGTCGTACACCGTGCTGTCTACCGACGACTTCCTCGCGGTGACGGCGACCGCGACGACGAACGTGACGCTCAATCTTCCCCAGATCAGCAGCCTGCCGGGCCCGAAGCGTTACGCGATCATCGATGAGGGGGGAAACGCGTTCGTTCATCCGATAACGATCGTCCCGTTCGCCGGCAACACGATCGTCGGCCAAGCCTCGGTCCGAATCGAAAATAATTTCAACTCGATCAACATCTACCATAACGGCTCTACTGGGTGGTTCGTCGCCTAGCCGGCGCGACGGGCGTGCCGCGCCGGGCACGGGCTTTTTGCCGGCCTCCATATCGCACCCCAATGGCCTTCCTGACGACGCTGCGGGTGCCCGCCGAGTACCAGGACGCGCTTGGGCGTCTCCGAGTTTCGAACCCCAAGACCGTCCACGACGCTGCGTTCTACAACGACCGGCACAGCATCGAATGGGCCGAGCTCACATCCGGCACGGGGGCGACGATCAGTTTCAGCGTGCCGACAGTCGTAATCAGCTCGACCGGCGCCGCCGTGTCGAAGGCCGTCCGCCAGTCCCGGTTCTACGCGCCGTACACGCCGGGAAAGAGCATCCTCGCGTTCATCGTAGGCATCTTGGAGACGAGCGGCGGCGTTACCGGGTCGACAGCCCGGCTCGGCGTGTTCGACGACAGCGCCGACAAAACTGTCAACGCCGTCGCCGGAAACGGTTTCTTCTTCCAGCAAAACGGAGTCGCCGGCTCGGCCAACCTGAGCGTCGTCCAGCGCTCGAACGTCGCCGGAATCCAGAACGACAACGTCATAACCCAGGCGAACTGGAACATCGACAAGCTCGACGGGACCGGCAAGAGCGGCGTCACGATCAACATCGCCCAGCGCCAGGTCTATTACATCGAGTTCGACTTCCTCGGGTCCGGCACCGTTGTCATGGGGATCGTCGTCGGCCGCGCGCTGGTCCCGTGCCACATGTTCACCTACGGAAACACCGCCCCGAGCCCCGGGGCGTCAAACTACCTCACGCTGGGGTCCCTCCCCGTCCGCTACGAGCTGCGCACGGCGGGAACGGGCGGCGCGACCGTGATGCACCAGATCTCGTCGACGATCATCAGCGAGGGCGGATTCGACCTGGCGACGACCCGTGCCCGCACGATCTCGCCGCTGACCCAGGGCTACATCATAAATGGGGGCCTGGAGGTGCCCATCATGTCAGTCCGGCTCAAGAGCGCGAGAAACCGGTCGACCCTGTCCCCGGTCCGGCTGAGCGCGATGATCACAACGACCGGCATATTCACGATCACGGTTTACCGGTTCATCTCCCCGATCAGCTTCAACGTGGCCGGCCCCCTAAGCGCGCCGAGCTGGACGGCCGTGAACAGCACGTCGGTGGCAAATTACACGGACATCTCGTGCGCCGAGTTCGACCAGGCGTCGTCGAGCATCGACGTGACGGGCGTCACCTACCCGTTTATCGTCGTGGGGCGCTTCTCGCTATCGGGCGCGTCCGGGGGTTCGACGCAGGTCCTGGAGTTTAACGACCCGACCATAATGCTGAACGCGGACATTCTTGGAAATTCGGACTGGCTTGTGGTGACGGCCATACGGACCAGCGGGGCGGGCTCCGACACTTTGTATCCGCTGCTTACCTGGGTCGAAACCGCGTAGACGAGATTGGCAGATAGGATCTCCGACTTGTTTTTTGAACACAAGCAATACGGGTCATCATCATGCCGAACGACGCACCAAACGACGCACCAAACGACGCACCAAACGGCGCACCAAACGGCACACCAAACGACGCACCAAACGGCATCGTTCCTGCTGGGGCGGGCCCAGGTGGGGGTGGCCGCCCGGTCGCCGTCGTCTTTGTGGGCGGCCCGTCGAGGGACGGGTTCGCGTCGCTCCTGCGAGAAGTCGCGCCCGGACATCGGGTGCTGACGCAAGAAGAAAGGGGAAGCCTGTCCGCAGAACTGCGGGGCACTGCCGTAGCAGAAATCGGAATCAGTGATACCGATACCGTCGCCGTAGTATCCAGCGGATCGTCCCGGCGAGTCCTCCACTTGCTGCACAATTTGCAGAACCTGCTAAGCTCAATGGTTATCGTGGGTGATCCCGAGCAGCACGCCGAGCAGCGCGCCGAGCAGCGCGCCGAGCAGCGCGCCGAGCACCGCGCCGAGCACCGCGCACGGGGTGTAGTTGAGCTGTCCAGGGAGGCGGCTTCTAGAGAAGGCATGGAGCGCCTGCGCCAGATGCAAAAGAAAAGGGAGAGAAACGAACAACATACGCCGCTCAAGTTGAGGCGGGAGGCTACCGCCGGACAGTTAAAAGCGTTCCAAAAACAGGAATGGAAAACCTTTCGCAGTCGCAAATGACCAGCGAGCTGGCTCAGTTCGTGCTGTGGCTGAGAGAGGCGGCGACCTTTTTCATGTAGCGGCATGTCATCGCCGCGAGCAAGAGAACCGCGAACAAGATGATAATAAGGACGGCGGCAATCGCCATTATAAGCTTGTGCACCAGGCTGTCGGCCCAAACGTCGTAACTGGAGCTGCCAGGCCCTGTCGCGCTCGGGCCAGGGGTTGGGGACGTGCTCGGCCTCGACGGGTCATCGGTCGGCGCGGGGGCCTGAGTCGGTGTTGGCGGGCTTGTCGGCCACAGCTGGCGCTTGGAGGGGGGCTGGCAGCACTGCACGCATGGGGCCGGCGTCGGCCATAGCTGGCGGCCGCGGTGTTCATACGGAAACGCCCCATCCCCCGCGATATTCTTGTCTACGGGGGCTGGCATCCCGATATTCGGCTCCCCGCTTTCGCAACACCGGACGCATTTGTCGGCCCCGGCTCCGACAGCAAGGAACGCCGCAATAATAGCAAGGAAGCGGAATGGTAGGCTTTGCATCATATAAGCCGCGCGGAAAAATGCCGGAGACGTCCGGGGCGCCGCATCATTCCGTGGGCGCCCGCGGCCGCGACAGCCAGAACCGGACGTCGACCCCCGTGGGCTTTTGTCGCGACGTTTTATGGGCCTGGCAGCAATCCCCCATTTGTGTTCAGGGGTGTGTCGCCGCGGCTGGCGACGATGGGTCTGTTTCAGAAATCCCAAGTATTGCGCAGATATCGGCGTCTGAAAGGGCCGGGGCCACAGTCGGCGCCGTGGCCGGCTGCGGTGGGCGCGGCGCCTGCATGACACGCCCCGCCAATAATCTCCTCTTATCCTTTTTCGTCAGCTCCGGCCGGGCGCGGTACCTGTAGGGGGCGCCCTGAAAGGGCGGGTTCCGAGCTGAGAGCCCGATCCTCGGTCCAATGTGAATCGGCATGCTCAGCGGGGTGACGCGCTCCACAAAGTGCATCAGAGAACCAGCCGCAAATGCGCCACTCGCGAACCCCGCCTGTTGTTTTAGGGCTAAGACGCTTACCACGTTAGCTGCCCGGAGGATCGAGTCGACGACCAGGGACGGGCCATCAATGTGACCGAGCTCAGGGCTCATAAGAGCGCGGGCCAGCATGCCGCCGGCGGCGACGCCCGGAACGCCGAATGTCACATCGAGGCCCTTAAGAGTAAAGCCAATTCGGGCCGCGGACTCTCGGTGGAAGTACCATTCGCCGTTTGTATCGCACTGGGCGGGGGCCCGGTGCACATACGGATCCGGGTGATCGGCCCGGGACCAGTAAAACTCGACTTCCAGTAGCGCAAACCGTTGGCCGGCCACGACGAGCTCACTGCGGCGGAGGACCGCGTCGGCGATATCGTCGAACCAGGCTGTGAGCTCGGCTGGCTGCACATGGGGGGCCCGAGCAAGGGCCCGCTGCAGGGATGCCATTTACCTGACAACGCGGCTGCGATCAATTTGAATTGCGAGCCAAAATAGGATACGCGGATACGCATGGACGCGCTCCCTCATGAAATACGCGCGCTGATCGTCAGTCGTCTCCCCCCGGACAGCTGGGTTTTGATGAGACGCGTGTCGCGCGGCTGGCGGGATTTCATTGATAAGTCCACCCCGCCGTGGGCGGTGCAGGCCGATAGCTGGTCGCACAGAACTAGATGGATCAAGATGGCCTGCGCGCGGGGGTCGGTCAGCTCGATACAGTGGATTTTACGAGACGCGGGGAGGAGACTCGGGGCCGAGTCAGTACGTTACGATCACGATCAAGAATTTGCGAGTTGGTTTGGGCGGCTACCACATATGCATAACTGTATTGCTTCGATGTTCGATATCGCAGCTTTCAACAATAGGCAAAACATTATCAAGTATCTTACACAGGATGTACTAAGGGGCGAAACGTGCCGCGCGAACACTTACATCATGAAAAATAATTGCCGGCCGATAAGGCTGGCCCTTCAGATGGGCTACCTGGATCTGGCTGACTGGATCATAACTCGTTATGCTGTCGAGTTTGGCCCGGAGTTCAAAAACTCATACGCGATACGGGCAGCAGCGGTACGCGGCCATATGTCGGTTGTTACAATATTGCTCCGACGTCAGTCGGCTAGGATCGCTTATTGGCCAAGCTATTATTACGTGTATGTCGAGGGGGTTCGCGCCGCCATAAACGGCATATGCAAAAGCACAGTCATAACCCCCTCTTTGAAGATCACATACATCGAGCCCCTGCTCCAGATCTATGTGGAACGCCGCGAACTCAACACGGCCGCCATTCGGGACGCTATGGCGAACTTCCTGATCAGCAGTTGCAAATCCGGACAGATTGAGACCCTAAAATATATCATTAAAAAAGGGTTCGTACAGGCGGCGTACACCGACATAGAATCGGCGCCGACACCCGTAAACAAATCACCCGGGAAACTTCCGTCAAAAAGCGCGAAGCCCCACGGCCGCGGCGCGAAAGTAGATGTTCTAGATGAAACAGCAGCAAACTCAATCCTTGACAACATCGTGCGGTACGGGACACGCGAGATGCTCGGCTGGGCGATCATGACGTACAAATTGGACGCCATCGTCAATGGCCACCAATTCCGTGTATCTTGGATGGAGCTCGCCGTCGCTGCCGAAAACTGGGACATCGTAAAATGGATCATAAATACGGAGCCCCTCATGGTGCACAGACTGCGATACTATTTACCTGGGCCCGGATCCGAATCCCAGATGCCCGAGTCAATGAAGATCTGGCTACGAGACTACCACGACATACACATAAGCCAGCAGGATCCAGAAGTCCATGAACACGAAAGCTCTGAAGGTCCGGGACGCATGCCAGAGCGGATCGACGGTACTGACCCCCCGAGCGACGAGGAATGACAGAGCAGACCGGCCCTATCTTATCCGCGCGAGCGCCTCGCCGCTTTTTCAGGCATCTGCCTGCCACAAATCTGCGCGGGTATAGCGTGCGCGAATGACGCGAGTAACGTACACAACGACGGTCGGGCCTGGGGTTCCGCTCGGGGAGGCCGCGGCGACCTTCGGAGAAACGGTTGACAGGGTCCTCGCCGATCCGCGGGGATGGGCGAAATACGGGTACACATTTGTGCGCGCGACGCACAGTCCGCAGCTCCGCATCCGGCTCGAAACGGCGGCCGTCACCGAACGGGAATGCCGTGTGCCTGGCTTCTCGTGCTGGCGCGCGGGGGTGAACGACATTGTTGTAAACCTCGCCAACTGGACCGGCGGAAGCCGGTCCCGCCTGCCCCTCGACCGGTACAGGACGTACGTCATCTGCCACGAAGTCGGCCACTCGCTCGGGCTTGACCACCAGCCGTGCCCGGCAGCCGAGTGCCGCCGCCGGGGGATGAGGGTGTGCCCGGCCTCGGTGATGATGCAGATGACCCGGGGGCCGGAACACGTAAGCCCCTGTGCCGAATCCGAGTGGCCATTGGACCCGGATTGGAAGACCGACGACCCGCGGGGACACCCCCCCACCGGCCGAATGGCGGTCGTAGTAGTTCTCGCCGTAGCAATTGCCATAATAGTGTGCATCATGGCGATCGCCGCTAACTGCGCTCGTGTGCACGCGCGCTGGAAAAAAGGGGGACCTTCTCTTATTTCTTCTGCGCCGTGGACGTAGCGGTGACGGTTGAAACCTTCACAGGCTCTACCCACACCTTGTAATTGTACAGGGGTTTCCCCTCACGTACCTGCTTTTGGGCGTTCCGCAGATGGGCCCGGGCGAGAGCGACTGGCCCCGGGGAATCCCGCACAGACGCCTTCAGGAAAGCCCTAAAATCTTTGGGGCTTATCGCCGTTTTGTCGCATAGGTCATCGGCGCTATCGATGATGAGGTCCAGGAGCCAGCGGCGGACCCCCTCGGCATCGAGCTTCTCGACGTCAGCTTGGGCGAAGCGCGAAAGGAGCTCACGGCCGTACGATGCGCGGCACTTGGGAAGGGCGCGGAATATATCTTCGATAACGTGAAGAGGGAGGCTGTCCAGACGCTCAATATAACATTTCGCGATCGGGATTTCGCGATTCAGCCGGTGCTGACCTTCGACCCACTGGGGCGGCGGGTCATTCAGCGTGAAGTCCAGAAACTTGAGAAGGTCGCGGCGAGGGTGACGTAGCTTACCGAGGCCCCCTTCGAGATAGATGCGCGCAAGGGCCGCGGTCTTCGCGAGCGCGTCGTCGTCGAGCAGGAGCTCAGAATTCGCGCGATATAGGCGATCCCGCTTCTCGTTCACAAGCGAAGTGATATCGATTTCGGCGCCGCCAGATACGAACGTCCCCACTCCGTACGCGAACTCGTAGTCGAAGAACTCCCCGCCGCTTCGGATGAACTCCCCGATGAATTCTGGGATGCAGCGGCGGTTCCAGCGCACGAAGCTCAGCTCTGCCTCCTCTCCTCGGTAGTTGAGACGGCGGTTCGCCTCACCAAAGCTCCGGAGATGTACGAGCCGATCACGGCTCGCTGGATCAGGCGCGTGGCCCTCGGCCTCGAAGCGCGCAAGCCACGTGTGGCGGTCCTCCCCGGGTCCCAGGGGGTGGGCCCTACGATATCGCACGAGCCGCTGGAGGGTCGTGATCGCGTGCTCGAGGCGGCTATCGGTAAACCCGAGAGCGGAAGCTTCGCATAAGATGCGCGCGCTCCCGACTCGCGTCAGGAATAGCTCGCGGTCTGGCCAGGCTCTCGCCGCGGCCCGCACCGCATCCCGGAGCGCGGGCCAGTGGCTCGCGCGCGCCCCCTCTTCGATGGCCGACTCGATGATCATCGGGACCGACTCGAAGATCTCTGGTCTGATCCCTTCTGTCTTCAGGTAGGTCGCAAAGGCGGGCGGCGCGAACCGGAAGGTCCCGGCGCCGACGGTGTTTGAGCAATACGGATAGCAGCCGGCGATTGTCCGGTAGGTTTCCATAATGCTGGAAACCTTGTCGCATGCTGTTTCGTGGGCTGCCGCATTCCCATCATGGTACGCTTCCATCGCCCCCTCCAGCGCGTCCCCAAACAACTTATGGACAGACTCCCGAGCCGCCTCGAGGTCCAGATCAGAAAGTCTATTCGGCATAATCGCCGGGGTGGCTATCTTTTTGTGAAGGACTTCCTCATCCAGGTCCTTGAACCCCGCGGTCACTTCCTCTGGGTTGGGTACCGCGACATTTTCGGCGCGCTGTTGTTTCTTGTTCTTTTTGTCCTTCTTCGCGCCTGCCAGCGTTGGGAGAAGCGAGGGCGCCGGGAGGGGCGCCGGCGGGAGCGTCAGCTGGGGCGTCGGCAGGGGCGTCGGCGGAACTGGAACCATCGCAGGGACGGCCGGGGGCACCGCGACATTTTCGGCGCGCTGCTGTTTCTTGTTCTTCTTGTTCTTCTTCGCGCCTGTCGGCGTTGGGAGAAGCGGGGGGTCCGGCGGGGGCGTCGGCGGGGGTACCGACAGGAGAGCCGGTGGGGGCGCCGGCGGGAACACCGACGATTGCATCAGCGGAGGCGCCGATAAGAGAGCCGGCGGGAGTGTCGGCGGAAGGGGGGGGGCGAACAGCGGAACAAAAGCTGGCGCGTTTGGATTCATCGTGATATGGGCCGGTAAGTTATTTCAAAAATGCCGCGCCGTGCGTGCACGGATCAGCGCATCCTGACCAGGAGAGCGCTTTCAAGCTTCCCGATTAAGTCGGCCGGGCCAGTACTAAGAGCGAAGTAAATAGAGCTGGCCCTAGTATCGATACGAGCGCCAGAAGGATCTTCATACGAGTATTCGCCATAGACGAGCCTCCTTTCAGCCACCATGTATCGGCAATCATGAAGGATCCGGTACGCCGGCATATCTTTCCAAGCGGGAATGATGAAGAAGAACGTCTGGTCACGCCGTGCGGCAGCCGCCCTATCTAGCGCGTCAACGACAATCGTCGCGGCCTTCTCCAACAACGCTTCAACGAAGGGAGGGTTCACGACCCAGTTCCCGACCTGTGCGATCGCCTCGGGGGAAAGCTTGAAGAAGCTTCCGATCGAGCCGTACGGACTGTCCGTGTCCGGGAAGACGCTGCAGAAGACCGCCTGCTTCTTACCGAGGAGCCGGGCATTAAGCGGGGACGCGAACGCCTCGCCCCGGACGCCGAAGTTGTCGTACAGATAGTCGACGTGGGCCTGGGGGAGGCCCCACTGCTGGCCGGCGGACACGACGACAGCATAGCGCAGCACGACGGCCGCCGCCTTCTCGACATTTCCAAGCTCGATGAGCCTTCGGATTCGGGGGGTCATATTGGTCCGGAAGTGCGAGCCGTAGCTCAGGCTGTCCGCGTTAAGGACAGGCTGGTCGCCGGATGGGCGGGGCAGTTTACTGAGGCGGCGCGTAATGATGGCAAGGATATCACGAACCATCACTCCGGCGGCTGTCGCGTTCAGGGCGATCTTCTTCTCGACAAGCTCTCCGGCGAGCTTGTTGTTGAACGGCTCCTCAGGCGATACGACTCGGTAAACCGTCGCCCAGTGGGCGTCCGGCCCGGGGCCGGCGGAGTTGACGAGAGCCATGAGCCAGCGCTCGACAATATTGTCGACCTCGGCCCGCGCGGCGACGACGTTGAATTTGCGGGCGACGGGCGCCGCGTTGCGGGCGGCGGCGGTAAGCATCGCGCGAATGTCCATCGTCAGGCGATACTGGGCCATATCTGCATCAAGTCCGGTGACGTGCGTGACCGTCGGGAAGAAGACCTCGCGCAAGCCGGGGTTACGATGGAGGACCCGGTCCGCCACTTTCCACCAGTCGGCGATGTCGGGCCACTCCTCGCGCTCCTGGTCCCAGGGCTTCCGCCCGATGAAGTGAAACCCGCGGATGTCGTGGGAAACCCAATTTTTCTTCCAGGGGATGGCTTGGTACTTCTGGTGGATGTTCGTCCAGTCGGCGGGCTTCTCGGCGTAGTACAGCGCGATCGAAACCTCGTCGGGCCCGGACTTCGTCGTCAGGCCAACCCCGAAGACCGGGTCTCGCGCGATGAATGCCTTGATTCCCTCGAAGTCCGCCTTACTCGGCTTAAGAATCATAAGGCTCGCGCCGCCGACGAATCCTTCTTTCGCGGCAGCCCTGATCATTGCCGCCGGGATCTGTCTCCCGTGCGCAAGGTCACAGACTTTTTCATCCTTCGGGCAGTCAAGGAGGCTGCTGTACGGGTTCTGTATGCCCCGCTCTTGGGTCCAGGGCTGGGCGTAGGCGTTCGCGTAGGTCGCTGCCGGCGGCGGCAGCTCGAACAGGTCGTCGATGTTCGTCATCGCGATTATGTCGGCGTCGACGAACCCGACCCGGTCGTACTCGGTAAGCGCGAGACAGTTCCACTTGGTGAACGACTTATCGATCCAGCCCTTGTACAGCTCGGTCTGGCGGGACGACTTAGGCGGATTTGTGCGGTGGGCAATATAGGGAACGGCGACGACCGAGTCGAAGAGGAGGGACAGCTGGGCGACAGCGTCTTTGGGGACGTCGTCCGTCACCATGCATACGATCGGGTGCCGGGTGCGTGCATCGCGCAGGGACTGCGCCATGGCGAGGGCGCCCGGGACGTACGACCTCCCGACCATGACAAGCGCGACCCATGCGCAACGGAGCGCCGGACTTGTTTCGGTCCGCCCTCCGTGGTATTCGATGGGCAGGGCGCCCCGCAGTTCATGCGTGTCGCTCTGCGGTTTGCGTGGATCGTGTTCCTCGTTGTCCATGGCCCGCGATGCGCTAATGAGAAGCGGCTCCGCCGTTCAAATTCAGCGCTCGGCAAAGGATCCAGGCGGCCATCCGATTGCGCGCGGGTGTGGGCGCGCAATTTGATGCCGATACGACCCCGGATATCGCCGAATGGACAAACCCGCATCGATACCCGAGGTACCCGCCAGCGCGCCTCCAGACGCCCCTGCCGACCCCGCCCCCCTGGCGTTCAAGCCGGCCACGACCCCGGCAGGAAGCCAGATCAATTCGAACTGGATTGACCTCGAACGCGGGGCCCGCGAGTTTGGGTCATTCTGCGCGCTTGTGTACAGCCAAGACGACACAACATTCGCGATCTTCCGATGCGGTACAGTTGTCGCTGTGCGCCCGGAGGATCGGAAGGAGTTTACGGGATATTCCGCAGACACGTACCAGTTCCCTTTCAGCCCAGAGGCGGACGCGAAAATCGTAAAGCGCATAATGGTGGATAATCGCGCTGTGTGGGACGCCCAAAGGCGCACCGGACCCGCGGAGATCTCTCGCGCCATGCGCATCGCGTACGGAAAGATGATCTCGGACGGATACGTATATCCCGGCACGGCTCGGTCAGGCCGGTCGGCCATCCAGCTTTGGGATTCGCCGAAAGGCGACTTCCTTTGGCAGGTGTACTGGCCCGAGCTCCAGAAGGATGTGTACAACATTGTTTACGGCGCCGACCGGGATAGCGCGCTGCGCGCCGCGGGGGACCTCCGCCGGTACGACTACATGTTCCCGGAGGTTGCTGCCGTGATAACCCGCGGCGGCGCCGTGTGGACGTACGATGCAAAGGGGGTCTTCTCGGCGGGGACCCCGCCATGAAGGGCGTAATCTTTTTTTGAACACGACCGGCAGATTGGAATCATCCGCGCATGGAGCTGATCGAAGAGATCATCGGTGGCCCGATTGTCCCGCTACCGAACGCCGACGGCGGACTCACCCGCAGGGATAAGGTGCGCGGCATGCTTCTCGGCGTCGCCACGGGCGACGCTCTTGGCGCGCCGCACGAGTTCCACTATCAGACGCCGCTCTCAGCGTATACCGGCCGGCTCGAGCACAGGCTGGTAGTGGTCCGCCGGTTCCAGCCCGGAAAGAAATTCGGCCACGTCGGCATGGTAACGGACGATACTGAAATGATGATCGCCCTCGCCCGCGCGATCGCCAATACCGGCGGATATGATCTCAACACGGTGGTCAAGGAGTATCTCATCTGGGCGAACAGCCAATGTCCCTTTATGGGGAAAAACACGCGCGCCCTGTTCGTCGGCATCAAAACCATCGACGGATACGCCGCGCGGCACGCCGCCCTCAAAGGCGCTCCGATGTCCGCCTGGAGCCAATCCAATGGCTGTCTAATGCGCTGTGCCCCCCTCGCCGCGCTGCCCGACGCCGACTGGGAGCGGGCGGCGGCCCAGGACTGCGGGGCGACGAACTTCCACCCGGTGTGCATCGGGGCCGTCCGCGCGTACCTGACCGCGGCGCGGGCTCTCCTGGCCGGCCAGGCGGCGGCGGACGCGTCCTCCGCGGCGGTGAAGTGCGCCGCCACGGTCGAGCTGATGGATCTCCGTAACGCGATCGTCGAAGGCATATGCCAGGTGCCCCGCGACGTGACAACGAACAAGGGGTGGGTCCTTCACGGCATATACTGCGCGTTCTATGCCCTCAACGACCAAGCGCCGACGTTCGGGGCCCGCGTGGACAGGATCGTGCGCCTCGGCGGCGATACAGATACGAACGCGGCGATCGCTGGCGGTCTTCTTGGGGCACTCTTCGGCGAGAGCGCCCTCCTGAGTGAGACCCCCACGGGTTCCAATATCGCGGCGATCCTATCCTATAGGTGCACCGAGGGAGATCTCCCGCGGCCCGAGCGGTACGCGCCGGCACGGCTGCGCGAGCTTGCCGACCTGCTTGCCGGCCTCGACCCCGGGCGTCCCTGACCGCGAGGGCGCCCCTGACCGCGAGCGGCCGGGCCCGTGTCAGGGCCGGACGATCGAGGGAACCGAACCGCAATTAGGACAGCCGGCTGAGCGGCCCCGGTTTTCGGGAGAGCCGCGCTTCCCCGCGGAAAGGCCCTTGACGGTGTACCGATTCACGATTGTTTTTGTGTGGTTTGCTACCGCGACGAGAACGACGACGATGAGCGTGACGACCAGAGCATACACGAACGCAGCGCGGAGCGCTGCCTGCTTATTGGTCGGGGGTATCAAGCTCTGGATCGCCTTGCTCGCCGCGTCGTTCCACGCAAGGGCGATCGTGAAGCTCAGCGCGCCGGTCGCGAGGGCTGTAAAGTTGATCCACATGTCCGCGGCCCGCCAATACTGGCCGGAAAAAAGCGCCGCGGGCCAGCCGGCGGCCTGGCCTGCCAGCATCACGCGATCGAGTGCGGCCCGCGCCTTAAATATCCGTCGCCCTGTTAAGGTCCAGCTGCGGGGTTTTTGGGCGCGGGAAGGAGATCGCGACCCGGTTAATCGCATAGACGTAGTATTCTCTGCTCCAGATGTTGCGGAACGCGTCGGACGGGACTTGCTTTTTCAATCTGAGCTGGATGACACATTTGTCGTGGCTCGGGTTCAGCTGGACCCATTTGCCATCGGGGAGTTTCCCGAAGCCGGCAAACTCGTCTTCGATCTCGCTGGCGGGCTTCTGACTGCGGTCCGGCCCGCACGGCACGAGGGTTATGTCGCCAACCGAGGTGGGCTGCGTCTCGGCCCGCGAGCGGACGCCTTCAAACCGGTTAGAATAGGATACTGTCTGGATGACCTCGCCGTTGTTCAGGACTGTAAGCACGCCCGCCGTAGGGATTGGTATCATTGCAGTGTCGCCGTTGCTCTTGCCCGTGTAAATCTCACGCTCTGCTGTCGTAGTCTTCTCCGCGGACGCCCCCAGCGGGATCGTCACCCAGGGGGCGGACGTTGGTGCTCCGCCCTCGCCCGAAAGCTCATGAATCTGCACCGCGAAGCTGTCCATCGTATCCGGGGTAGGCCCACGCTTCAAATACCAGCGCGCCCAGCTCTACTTCCCCCGGGGGGCCGCGAACCACACAACCCCATTCCCCCGGACCGTGAGGGGCTGCTGAAAGCTCGTGATCCCCTGCGGAAGGGTGTTCGTCGTCACAAATGTAGGCGTGCGGTCGGAGTACTCCGGGACGAATGGGGCCGGCCCCTGCGACCCGCCCCCGGGGGCGGCCGGCCCCTGGGTCAGAAGCGCGAGGAAAGGCGCCGCGAGCCCAGGGGGAGTCGGGGAATCCTGCGCGACAGAGAAGGCTTTAAGAACTGCGGACGCCCCCTGTACCTGGCTCGGGTCGAGGGGCTCGCTGAACGTGAGCCGGAGATACGGGGCCGGCCCCCCAGGGGGCGTGTACGCGATTTCGACCAGGTTAGAAGCTTGGAAGTACGTTTGCCTCGTCGCGGCGAACCAGGCCACGATAACAATGATCAATGCGGCGACCGTGGCGAGCAGGAGTTGGGTTCTTGTCGCGCTTTTCATCGGCCGTCGCGCGTTCGTATCTGTCTGCGCAAAAGCGGCGGGGTCGTTGCGGCCGCCGGGCCGCGCCATCAAACCGGGACGACGTACCGGCTGATGTCGAGTTCCCAGCTGGCTGGCTGGACGCGGTCCATATCTTTCGGCCGGCCCCCGCCCGTTATCTGGGTCTCGATCCGTTCGCAGGCGAAAACATGGGCGACCAGAACGATGACAATAATGAAGATGATAAAGATGAAGGCGAGCCGAGGCGTCATGACTCACACCCGCAACGCTATTCGCGTGCAGAAATTTGCCCGGACCTTCTCCGCGCCGTCATACGATGCCAGAAAAAGCCAGCCCCATTTCCGCGGCTGCGGTCGCGGTTGTGATCGTAATCGTGATCGTGATCATCGTCGCCGTCGCCGTCGCCGTCGCGCTCGTCCGCCGCGGCCGGCGCCGCAAGGATGGGTACCTCGTGTACCCATATATAGACCTCGACGAGCCCGGGGAGCGGGGGTCCTACTACGCCCTCAGCGAGTGTTAATCCCGGGCCGGGCCCCTTTCGGCGGTAAAGATACCACGCTACGGGCCAATGGACAGATCCGGCAGGACTGCGATTGCGATCGCAATTATTGTGGCCCTCACAATCGCCATTGTCGCAGCATATCGGGCGCGCGCGCGTGCGCACCGCAAGTCCAGGTATTGCCCGGGCCCGAATAACGTGGGACTTTACGACAAGCCTTACAAGAACTACCCGACCTACGAGGGGAGGGGGGCCACCTGGTGGGACGGGGACCGACGCTGTGCCGCGTTCTGCCAGCAGTCGCCGTGTGCCGTGTGGTGCCGCTAGGCGCCGAGTACCGCCGAACCGCACCGGAGATCGTCGCCGAATACGCCCGACGACAGATGGGTAACATGGAAAAAAGCGCAACCGCGCTCATCCTACGCGCTCATCTTACGCGCTTAGACCGAGATCGCATCCAGGGTGATATCATCTTTGTCGCGCGCCACCCGCTGCTGGGCGAGGGCACGGGCGCCGGCACTCACCGCAGCCTCCTCTTTTGCAATAAATATGTAAACATTCCTGCCATCGATCGGCCCAGCCAGCCACCCGTCGCGGGATGAGTGCTTGACCCGAAGCACCGGAGTCAGGGGAAAGCTATCTGGAGTGTTGATGAGTTTGCCGATAGCCTCGTTGGCGGCTATGTTTTCGTCCGATATCATCTCGGTTTTGACCACGGTACCGTTCTTGAACCTAACCCAATTCTTGCCTAGAGTTTTGCACCAGAAAGCGTCCATCGTCATGCTAGGTTATTGCCGCGCCTTAATGTACCCCGCTCCTGTCTTCAAAAATGGGACGCCCACTCCGGCTATTTTGGGTCCACGCCGGGGCGATCATCGTCATTCTCGAGTGGCGGAGGATGGTCGTCGCTCGTCTCGTCGCTCGTTTCGTCGCTCGTCTCGTCGCTCGTTTCGTCGCTCGTCTCGTCATTGTTTTCAGTACTGACCACGCCATGCGGCTGCTGTCCCCCGGCGCCGCCATTTTCATCAATGCCCATTAACCTCAACAGCTGCACTAGCTGGCCCTCCGCCGCCGAAATCGCCAGTTCAGCATTCTCGTAGGACTGTACCATACTCATAAATGCAGGGTCTTTCATTAGGGAGGCCACAGAACTTTCAACATCCCATGACGTGATTCTTTCCTCGCTATGTGCGGCTGATCTGAGATACATGCAGAATATCATCCTGGCGAAGAACTGCGGCCCAGCAACGCAGGTGATCTTCGGAAACGCGATCTGAAGGGCCTTTCCAAATTTGGGGTCGCCATTCCAGCCGCACGGCATTCGTTGAATGAGGGTCGTTGGCCGATAATGTTTCGTCGCGGGGGCCATGAGGGCTAATTCTAGCCATATTTTGTCTTCATCCGGGGTCTTGTCGGACAGCTTTTTGACGGCAAACGGCATACATCCGATATATGACCAGGGGCGTCTCTTTTTGCCCTGGGCAGGCGCGCCATTTATGTCACAGGCGACAATAGCAGCTATAGCTATCAGCCCAATAAATTCGCCCTCCTTTGATATCTGCGTGAATTCCGTTGCGACGATACGGTTGACCATTTCGGGACTTTTCTTGGAAATCTGTTCGACCTCTTTTATCATGGCTATTCCACGCGGCCAGCGGATTTCGTTGGCGAAGTGGGCCAAGTTTTTGTAATGCCCGTCGGCGTCCAGCAATGCGAGAAGCTCGGTCCGAGGGCGGGGGTGCTCCCTTCCCAGAGCTTCCCGCTCGAACCGCGCGCACCATTCGAACGCGAACGGAGCGCCGGGCCAGTCATGGAAATAAATCGCGGCCGGGTAGAGAAATCGGAGTATCGCGAGCCTCCGCCATTGATCGATATCGTGCCCACTCTGGCTCAGGATCGCCGCGCAGTCATTGGCCCACTCGTTGAACATCGTTCGGCGCGCCCCGGGAGAGAGAATGCATGTTCCGTGCCTGTCTTGCATGCGGTTCACCATATATGCGCGCGCGCCGTGGCACAGGCTCCGCGCGTACTCGAGGGACTGAATGCGCATCTCGGCGAGCCCCGCGAATCGCCGGCAGGTACGCTGCAGGCGCCGCAGCGACAGAGGGTCGAGAAACCCCAGGATCCTGGCCAGGCACTCCGTCGGAAGGAGGGCTACGTGCGATTCTTCTCCCATCAATGAATCGCCCCCGCAACATTCAATTACAGGCCGCCCGATCGCGGGCCCAGGGAATTGAAATAGATACAACCTTATATATGAGCACCCCCCGCGTAATGGAGACAACCCCCGGCGGCAACACGCAGGAGCCCGCGACCCGGCTCGGCAACATCGGCGCCCGCTATGCCGAGCGCCCGCAGAAGAAGGGCGCTCTCCTGTTCATCATCGAAGGGGAGATCGCGGCCGGCAAAACCGAACTCGCCAGAACGATCGCATCCCGCCTCCAGGAGCGGGGCCTCAAGGTGAGCCTCATCCTCGAGCCGGTCGATTCATGGAAGGAAATCGGAATCCTTCCCCTATTCTACACCGACCCCGCGCGGTTCGGGTACGCGTTCCAGACATACGTCTACGCCACACGGATAAACGCGATCGCAGAAGGCGTTAAGAGGGTCCCAGATGCCGACATTTACCTCCTGGAGCGGAGCCCGGCGACCGACCAAATCTTCATGGAATTGCAGCGGGGCCACGTCAGCGAGGTCGAAATGGCGATGTACAAGGATTGGTGTGACTCCTGGAACCTGAAGTGCCCCGTGGACCTTACACGGGGCCAGGTCCTGTACCTGAAAACGAGTCTCGATAAGTGCATGGACCGCCTCGCGTCCCGCGCGCGGGCGGGCGAGATTCGCGAGTCGACGGATGGTCTCCCGGACGCTGACAGCCCTATCAGCGCGTCCCCGCCGAAGGAGACGCAGGGCGCGAAGGAGACGCAGGGCGCGAAGGAGACGCAGGGCGCGAAGGGGGGCGTCTCGATCGAATACCAGGCCCGGCTTCGCCGCGCGCATGAGGCGTTCCTCATGGGGAAGCACCAGGAGGAATTTCCGAAACTCCCAAAAAGCCCGTTCCCGCTGTCCTCGATCATCGAGATTGAGCCCGGGCTCGCCGACGGGAACTTCCGCGACGAAGGCCCCGAGCGGGACAGGATTGTCGACGCGATAATCGCGCGTATGGGTATCAGCATGGGCTAAAGACCGGAGTGAGTCTATTTTGCCCGCCACCGCCGCTGACGGCCGTGCGCCAGAAGTCGGCAAGAAGCCGCTTGGCCGCCGCATATATGGCGTACAGCTCCTCGCGATCGAGTAAATCCGGATCTCTGCAGAATGCCAAAATTTTTGACCGGATTTCGTCCGCGCGGCGGCTCATCTCTGGCCCACATCCGTCCGAGCGGCCGATAGCCGCAGTAGCCGCCACGATGTACTCCGCCGCTCTGCCGCCGAAGCCGCGGCACGCGAGCCCGAATAAAAAATCCATATCCCTACCTTGTGCGCCGGTCCAATTCGCGCGGCGGCCATGGCCGGTTATTCCAGCCCGCCCGCCGTGAGATAGTACTCGGCGTCGTCAGCGGGGGGGCGGACGGGGGCGGGCCTCGCGGGCGGCGCGCCCCGATGGCGCATAAAACTGTGGCGAAGGAGGCGCCAGGTCGGTTTCGCTTGCTCCGACGCGTCGATGAGGGCCCTGAGCTCCCTGCATATGCCGTGCCAGGCGGCGGTGATCGCGGGGTTCTCATCCAGGGCCGACGCCTGCGCGACGCACAGCAGGGACGCCAATGTTGCCATCTCTCCGCGGACGCATCCGTAGCGCTGCTCAAGCAGGGGGGCGGCCGGGTCGTCCCTCATCAGCTCGCGTACGGCCGCCGAGCAGTGAAGCACGGTCGGCACGAGCGTCCCCAGCAGCTCCCCGGCGACGCCGCCGCACATGCCCCGGTGATGTTGGCGAATGACCTGGAAGAGGCGGAGGATCTCGATAGTGTGGTCCTCCCTGGGGTTCTTATCGAATCCTGGGTCGCACCGGGCGCGGACCTGGATCTGGACCGCCCGGACGAGCTCGTCGGGCGCGGGCGAGGAGCGCGAGCCTGTGGCAGCCATTCTGGATAGGGGAGGGGGGCCCGCCTCAAATCGGCGGACGCCGCCCTCGCGATTGGAGGCGGATGCCCGCCGACATACGCAATGCCGGCCCGGGTCGCGGCCCTCGCGCTGGCAGCAATAATCGCCATTATTCTCGTGCTCACGGTCGCGGTCGTCTTTACGGGGATGTACCGGCTGTCCAGGTACAACGCGATGTACAAAACGGTACGCGCTCGGCGGGCGATGGTGTCAGACGCGTACCCCGGGATGAAAACGGGGGACATCATTCTGTTCGTCGCCACGACCCACTCCCCCGCCAACAGCATGCTGACGCAAACGTTCTTCAGCCACGCCGGCGTCCTCATGCGCGAAGGGGAGCTCGTGTACATTTCCGAGGCGCAGCCCGGGCTCGAGTTGATGCCGGATCCGGCGCGGCCCCGAGCCGAAATCCACATGGGGCGGGGGGCGGAGCTCACGCCTCTCCTCATCCGCCTCAAGTATTACACGGGCGTCCCGTACTTAGTGCGGCTTTCGTCCGCCCTCCCGCCCCCGGTCGCAGAAGGGCTGAAACGGCGGGCCGAGGCGCTCCGCAGGGAGCGCTATCCGTACCCGACCCTCGCGCAGATCGCGCTTGGGGTCCTGGGCTGGCGGACCAGGTCCCGCCACTGCTTTCAGCATGTGGCCCATCTTCTCGACGGCGCGGGCCTTATTCCGGGGGGCACCCTCGGGTCGGCGGGCTTCGTGGACGTGTGCCGCGAGGTCTGCTCGCTGCCGGGCCGGTGTCTGTCCTTCGGGCTCACCTACGAGCCGCCGGTCCAGCTGGTGTACAATCTCCCCGAGGAGGCTCCCACGGCTGCCGCGGCTGGGGCCGCCCGCGCCTATTTGGGCAAAAATTGAACGAAGTGTGGGGTATTATACGACGCGTGCCGCTGTCGAATGGCATTATCTGCATCATCCACTTCGCTCATCTTCGGGGCGATCCGCCACGAGCCGAACAAAAATGAGATCATCGCGCGAATCAAGCGCTTCCTCTATTACAGGATACCCGAGAGCTCCGTCAGGCCCGTGTCCAACATCCTCAACAGTAATGATCTGACCGACGTGCAGATCCTGACGAAGATCCGCGAGCTCGCGGCGGGTGCCTCGGGGCAGACCATCAGCGAAGGGAAGATCGCGGCCCAACCGCCTAAGCTGCTGGTCCCGGGGACGCCCCCGCCAACCCCGTCGGCCACCTCCTCCCTCCCAATCGCGCTGGCACTGCGCCTGCCGCCGCCCTTGTCGCCGGCATCGGCGCCGCCGCCGCCGCTGGGGGACAGCGGGAAGACCCGAGAATCCTCCAGAGTCCGTGACTGTGTCCGGGAGATGGCCATCGTAAAGAACCGCATGAAAGACATAAGCAGGCCCCAGTATTTAGACGTCGGCTGCGCCGAGGGGAAGATAACGGAGGCCATTGCGAACGCGCTTGGCCTCCCCCCTGGGGACGTGTTCGCGTGTGACACTGAGCCCCAGCCATCGAGCGGCCGGTTCACGTTCACGCGGTGCGGTCCGATCGCGCTCCCCTACGAGGACCAGAAGTTCGACCTCGTGACGATGTTCATGTCGGCCCACCACTTCTCCGACGCGGTCGGCCGGTTCTGCGAGGTGCACCGGGTGCTGAAACCCGGGGGATATCTCCTGATCCGGGAGCACGACTGCGAGACCGTGGGGCAGAAACTGTACTACGACGTGATCCACGCGCTGTACGACTGCGTGTTCGGCGACAGGGTCACGCCGGCCGAATTCATGGCCAACTACGCGAAAGGAGGATTTGCCAGCTACCGTTCGACTGCCGAATGGGTCAGCCTTGCCGCCAAGTGCGGGTTCGCCCCCGAGCCGAACGTCAAGCCCCACGGCCCCTGGGTCAAAAATAAGTACGGGACCGACTCGGTCGACACGACTTACATATTCCTCGTCCGGAAGTAGGGTCGCGGCCCTCTTTTTGCAGGCGCCCGGCGCCGATGCCCTAGTCGTCGTCAACGGGGCTCGCGTCGACCGCCAGCCGGGCCGACCCTTCCTTCGTGACGCTCTGGTACTGGGTGCTGTGGCGCTCGAAGAAGTTGACCTTTTCGACCTCGTTCAGCGTGAGCTTATCCATGAACTGGAACGGGTTCGCCATCCGGTAAACCGGCTGGAATCCCATGTCGATTAGGACGCAGTCGGCCTGGAAGCGGACGTATTGCTTCATTAGCTTCGAGTTGATGCCGATAAGGCTCACCGGGAGCGACTCGTCGACGAACTCGTCGAGAATGTCGATGAGTCCTCTGAAGATCGCCTCGGCCCGGGCCGAGTCTGGCCGGTCGATCAGATACTTAAAGATGAGAAGGCACGTAAAGCTCGTATGGACGTTCTCGTCCCGCACGATGTACTTGTTCATCTCGGTGATCCCCGGGAGAAGGTTGCGCTCACGGAGCCACTGGAGGGAGCTGAAGCTCGCGCTGAAGAGGACCCCCTCGATACCCGCCCAGGCGATGAGCCGGTCGCCGAGGGGCTGGCCCCTGTACCAGTGCTTGACCCAGGCGCGCATCTTGCCGATGATGGGCATCGAGCTGGCCGCGTTGAGCAGGGCTTCGCGCTCGGCGCCGTCGACGACGGCCTCGATCTGGAGGCTGTAGCTTTCCGCGTGGGTGCATTCCTGGTCTTTCTGCGCCGCGTAGAAGAACCGCGCCTCGAGGCAGTCGACCTCGGCGCCGAAGTTTTCGTCGAGGTTCTCGAGAACGTCGATGTCGATCCTCGCGAAGAAGGCGAGCTGCATCTTAACGAACGTGCGTTCGTCTTCGGTCATTCGGTTCGTCCAGTCGTGCCGGTCCTTCGACAGATCAACGGCCTGGGCCGTCCAGTGGAGCCCCTCGATGTGTTTGCGGTATCTCCACAGATCGTCGTGGCGGATTGGTCTGAGAGCGATACGGGTTTCCTCCCCGGGCATCCAGCGGAACTGGCTCTGGCGCTCGGCGCCCCGGGCCGCCGGGGTCGGGGCTGGGGCCGGGGCCGGGGGAAGCACCTGCGTGGCCTGTATTGGCGGGCGCGCTTCGGCCGCCGGCGCGGGCGGGCTCGTCTCGGCCAGCTTTACGATGAGGTTGTCCCGCCGGCCGGGCGGGGCCGGGCCAGGCGGGGCCGCCCGCTTCGTGGCGATCAGCTCCTTCCTAAACAATTTGTTTGTCTCGATGAGCCCATTTATGCCAGGGATAGATACCGCCGCGATAAACGCGTTTATTCTGTTCGGTAAGCTCGCCGCGCACGACTGCAAAACATCTTTGAGGGATCCGATGTTTTCTGGCGTCGCGACGCTCGCGACGAAGTTTGCCGTCCTAAGCTCTTCGTGGAGTATGTGGAGCGTCATCGACCTGTTGTAATCGGAGATCTGCGCGTTGATCGTTTGCATATCGGATATGTCGTCTTCCTGGCTCTCAGATTCGAGCTTCTCGATGTCCGGCGTACCCGAGGGGGGGTTCTGGGCTGGGCGCCCCTGCACTTCCATTGCCAATACATGGCGGCGCCCCGTTTCAAATTGGGTCCGCCGCGGGAATTGAAATAGGGCGAGTACCCCGTACAAGATGGAGCACCTTCGACGCGCAAGCAGCAACCATGCCGAGGGCACCCCCGATGAAACGGCGGGCCGCCAAGATGACACAGACGAAATGGGCGACATTCTGAACCTCGCCCGCGCGTTCCGCCGCATCGCGAATGCCCCCCCGAGCGCGCCCCCGGCGTGGCGCTCGTCCCAGGCCCAGTCCCAGGCCCCGGCGAAGTCGGCCGCCCGCCCCCCGGCCTCGTACGTCGTCGACCGCCACGGCGCGAAGGTCCCCGTCCGCTTCGACCTGATCACCGAGCGGAACGAGGACCTGCGGTCAAACCCGAAGTACGGGCCCGAGCTGACCGCCATCGATAGCCCGTCGATCACGGCGGAGGTCGTCAGCCGCTTCCGGAACGGGGAGACAACTCGGGAGCTCGACGCGGAAACGGCGCTGATCTGCATCCAGCGCGCGACGAAGCACAGCGACTATGATAGCCTTGCGGCCCGCATATTCGTGAGCGACCTCCACAAGCGCACGCCCCGCAACTTGAACATCACGCTTTCCGGGATCCTTGCGGAGATCGGGGACCGCCGCTCCTTCCGGATCTCGGACGAGTTCTTAACGATTGTTTCACGCGCCGCGGATAGCATCGACGGCCGTCTCTGCGCCGAACGGGACTTCCGCTTCCGCTTCTTCGGCTGGCAGACGATTTCCCGGAGCTACCTGTTGCGCGCCGGCATCCGCCGCGAAGAGTCCTCCCTGCTCGACAACCAAACGACAGAGCGCCCCCAGCACCTCTACATGCGGATCGCCCTCGGGATCTTCGTGTGCCAGCGGGACGGGCGGGGCCATGAGGCGCCCGACGACGTGTTCGAGAAACGCCTCGCCGACGCGTTCGATTTCTACGACGCGCTGAGCACCCATATGGTCTCCAACGCGACCCCGACGATGCTCAACGCGGCGACGGGGACTCCTCAGCTGAGTTCCTGCTTCCAGATCGCGACCGGGGACGACCTGTCGACGCTCTTCGACACCGTGAAAGTCTCGGCGCTGATCAGCAAGTGGTCAGGGGGGGTGTCGCTGTGGCTTCACGGGGTCCGCGCCGAGAACGCCCCGATCCGCAAGACGGGGGGGCGGAGCAGCGGGATCAAGCGGTACATCAAGATCCTCAACGAGGTACAGATGTACGTCGACCAGGGGGGCAACCGCCCCGGCGCGTTCGCGGTCTACCTCGGGGTCGACCACGCGGACATCTTCACCTTCCTTGCGCTCCCCCGCCTGAAGGGCGAGGAGGCGCTCCGGGGAATCCTCGCCCCCGACCTGAAGTACGCGATCTGGGTCCCCGACCGCTTTATGCGGGCGGTCAAGGCCCAAATCGAAAACGAGGAACGGGTCGCTCGCGGGGAGGCCAATAACCCGACCGCGGGCGACTGGTACCTCTTCAGCCCCGACGAGGCGCCCGGCCTCCACCTTGCGTACGGGGAGGCCTACGATGCCCTGTACGACGGGTACGTCGCTGCCGGGAAGTTCCGGCGCCGGGTGAAGGCCGGCGACATCATCGCCGAGGCCCACCGCACCTGGGCGCAGGTCGGCGTCCCGTACGTCCTCTTCAAGGACAACGTCAACCGGCTTTCGAACATGAAGAACGTGGGGCCGATCTGCAGCAGCAACCTGTGCACCGAGATTATCATTCCCAGCTGGAGCAGCTTCGACGCGCCGGAGTTCGCCCGCTTCAACGCCGGAAACAGCCCGAACGCCGGCGAGTTTGGCGTGTGCAACCTCGCCGCTGTCTGCCTCGAGTCGTTCCTCGTCGAGGACAGCGCCCAGCTCCTCCTCGACTACAGCAGGATTGTCGACGCCGCCGCGCTGGAAGCTCGGGCCCTGAACTGCGTCATCGACCTGACCTTCTACCCGAGCGAGGAATGCCGCCGCAGCAACCAGCGCCACCGGCCGATCGGGATCGGGATCATGGGCCTTGCCGACGTTCTCGCCCGGCTCAAGGTCGGCTACGGATCGGCCGAGGCCAAGAAGATCGCGCAGGCGATCGCGGCCTCAGTCTATTACGGGGCTCTCCGCGAGTCGGCCCGCCTCGCCGAGCTCGAGGGGGCGTACTCCTCGTTCGGCGGCAGCCCCCTTTCCGAGGGGAAACTGCAGCCGGACCTCTGGGTAGAGGCCGGCTTCTTCGCGAAGGGGTGGGAGGAGGAGATCGCGCGCCTCACCCTGAACACGATAAGAGCCGAAGACTGGGACGCCCTTCGCGCCAGGATCCGCAAAACGGGGGCCCGCAACGCTTATGTCACGGCGTACATGCCGACCGCGACGACCAGCAACATTGTCGGCCAGAACGAGGGGTTCGAGCCGTTCACAAGTAACGTGTACACCCGCCAGACCCTTGCCGGCAGCTTTCTGGTCGTGAACCGCCATCTCATGTCCGAGCTCACCGCACTCGGCTTATGGGACGAGGAGATGCGCCGCGCCATCCTCGCCGCGGCCGGGAGCGTCCAGGGCATCGAGCGGATTCCCGCGGATGTGCGCCGCCGCTACCGCACGGCGCGCGAGATCTCGCCCACCCACATCGTCCAGATGGCAAAAGCCATGGCGCCGTTCATCTGCCAGTCCATGTCGATGAACCTGTTCCTCGACGAGCCGGACCTTCCGAAGATTCTTCGCTTCTTGTTCGAGGGCTGGTCTGCGGGCCTGAAGACCGGGATGTACTACTGCCATACTCGCCCGGCGACCGGGTCGCAAAAGACTTCGATCCGTGACGTTTCGGCGAACCCGCCGCCCGCGAACCGTCCCGCGAACCCGCCCGCGAACCCGCCCGCGAACCCGCCCGCGAACCCGCCCGCGA
>CAYUOL010000059.1:15105-26881 GCA_964446345.1 uncultured Iamiaceae bacterium | reverse complement strand
GTCGGCGGCTTGACGCACGCGACGCCGAGCAGCAGCGCGCCAACAACCATCAGCGCGCCCGCACGCGCCCGTTTGCTCCCCAATGGCATCCGCACGCCGACCACTTTACCTGTCGAAGCCGTCGCGGCACGAGCGATCGCGCCGAAGCGTCGCCCGGCGTAGCGCGCTCACCCGTTCTGCTGGCGGTCCTGCAAGACCTTCAGGAGCGTGCGGTCCGCCCGGTCGAGCCGCCCGGCCGAACGCGTCTGCTTCCAGGCGTCGCGGAGCTCGCCGTCGCGGTAGGCGTCGAGCTACCTCCCCGCCCGCGCCCGATCCATGCGACCTGACGGCCGGTGCCGCGTGGCCTCAACGCAGGATCGCGACCCGCACGATCTCCACGCTCTGGTCGATCGAGACCGTCAGCCCTGCGTCGCGCCGACCACGCGCAACGTGCCGTCGACGACGCCGGCCAGGAACGCGGCGCTGAGCGGTTCGTGGGAGACGAGGCGGCGGTAGAAGAGCGACCCGCCGCACATCGCCGCGATCAGGTCGGCATCGACGCCGGGGCCGATCTCACCCCGCGCCTCCGCGCGCGAGAGCGCCGTGCGGAGCGAAGCACGCCGCTCTTGCACCCACACGCGCTGCACGTCGGCCATCGCCGGGTCGCGATCGGCGGCGTCGACCAGCGACGGCAGCACGCGCGCCAGCGGCGAGTCGGCGAGGCTCTCGGCCATCGTGGCGAGGATCTCGGTCAGGTCGCCGCGCAGCGAGCCCGTGTCGGGCGCGGCGCACGGATGGGCGAGGCCGCGGATCGCGTCGAGGACGAGCTCGGACGACTCGGGCCAGTGCCGGTAGATCGTGGTCTTGGCGACACCCGAGCGGTGGGCGACCGCTTCGACCGTCACCCCCGAGGCGCCGTGCTCGGCCAGCAGCTCGACCGCGGCGAGCAGCACCGCCTCACGCGACCGGAGCACCCGGGGATCGATGTGCCCCGCCTTCCGGGTGGCGCCGGCGACGCTCATGACGGCTCCACGTCGAACGACACCTCGGGCGGGGCCGCACCCCGGTCGATCGGCCCGCCCGTCGCGGCCTCGTGGCCGCCGCCCCACGCCGGCGCGTCGCCCCGCGGGAACAGGAAGTACACCATCGCCGCGGCGAGCACGGCGACGCCGGCCCCCAGGAGCAAGGTGGTGTGCATGGCGTCGGTGTAGGCCAGCGACGCGGTGTCGCGCAGCGCCTGGCCGGCCGCGCCGAGCGCCTTCGAGACCTCGAAGGCACCGCCGACCGAGTCCTGGGCGATCGGCGCGACGTCGGCCGGCAGGTTCGAGACCTTGCCCGTCATCGTGGACCGGAACGCCGACGACATGACGCTGCCGAGCACGGCGATGCCGAGCGCCCCGCCCACCTCTCGCGTGGTGTCGTTCACGGCGGAGCCCACGCCTGCCTTGGCCAACGGCACCGACCCGATGATGGCGTTCGTCGCCGGCGCGGTGGTGCAGGCGACGCCGATGCCCATGAGGGCCAGACCCGCCGCGACCACGAAGTAGCTCGACGTCGGGGTCAGCATCGTCAGCACGAGCAGCCCGGCCGCGACCAGCAGCAGGCCGACCGCCTGCACCCGGTGCTGGCCCCACTTGACGACGAAGCCCGCGCTGCGGGGGGCGAAGATGATCATCATCACGCCGAGGGGGAAGGTCGACACGCCCGCGATCACGGGCGAGTACCCCAGGACGAACTGCAGGTAGAGCGTCAGCACGAAGAACAGGCCGAACATCGTGAAGAACGTCAGCGTGATCGTCGCGCTGCCGATCGAGAACCGCCGGTTCCGGAAGAACTCCATCGGCAGCATCGGGGTCGGCGTGTGGAGCTCCCAGAAGATGAACGCGGTGACGGCGACGGCGGAGACGACGAAGGCGGTGATGGTCGAGGTCGCCCCCCAACCGTCGACCGGCGCCTCGATGATCGCGTAGAGCAGGGCGCCCAGGCCGGTCATCGAGAGCAGCGCACCGATCGGGTCGAGCTTGCCGTGGCTCGGGTCGCTCGAGGTGGGCACGAAGAGGTAGCCGCCGAGCAGCGCCACCACCACGGTCGGCACGTTGACGAAGAACACGGCGTTCCACTTGAAGTGCTCGAGCAGCAGCCCGCTCACCACGGGGCCGATCGCACCGGCGGCGCCGGCGAACCCCGCCCAGATGGCGATGGCACGCGCCCGCTCCTGCGGGGGGAAGACGTTCGCGAGGATCGACAGGGTGGCCGGCATGACGAACGCGGCGCCCAGGCCCATGAGGGCGCGGGTGGCGATGAGCTGGTCGGCGCTGGTGGCGAAGGTGGACAGGAGCGCCGAGACCCCGACGACCGTGAGACCGAGCTGCAGCGCGCCCTTGCGGCCGAAGCGGTCCCCGAGAGCACCGGCCGGCAGCAGCAGGCCCGCGAACACGAGCGCGTAGGCATCGGTGATCCACTGCAGCTGGGTCGACGAGGCGTGCAGCTCGCGCACCAGCGTCGGAAGCGCGACGTTCAGCGCGGTGTTCGCCACGACCACGAGCACGAGGCTCAGGCAGAGGATGCCGAGGATGAGCCAGCGCCGTCCGTGGACGGCTTCGGGCTCCATCGAGCGCTGGCCCGGCGCGTGCTTGGTTGGGATGGTGGTCTGCATGCGCCTGCTCCTCGGTGCCTTCAACTTCGCTACGGAAGCGTAGCGAAGCGGCTCCCGGAACCAACCCGGTCGGCGGCCGTTCTCCGCCGTCAGGGCACCGGCGAGAACGTCCGGATCTCGGCCAGCAGCGCCGCGGCGAGCAGCTCGCTGCCGTGCACGTCGTAGTGGATGTCGTCGAAGCGCACGCGCTGGGGCACGCCGTCGGCGTTGGGCAGCTCGCGGGCGAAGACGCCGGGCTGGCCCGGGGCGGAGAACATCGCCCAGGCGTCGAAGTACGTCACCCACGGCCCGTGGGCCTTGGCCTCGGACGAGTAGATCTCGTTGAGGGCGGCCATCTTCGTGTTGAAGGCCGCGTCTTGCATGGGCGGGGTGCCCACCCAGATGACCCGGCGGCCGCGCACGGCGATCGCATCCATGATCTGAGCCACCCGGCGGCGGTACTCGGACAGCCAGCGCGGGTCGTCATAGGAGACCTGGCCCCCGCCCGGCAGGTCGAGCGGCTGGATGTCGTTGCCCCCGAACAGCAGCACCATGACCTCGGGGTCGCGGGCATCGGCCACCGCCGCGAGGTGGCGGTACCAGTCGAAGAAGTCGGGCCGGGCGAGCCCGGTGCCGACCTGGAACTCGGTGTCCGCGGTGGCGGCGCCGGTCGCGTGCGCCGCCTCGCCCAGCGCCCACGCCGGGCCGCCGGCGATCGAGTCGCCGCCGACCCAGATGCGCAGCGGCGCCTGGGGCGTGATCGCCCGCCCGACGTCGATCGGCGCGGTCGGGCGCACGGACGGCGCGGGCGGCGGCACGGGCGGCGGGGTCGGGCGCGTCGTCGTGGTGGTGGGCCGCGTCGTGGTGGTGGTCGTGGGGGGCGGCGGCGGGGCGTCGGGGTCGGTGGTCGTGGGCGCCGGAGGCTTCGTGGTCGGCGGCGGCTTCGGCGGCGCGACGTACCCGAGGCGGTCCATCACGAGCAGCGCCAGGTTGATCAGCTTCGGCCGGTTCGAGTCGACCCACTCGGCGCCGCGCTCGAACTGCACCACGTAGGTGCTGCCGCGCAGCCCGACGAAGAGCGTCTTGTTGCTGGCGAAGAACGCCGATTCGCCCACGTCGGGCACGTCACCGACGGGCAGGCCGGCGTACGCGCGGAACGTCGACAGGGGCTTCTTGTCGAAGACGGTGAGCGAGACGAAGCCGTTGTCGCCGACCTTCCACCAGCAGTAGGGGTCGATCGGCACGCCGGGGGCCACGAGCGCCCCGAACTGCGCCTGGATCTCGCTCGGGGCCAGCAGGACGCAGGCCCGGGCGGCCGACGCGTTGTCGTAGGCCACCGCGGCCGGCGCCGGCGGGGGCACGAGCGCGGTGGTCGTCGTCGACGACGGACCCGACGAGCCGGTCGTGCTGCTCCCGGCGGACGCGGCCGTGCTCGGCGGTGCCGTGGGCGACGCCCCCGACCTCCCGTCGGCGGGCGCCGCCGACCCGGCGCAGGCGGCGGCGAGCAGACCCAGGGCCGCCGCCAGCACGATCACGATCGGGGCCCGGCGCCGGCGCTGCAGCATCACGGGTCTGGGTTGTAGCACCCGAAAACGCAGACGAACAGGCAACCCGGTCCGCGGCGGGTGCGGACCGGGCGCCTGTTCGTCGAGCGGCAACGGCGTCGGGGGGAGGCGCCGTCAGACCTTCAGAACGTCAGAACGTCAGAACGTCAGAACGTCAGAACGACATGTACATCTTGTTGAACTGCTGGCCGACGACCATCGACTGCTGCATGCGGCCCATCCACTCCTGGCACGCCGCCGCGAAGCCGTTGCGGTCGAAGCCCTGGCTCGCGGCGAAGTCGTACAGCGCGTTCTCCTCGGTGATGCCCTGGTTGGCGGCCTGCTTGGCCACACGGGCGTAGTCCTCGAGGGAGACGCCGTGCACGGGCTGGAGCAACGGGTCGTCGGCAGCGAGCGGCGTGGTCGACGGGCCCCCGAAGGCCGCAGGGTTGGCCATCATGCCCTGGACCCCGATCTTGCCCTGCGCCGCGCCCTGGGCCTGCTCCGCTTGGCCGGCGGCGACCATGCTCTGTGCGTTCGCCGCGTCCGTCATGCCTTGCTTCATCTTGTTGAACAGGCCCATCAGGGTCCCCTTTCGCTCCCACTCGATCGGATCGTGCTGTTCCCGAGACCCGCCCGCCGCTGTCCCGAACGGCGGGCGGGTGACTCGGTGACGCCATGAAACCCTGGAACCGGGAAAGGCACTTGAGTAGCCACTACTCAAATGCGCGCGCGACGTCGCGCGCGCCGCGCAGCAGCGCGACCGAAGGTGCGTGCAGCACGGCCGGTGCGGGTCGACGGCACGGTGGTGCCGTTCAGCCGTGGTTCAGGTTGCCGCGGAGGTCGGCGGTTCGGCTCAGGCGGGCGGTTCGAGGACCCACCAGGGGGCACCGTCGCCCAGCGCGGTCCCGGGGGGTGGCGCCGCGATCGGCAGCTCGCCGGGCAGGATGCCCAGACGGGCCACCACCTCGACCGGGTCGACCACTTCGAGGCGGCTCGGCAGGTCGTGCTCGCGCTGGTGCCGCAGCTCGTTGGGCGAGGTCGTGATCACGTACGACGCTCGGTCGAACAGCACCGCCCACGCCAGCGTCAGCGCCGACGAGGCCTGGATGCCCGCCTCGCCGAAGATCTTGGCCAGGGCGATCGCGTCGTCGGCGGGCGGCGCCCCCTCGATGGTGGCGACGTCCTGGATGAACCCGACGCTCCAATCGGTGTTGGCGTACGACATCGCCGCCGCGCGCGCCTCTTCGGTGGCGGCGAGGTACCAGCCGTACTGGTCCCGGTCGGCGTAGATGCGGATGCGGGCGGCGGCGAGCAACGTCTCCCGGCGGGCCGGGTCCGGCTCGGACTCGGGCGTCCACGTGCCGGTGAGCGTGCACGCGATGTCGTGCACGATGCCTGCATCGAGCAGGACCACACCCTCGTGAACCCCTTCTTGCCATCGCTCCCTGTCGAGCCGCCTCCCGTTCGCGCCGCTTGTCTCTACCCGTGACCCGGGCACCGGATGCCCCCGCGTCGTCACACTAACCTCGCGCCGTCTGAGAGGGGTGACCGACGTGCAACCTGGGCCGGCGCACGATGATCGACCGAACCACGCGGGTGGCATCGCTCCTGAGGTCCACCCCGACCACGCCGGCCGGTACGCATCGCTCACCACGCCGCCGCTCGCGCTGGCGCCGCTCGTGCGCCGATGGACGACGGCGCCGGTGCCCCAATCCCCGCTCCCTCCGCTGAAGCGGCCGACCGAGCTGCCCCGTCTGCCGGCAGGCGCGGCCTCCGGCACCCCCTCGGATCCCCTGGTGCCGGTGGACCGACCGATCGACGAGCCCGCCGACCTGCTCGCCGAACCGAGCGCCGATGCCCGGCGCCGCGCGTCCCGGGTGCTGGCGGTGAACGCCTACCGCGCCACCGGGTGGCCGGCGACGACCGACACGGTGTACGTCCGCAGCACGATCGCCGAGCGACTGCACCGCGTCGCCGCGCGGTTGCCCGAGGGCTTCGGGCTCGGTGTGTTCGACGGATGGCGCTCACTGGAGCTGCAGCAGGCCCTGTTCGACGACGCCTACGCCACGCCGGGCCTGCCTCCGGGGTTCGTCGCCGAAGCGGATCCCGACCCCGGCGCGCCGCCCCCGCACCTGACCGGGGCGACGGTCGACCTCACCCTCACCTTCGAGCGGCGACCGCTGGCACTGGGGACCGACTTCGACGACTTCACGAGCGCCGCCCACGCCGATCACCTCGAGCACTCGGCCGGCATCGTGCGGGATCTGCGGCGCCTGCTGTACCACGCGATGCGGACGGAGGACTTCGTCGTGCTCGACTGCGAGTGGTGGCACTTCGAGCACGGCACCCGCTACTGGGCGGCGGTCACCGGCGGCACGCCCACGATGGGCGCCGCCCCGCGGCAGCGAGCGGAGCGGCCCGGGACCGAGCCCTGATCAGCCCCTGACCAGCCTCTGAGCCGGCCCCTGACCAGCCCCTCATCAGGCTCGGTCGACTCCCGGGGTCACACCCGGGAGCGGTCGTAGTCCCGGACGGACGGGGACACGGGGACACCGTCCTGGACGTGGGCGTCCGCGATCGGCGCTCCCGCCGTGGGCGCGAAGGGCAGCACGCCGGCCCACACCCGCAGCTCGAGGTCCTCCTCGTCGTCGACGGGTGGGCCGACGCGCACCTTCGCGGACGCCTCGGCGAGCGGCACGCGCAGCACGAGCGTGCCCTTCACCTCCTTGGCGGTCGCCGGGCGCGCCTCGGCGGTGCGCCCCGGCACGATGTGCTCGACGAACGCGGCAAGCGCCTCGGCCTTCTCGACGGGATCGGTGACCTCGACGCCGGTGCCGAACACGACCACCGACCGGTAGTTGATCGAGTGGTGGAAGGTCGACCGGGCGAGCACGAGGCCGTCGACCAACGTGACCGTCACGCACAGCGGCACGCCGTCCTTCAGCGAGCGCAACATCCGCGACGCCGGGGAGCCGTGCAGGTACAGGTCGTCACCGATGCGGCCGTACGTCGTGGGGATCACCACCGGCCCCCGATCGGTCGCGAAGCCGACGTGGCACACGATGCCCTCGTCGAGGATGGCGCGGATGACCTCGGTCTCGTGGCTGCCGCGCTCGGGCAGTCGCTTGAGCGTCGTGCGTTCCGTCTTTCTGTTATGGTACAAAGCTGTGTCCATACCAGTATCATACTGGCGGTCGGTCCACGGCGCCGAGGGGATAGTCGAAGCGGTCGAGCGCGCGGTGAGCGACCACGTCGTCCGCCCGGGCGACAAGCTCCCGACGGTGCGCGAGCTGGCGGCGCAGGTGGGCCTCGCCCCCAACACCGTCGCGGCGGCCTACCGCACGTTGGGGGCGCGGGGCATCGTCACGGGACGCGGACGCCAAGGCACCCGGATCAACGCCGGGCCGGCGCTGCCCGCCCGCCCCGCCCCCGCGATCCCGCCCGGCGCGCGCAACCTCGCCGACGGCAACCCCGACCCCGCCCTGCTCCCCTCCTGGCGCGGTGCCCTGAAGCGGCTGCAGCCGCCGACGGTGAGCTACACCGGGGCCCAGGACGACCTGCCCGAGCTGCTCGACCTGGCGCGCGCCCAGTTCGCCGCCGACGGCATCCGCGCCGACCGCGCGCTCGTCGTCCCCGGCGCCCTCGACGGCGTGGAGCGCGTGCTCGGCGCGCACCTGCGCCCGGGCGACCGCGTCGCCGTCGAGGATCCGGGCTTCGCCCGCTCGTTCGACCTGATCAGCGCGCTCGGCCTGATCGCGCTCCCGATGGCGGTCGACGACGAGGGCCCGGCGCCGGATGCGCTGGATGCCGCGCTGGCCGACGGCGCGGCCGCGGTCCTGCTCACCCCTCGCGCGCAGAACCCCACCGGGGCCGTGCTCAGCGCCGCCCGGGCCCGCGCCCTGCGGCGCCTCCTCGCTCCCCACCCCGACGTCCTGGTCATCGAGGACGACCACGCCGGGCCGATCGCCGGCGCCACGGTCGCCACCGTCACCGACGCGTCACGCCCGCGCTGGGCCGTGGTGCGCTCGGTGGCGAAGTCGTTGGGCCCCGACCTCCGCGTGGCGGTGCTCACGGGTGACCGCACGACGATGGATCGGGTGGAGGGCAGGCTGCGGCTCGGCACCGGCTGGGTCAGCCACCTGCTGCAGGCCATCGTCGTCGACCTCTGGTCCGAGCCGGCGACGGCGAAGCAGATCGAGCACGCCCGCACCACCTACACGCACCGGCGCCAGGCGCTGCTCACGTCGCTCGCGCGGCACGGCATCGCCGCCACGGGGGCCAGCGGCCTGAACGTGTGGATCCCCGTCACCGAGGAGGACGTCACGATCTCGGGCCTGCTCGCGCACGGATGGGCCGTCGCCGGGGGCGAGCGCTTCCGGCTGCGCAGCGGGCCGGCCGTGCGCGTCACCATCGCCACGCTGTCACCAGCCGACGCCGCACGCTTCGCGTCCGACCTCGCGGCGGTGCTGCAACCGCGGCGCGGGGTCGGCGCCTCGGTGTGACCCTCAGGTCGGCGTCTCGCGCTCGATGATCGCGTGCACGGCCGTGCGCACGTCGTCGCCGAGCAGGCGCCCGACGAGGTGCAGCGCGAGCTCGAGGCCGCTCGAGACGCCACCCGCGGTGACCACATGCCCGTCGTCGACGACCCGCTCGGTCACCAGCTCGAACGACTCGCCCCGCGCGTCCATGAAGCGGACGAGCTCGTCTCGCGAGTACCAGTGCGTGTTGCCGCGGTGGCCGCCCATCAGGCCGGCGCCCGCGAGGATGAACGTGCCGGTGCACACGCTCGCCGTCACCGCGGTGCCGGCGTCCTGCGCCTGCACGAAGGCCAGCGTCGCCGGGTGGTGCGACTGGAAGCGGCGCCCGATCTTGGCGGTGGCATCGTCGTCCTCGCCGCCGGTGCCGCCGGGCACGATCAGCACGTCGAGCGGCGGGCAGTCCGCGTAGTCGACCGTCGGGTGCACGATCAGCCCGTACCCCGCCGTCACCGGCTTGCGGGTCTCGGCCACGAGGTGCACCTCGGTCGGGCGGAAGGGCTCGACCGCCCGGCGGGCGCTGCCGAGCGACCAGAAGACCTGCGCCGGGCCGATGGCGTCGAGCGGCTCGACGCCGTCGAAGAGCAGGATGCCGACGTGCAGCGGCGTCTCGGCGTTGCGTTCGGGGGCGGCGGGGGCGGGCTCGGTCATCACGGGCTCCTGGAGGCGGCGGTCGTTCGGGGCGAGGTCGTTCGGGTGCGGGATCGTTCGGGGGTGCGGGTTCGGGGCCGAGGCGTCAGCGCATCGCAGGGGTGCGGGCGAAGTGGCGGCGGTAGTCGCGAGGCGTCACGTGGACCCGACGGCGGAAGGAGCGCTGCAAGGTCTCGACCGTGCCGAACCCGGCATCGCGCGCGACCTCCTCGATCGCGAGATCGGTCGTCTCGAGCAGACGGCGGGCGATCTCGACGCGCACCTCCTCCACGTACTGCGCGGGGGTCGTGCCGACCTCGGCGCGGAACACGCGGGCGAAGTGGCGCGGGCTCATCGCGACGCGAGCGGCGAGCGCGTCGACGGTGAGGTCCTCCGACGGGTGATCGCTGATCCAGGCCTGCAGCTCCCGCAACGGCTGGCGCTCGGCGAGCTGACGGGCGAGCTGCGAGCTGAACTGCGACTGGCCCCCGGGCCGCTGCACGAACATGACGAGCCACCGCGACACGGTGAGCGCGACGTCGCGCCCGAGGTCCTCCTCGACGAGCGCGAGCGCCAGATCCATGCCCGCCGTGATGCCCGCCGACGTGTAGGTGCGGCCGTCCTTCACGAAGATCGGGTCGTCGTCGACCTCGACCGCAGGGAACAGCAGGCGCAGCGTCTCGCACTCGGACCAGTGCGTCGTCGCTCGCTTGCCGTCGAGCAGCCCGGCGTTCGCGAGGATGAACGCGCCGCTGCAGACGGAGGCGATCCGACGGGTGGTCGGCGCGATCGCCCGGAGCCACGCGCGCAGGTCCGCGTCGACAGCCGCCGCCGGGGTGCCGTTGCCCCCGACCACGAGGACCGTGTCGATCGCGCGGTCCTCTGCGGCCAACACGACGGAGCCGTCGCGCGCGAGCCCGGGCAGGCGACGGTCGATCCCGATGCGCAGACCGCTCGAAGACCGGATCGTGTCAGGGCCGTCCACCTCCCGCGCCACCACCTCGAGCTCGTACGGCGGTGGCGCACCGGGTGACGCCTCGCCCGCGAAGCGGTTCGCGAGGTGGAAGACCTCGTGCGGCCCGGTGAGGTCGAGCGCCTGCACGTCCGGGTACACGACGATCGAGATGCGCCGGGGCGCCGTGACGCGCCGGGGATCGGTCGAGCGCGAGCGGTGCATCGCGCCATCATGCGCCCTCCCGGCGGTGGCGGCAACGACAGGTTCCCGACGGTTCCTGCCATGGCCCGTCCGGGCGCCGAAAGTGATAGACATCTCTGTCTATCACTGGTACGGTCCGTGCCAGGGGGCACCGTGACCGACGGTGCGGCAGGAGGGGGATCCACCATGGCGCGAGCGCTCGACCGACGATCGTTCCTGGGCAAGGCCGCGATCGGCGGTCTCGTCGCGGCGGCGGCCCCGACGGTGCTGCCGTCGCTGCTGCCCGACGGGCTGGCGCCGCCGTCGCTCCTGCCCGGCGCGGATGCGGCCACGTGGAAGAAGCGGCTCACCGGCGCGGACCTCGACACGAACGCCCGCTGGAAGGTCGCCGGCACCGACCTGGGCATCCCGTACGTGCTCGAGAACGGATCGATCGGCTACCTGTTCGGCGACACCTTCAACACGCCGTGGCCGGAAGGCCCGCCCCTCCCCAACGACTGGCGCTCGCCCGTGATGCTGCGCTCGAACGTGCACCCCGGCGCGGCCGGCGGCGTCGTCTTCGACAGCGCCGCCAAGGTCGCGGGCAACGGGCGCGCCCCCGAGCTCATGCACAACGGGCACAACGGCATCGGCATCGACGGCGTCTGGGAGGTGACGGTGATCCCCAACGACGGGATCAGCTTCCCGGAGACGCGGCGCCAGCTCATCTCGTACATGAGCATCGCCAACTGGAACAGCGCCGGGCCCATGGGTCCCGATTGGAAGTCGAGCTACGCCGGGCTCGCCTACTCGGACAACGGCAACGACTTCATCCGCACGCCGCTGAAGTGGTGGAACAGCGGCGACAACAAGGACCCCTTCCAGATGTGGACGATGCAGCGCGACGGCGACTGGGTCTACGTGTTCTCGGTGCGCGCCGGCCGCCAGGTGGGCCCGATGATGTTGCGCCGCGTGCGGTGGGACCGCATGTTCGACATGACCGCGTACGAGGGGTGGGGCTGGAACGGGAGCACCTGGGGCTGGGGCCGCCCGTGCACGCCGATCCTGAACGGCCGATTCGGCGAGCCGTCGGTGCGACGCCTGAGCGACGGCACCTGGGCCATGGCCTACCTGAACTGCGCCAACGGCTGCATCGTGACCCGCACGGCCAACCGCCCCGACGGCGTGTGGACGAACGAGAAGGTCCAGGTGCTCCCTTGGCAGGAGCCGGCGCTGTACGGCGGCTTCATCCACCCGTGGTCGACCCGGCGGGCGAACGACCTGCACCTCATGGTGTCGAAGTGGACCCGCGGGG
>CAYUOL010000059.1:9679-15005 GCA_964446345.1 uncultured Iamiaceae bacterium | reverse complement strand
GGGCGGGGCGCTTCAGGCGTGGCGGCGCGTGGGCCAGACGCTCGAGACCCAGTCGAGCACGTCGGGGGCGAGGACGAACCCTGCGAAGTGGCCACCGCCCTCGGTGACGACGAGATCGGCGCCGGGCACCCGCTCGGCCTGGAACCGTCCGTGGCTGTGCGGCACGATGCCATCCGCGTCGCCGCTGTAGAAGCGCACGGGCACGTCGATGTCGTACAGGGAGAAGCCCCACTCGCGGCCGAACACGACGAGATCCGAGAACGGTGCGCGCACCCCGCCCTCCGCCGCCTCGAGCAGGTCGTAGAGGAACATCGCCTTCATCTCGGGGCGCCGCATGACCTCGCGGTCGGACTTCGGCGCGACGTGCGTGTAGAGGTCGAAGCCGGTCGAACCGAACGAGCGCACGGGACGGATCAGGCACGTGAGGATCTCGCCGAGCGGCACGCGCGCGGCGGCCAGGATCGGGTTCCAGAGCGGCAGCAGGCGCGTGTAGCCCGGGGCCGTCTCGGGGCCCCGCGTGGGGCCGAGGCCGCCGAGCACGGCACCCGCCGTGACCCGATCCCCCAGCGCGTGGCACACCGCCAGCACGTAGGGACCGCCACCGGACAGCCCGGCGACGGCGAAGCGATCGATGCCCAGCGCATCGGTGAACGCCTCGACATCCGTCGCCCAGTCGAGGACCCGTTCGTAGGTGAACGGCGTCGAGAAGCCGGTGCCGGGGCGCTCGACGCCGATGACGCGGTAGCGGCGCGCCGTCGCCACCTCGTTGATGTCCGGCGGGATCTGCTTGCGCGCGCCGGGCGTGCCGTGGAACCACAGCACCACGTCACCGTCCGGGTCGCCGTACTCCGCGTAGCCGAGGGCCCGGCCGCCCGGCAGGATCACGACGGACTCGACGTTCGGGCGCGGCGGCCCGACGCCGCCCGAGATCGCCGTCGCCGCCGCCACGACCTCGGCTTCCCGGCGCGCCTCGGCGGGCGGGGGGACGGACTCGCTCGCCGTCGCGCGGCCTCGACCTTCACCCATGGTGCGTTCCTCGCCCTTCCACCCTGTGCGGACGGCCCACGACGTCCGGGGCGCGATCGTACCTGACGCCCCGTCAGATCACCGATTCGGTCCCTTCGGGCGGTCGCCGGCGACGCCCCGGGGCGAAGCAGGCGGCCCGCCCTCCGGCCACCGCCTCCTCGAGGATCCGGATGGCGGCATCCGGGCCGTCCTCCCGGCGGAGACGGGCGCCGAGCCGCTCGGCCTGTGCCCGTTGGAGGGGCGTCGTGGCCGCGTTGATCGCGTCGACCAGGCGATCGGTCGTGAGCTCGGCCTGCGGGATGCCGGCCGGACCGACGCCGAGACGGTGGGCCCGGTCGGCCCAGAACGCCTGGTCCCAGAGGAAGGGCACGACGACCATCGGCGTGCCGGCCCGGAACGCCGCGGCGGCCGCGCCGGCTCCCCCGTGGTGGACGACGGCGCGCGAGCGCGGGTAGATCCAGTCGTGCGGCACGGCGTCGACGACCAGCACGTCGTCCTGGGCCACGGCACCGCCGGGCGGGGTGCGGCGATCGTCGGCGGGCTCCGTCCGCACGCGACGGCGGTCGAGCCCGCCCCACCCGGTGAGCACGACCCCTCGTTGGCCGGTGCGGTCCAACGCCTCGAGCACGCACTGCCACATCGCCGATGGATCGAGCACCGGGATGCTGCCGAAGCCGATCGTGACGGGGGGCGGACCGGCTTCGAGGAACGCCGCCACGGCCGCCGGCGCGTCGTACGTCGCCGCCGCGTCGACGGTCCAGAACCCGGTGAGGTGGTGCCACGGCGGGTAGTCCGGCGGGCGGGGCGCGACCAGCTCGCTGTAGCCCAGCAGCACCGGGAACCGGTGGGCGTAGTGGTGGTGCTGCGTCGGGTTCCCGATCCCCCAGGGCCGCAGGCCCTTCTCGATCCGCCACTCGTTGACGCGACGGCGCACGGTCGACCACACGGCGATCATCGGCAGCGAGTAGCTCCCGCGGCGCCGCCACGCGAACCGGCTCTCGGGGTACACGAGGTCGGGCCGGCGGTACGCCGACGTGCGCGTCTCGGGGCGCAGGTAGGCCCGAGCGAAGGGCAGGTCGAAGAGCTCGGCGAGATGCGGGGTCAGCATCGCCATCGTGCCCTCGACGAGCACGTCGGCCCCGCGGCACGCGGCCTCGCCGCCGGCGAGCTGGTCGTCGAGCAGCTCGAGGATCCACTGGTTGGCGTGCTTGAGGATCTTGTGGGCGCGCCGGCCGGTCTCGTGCTGGAGCCGGGAGAACTCGTCGAACCGCGCAATCGCGTCCGGGCGCACCCCCAGCGGCGCGAACCGCGCGCCCTGACCGGTCACCAGCGACTCGAACGGCGATTGCGTGGCCACCGTCGCCTCGTGCCCGGCGGCGTCGAGGGCCCGGGCCAGCGCGACGAACGGCTGGACGTCGCCCCGCGAGCCCAACGTGATGATCGTGACCTTCATGCACGTCTCCCCCCGGCCGGCGTCCCGGGCCGTCGCGAAAGGTAACAAGGAGTGATCCACGGCCGCGGCGGCACCGAAGAGCCGGCATGTGTCACGATCCCTGCCACGTCGACATGACCCCTGTTGGCCTGACACCCAACAGTGCCAGCCCCTCGTTCGAAGCGGGCGTCCGGTGAGCCTCGAAGCGCTGCGCGCCGAGCAGACGAACCTCACCCGCCGGCGGATCGTCGAGGCGGTCGCGCAGGTCGCGACCAACGCCCACCCGACGGCGTTCTCCGTCCCCGCCGTCGCGGCGGCCGCCGGGGTGTCGGTGCGCACGGTGTACCGCTACTTCCCCACCAAGGAGGACCTGCTCGACGGCCTCAGCGAGTTCGGTGGCGGCGCAGGGACGTACCTGAGCGGCGCCGACGACGTGGACTTCGGCGAGTACCTCACGCTGCTCCCCGACCTCTTCGCGAACCTGTATGCCAACCGGGCGACCGTGCAGGCGCAGAGCACGAGCCCGGTCGGGCGCGATGCCCGCCAGCGGCGGGTCACCGCGCGCCAGGACAAGGTGCGCGCCGCGCTGCGGGCCGAGGCGCCCGCCCTCCACGCCCACGACCTCGAGCGGGTGACCGCGATCTGCACGGCACTCGGCTCGTCCACGACGTTGTTCGAGCTCGTCGACACCATCGGCCTCGACGTGGGCGACGCCGCCGAGGTCGTGGTGTGGGCGCTCGAGACGCTGCTCGCGGAGGCGACCCGATCCGGAACGACCCGAGCAAGACCGCAGGAGCAAGACCGAGAGAAGCAGGGCCGAGAGAAGCAGGGCCGAGAGAAGCAGGGCCGAGAGAAGCAGGGCCGAAAGAGGCAGGACCGTCAACAGCAGGACCGAACACGAGCAGGAGGTGGGTCATGACCAGACCTGAGCACCGGACGACCACGACGGCGGACGGGGTGGCGTGGCCCGCCCCGGGACCGGGCACCTGGCTGAGCGGCGTGGATCACGTCGCGCATCCGGTGACGGCGTCGTTCATCGAGCTGTACGAACCCGAGCGGACCGAGGGCATGCGGGAGATGTTCGAGCACTACGGGTTCCCGGCCGCCGGCTACGCCGCCGGGTTCGTCAACGGGTGGATGTACGACCGCCTCGTGCCGCTCGTCGGCGCGGACTCCGACAAGAAGGCACCTCCCGCCCCCGTCCTCTGGCTCGCCATGCGCCTGCACCCCGAGTTCCGATCGCGGACGAAGGTCATGGCCGCCACCTTCGGGCGGCCCCGTCGCTGGGAGGCGGAGCTGGCCGACTGGACCGACCGGGACGCGGCGGCCGAGCGCGAGGCCAACCTCGCGCTGACCGACGTCGATCCGGTCGCGCTGCGCGACGACGAGCTCGTCGAGCACTTCGACGCCGTGGTCACCCGCTACCGCGAAGGCGTGCGCCGCCACTTCCGCATGAAGGGCATCGACTCGGTCCCCCTGGGCGACCTGCTCGCCGCGACCAACGCCTGTGGCATACCCGTCGACGAGGTCGTGGGCCTGCTGCGGGGCGCCTCGCCGGCGTCCGCGACCCCGCCGGCGCTCACCGCCGTGGCCGACTGCGTGCGCGCGAGCGGGACCCGGCCGGCGTCGCTGGCCGACGTCCGCGCGATCGGTCCCGAGGCGGCGAGCGCGCTCGACGCCTTCCTCCGCGAGCACGGCATGTGCGTCGTCACGGGCTACGACGTGGACGGCGCCTGCCTCGCCGAGCTGCCCGACGTCGTGCTGCGCTCGATCATGGCCCTGGTCGACAACCCGGTGCCGCCCGCGCCCGTCCCGCCGGCCGAGGCAGTGCGGACGCTGTTCGACCGCGTCCCGGCCGACCGACAAGCCGAGATCGAGGAGCGGTTCGCGCTGGTCCACGCCACCTACGGCGTGCGGGACCAGAACGGTCCCCTCACGTTCCAGTGGCCGCTCGGGCTCCTGCGGCGAGTCATGATCGAGATGGGGCGGCGGCTGCATGCACGCGACCTTCTCGAAGAGGTCGAGCACGCGATCGAGCTCGACACCCGCGAGCTGCGCGGGCACTTCCTCGATCCCGATCCGGCGCTGCCGGCAAAGGCGGCAGCCCGCGCGGCGACGCGCCGCGACCAGGCCCGCCTGCGCCCACCGGAGGTGCTCGGTGCGCCGCTCGAGCCGGCGCCCCTCGCCGTCATGCCGGCACCACTCGCCCGGGGCGTGCGCGCGATCGAGGCGTTCCTCGCCGCGATGACCGGCAAGCGAGACCAGCGCCAGCCCCTGCGTGGCGTCGGGATCGGCGCGCTCCGCGGAAGCGGTCGCGCCGTCATCGCCCACAGCCCGGAAGAGGCATTCGAGCGCCTCGAACCCGGCGACATCCTCGTGGCGACGTGCACCACACCCGCGTACAACGCGGTGCTCCCGATCGTCGGCGGCATCGTGACCGAGGAGGGCGGCGAGCTCAGCCACGCGGCCATCGTGGCCCGCGAGCTCGGGATCCCGGCGGTGGTCGGCGTCGTGGACGCGATGCAGACGATCCGCGACGGCGAGCACGTCGAGCTCGACACCGTCACCGGCACGATCGACGTGAAGCGCGAACCCGTGCTCACGGGCTGAACCGGCTCCGCCCGGTACCGTGGCGGGCGTGTCACCCTGCGCCCGCTGCGGTTTCGAGCTCTCCGACGCCGCCACCAAGTGCCTGTTCTGCGGGCACGTCGTGGGGGCGGCGCTGCCCGAGCCGACCCCACCGGGCGAAGGGGCGCCGGCGGTGCCCGCGGCGCCCGCGGGTGGCTCCCGGATCCCGCGGCCCACCATCCCCTACCGGCGACCCGACGACCTCGACCTCGACGTGGCGTCGGCGCCACCGTCCAGTCC
>CAYUOL010000059.1:0-9579 GCA_964446345.1 uncultured Iamiaceae bacterium | reverse complement strand
TCGACGGACCCGAGCCCCGCGCTGACGGGCGCCTACGCCGCGCCGGACGTGGCGCCCGCCCCGGCCGCGCGCCGGACGTCGATGGCGATCACGCTCGTCATCGCCGCGCTCGTCGGCGCGATCGCCGGCGGTCTCGGCTTCCTCATCTTCATCGCGCTGCGGGGTTGATCCGGGGGATCCGGGCGGGTCGGTGGCGCCGCGGCCGAACGGTCAGGCCGGCAGCGTCAGCACGAACTCCGCGCCCGGCCCGTCGAGCCGGTTGCGCCCCACGATCGTGCCCCCGTGCACCGCGGCGATCTCGGCGACGATCGACAGCCCGAGACCCGAGCCACCGGTCGTGGGGCTCGTGACGAACCGGTCGAACAGGTGCGGGGCGACGGTCGGATCGATCCCCGGCCCGCGGTCGGCCACGGTCACCACCGGACCGTCCACGGTCACGACGACCGACGCCGCGCCCCCGTGCCGCACCGCGTTGGCGACGAGGTTCTCGACGGCGCGGCGCACGAGCGCGGGATCCGCCCGAACGACCGACGACCCGCCCTCGTAGCGCACTCCCTCGTGGTGCTCGACGACGTCGGCGACCAGCTGGTCCAGCCGCATGCGCTCGGGCGCCGCCGCGATCGCCCCGGCGTCCATGCGCGCCAACGTCAACAGGTTGTCGACGACGTCCCCGGCCTGCGCGGCGAGCACCGCGACCGATCGCAGCGCCGTCGCGCGCTGCTCGTCGCCGCTCGCCGCGAGCCCACCTTCGGCCGTGGTGCGCAAGCGCGCCACCGGCGTGCGCAGCTCGTGCGCCGCGTTGGCGAGGAAGCGCTCCTGCTGCGCGATGGCCTGCGTCGCGGGGGCGATGCTGCGCCCGGCGAGCCAGTACCCGATGCCGAACGAGGCGCCGACGAGCACCACCGTGCACAGCCACAGCACCAGCCCCAGGCCGGCGACGTCCGCCTCGAACGGGCGCGGGTCACCGATGACCACGATGGCGGCCTGGGGGGTGTCGTCCCGGTCGATCACGGGCGTGGCGACGAGCTCGGCCTCCGTGCCGTTGGTGGCGACGGCGGTCACCGTGCGCTCCTTGTTGGCGCCGATGGCGTCGCGCGCCAGCGACTCGATCGCGCCGCTGAAGTCGAGGTCGGACTCCTTCGGGCCGAAGACGCGGACGAGGCCGTTCACGTCGTAGTCGCCGCGCTCGTAGACGTAGACCAAGGGGTTGCCCGTGTCGTAGCCGGCGTTGTGGATCCACGACTGGTCGAGGTCGCCGTTGGCGTCGTAGTACACGGACTCGGGCAGCACCTCGATCTTGTGGCGCACCTCGGCATGCAGCGCATCGGCCCGCACGCCGTGGTCGACGACCAGCGCCACGATGGTCAGGCCGATCAGGCCGAACGCGGACGCCAGCGCGAAGAAGAGGGTCAGGCGCAGGCGCAGCCGCCCCAGCCGACGCACCGCTGGCGAGGGACCACGGACCGGCGCGGGCACGGCTTCAGCGACCCGGCGCGACCGGCTGGCCGTCGACGAGGTACCCGACCCCGCGCACGGTCTCGATCACCGGCGGATCGCCGAGCTTCACCCGCAGCTGGCGGATGTGCACGTCGACCACGTTCGACATGGGCTCGGTCATCTCGTCCCAGCAGTGCTCGACGAGCTCGGCGCGCGACACGACCTTGCCGGCGTTCGCGACGAGCAGCTCGAGCACGCGGTACTCCTTGAGCGTCAGCGTCAGCAGGATGCCGTCGCGCCGCACCTCGCAGCGCGCGGTGTCGATCTCGATGTCCTGGAGCTGCATGATCGGCGGGCGCGCGTACTGCGAGCGGCGGCACAGGCTCGACACGCGGGCGACGAGCTCTTCCAGCGCGAAGGGCTTCACGAGGTAGTCGTCGCCGCCGGCCTGGAACCCGAGCACCCGATCGGCCACGGAGTCACGAGCGGTGAGGAACAACGTCGGCGTCACGAACCCGGCGCGGCGCCTCGCCGTCAACAGGTCGAGCGCGTCGCCCGACGGCAGCATCCGGTCGAGCACGAGGCAGTCGTAGCTGTTGACGTCCATCTGGAACTCGGCCGCCGGGATGTCGGCCGCCTCGTCGACGCCGAAGCCCGCGGCCACCAACCCGGCGATGACGCCGCGGCGGATGTCGTCGTCGTCCTCCACGACCAGGATGCGCATGCCGCGACACTACGCGGACCAACCTGAAGTCGAGGTGAAGTCGCCCGGTCGGTCAGCTCTGGCGGAGGTGCCAGGCCTTCGGGCGGGTGAAGGCGAGGATGCCCGCCGTGCTCAGCGTCGAGCCGATGCCGCTGTGGTGCCGCCCCGACCACGGCAGGCGCGGGCTGACCCGGTCGCAGCAGTTCCAGTAGGCCGTGCCCGCGTCGACCTCCCGCAGGATCTCCGTCGCGCGCGGCTCGTCGGGGGAGAACACGCCGGCGGTCAGCCCGAACTCGGTGTCGTTCATGAACGCCGTGGCCTCACCGTCGTCCCGGACGCGTTGGATGCCGATGATCGGCCCGAAGCTCTCGTCGCGCATCACCGCCATGTCGTGGGAGACGTCGGCCAGGACCGTCGGCAGGAACCACGCACCGGTGGAGCCGCCGCCTGACAGCACCCGGGCGCCCTTCGCCACCGCGTCGGCGACCTGTGCGTCGAGCACCTCGATCTGCTGGGGCCGGGTGAGCGGGCCGATGTAGGTGTCGTCGCTCGTGGGATCGCCGACGACGAACCCGTCGACCGTCTTCACGAAGTGCTCGACGAACTCGTCGTAGATGCGCTCGTGCACGTAGATGCGCTCGACCGAGCAGCAGCTCTGGCCGGCGTTGTAGAACGCGCCGTCCGCCAGGCCCTCGGCCGCGGTCGCCACGTCCACGTCGTCGCACACGTAGACCGGGTCCTTGCCGCCGAGCTCGAGCTGCACGGGGATCATGGCCCCGGCCACGGCCTCGGCGATGCGCTTGCCGGTGCCGTAGGAACCGGTGAAGAACACTCCGTCGACGCGCTGGTCGAGCAGCGCGGCTCCGACGTCGCCGCCCCCGACGAGCAGGCCGAACACGTCCTCGGGCACACCGGACCCCCAGAACATCTCGGCGACCTCCGTGCCGGTCAGCACGGCGAGCTCGGACGGCTTGTACAGCACGGCGTTGCCGGTGAGCAGCGCGGGGATCCACACGTTGGACCCGACGAAGTAGGGGTAGTTCCACGCCGAGATGTTCGCCACGACGCCGAGCGGTTCGTGCGACAGCACCTCCTCCATCCCGTTGGCGTCGTCGAGCAGCACGACCTCGTCGTCGATCGTGCGCTCGACGTTGTCGAGGAAGAAGTCGATGCGCGGCAGCAAGGCGTTCAGCTCGTTGCGCGCCTGTGTGATCGGCTTGCCGGTCTCGGAGGTCAGGATCGCGGCGAGGTCGTCGACGCGGTAGGCCACGGTCGCCCGGAAGCGACGGATGACCTCGATCCGCTCGTCGAGCGGGCGGGCCGCCCACTCGGGCTGGGCGGCGCGGGCGGCGGCGAACTTGTCGGCCACCGAGGTGGCGTCGTCCTCGGGCACCTCTCGCAGCACGTCACCGGTGGCAGGGTTGATCACACGCATGTCGGGCCCGGTCTCTCAGCTCGTGTGCGCGAGGAACTCGCGCAGGATCGGATCGTTGTCGAGCATCGAACCGTCGTCGACGCCCTTGAAGAACTCGGGGTGCCACTGCACCGCGAACGCGTAGCGCCCCTGCGGGTCGTCGAGCCGGATCGCCTCGATGATCCCGTCGTCGCTCGACCGGGCCTCGACACCGAAGCCCTCGGCCACGTCCTTGACGGCTTGGTGGTGCACGGAGTTCACCTTCACCGTGCTCTGGGTCGGGTAGAGCTTCGCCAGCCCGGTGCCCTCCACGACGTCGACGTCGTGCAGGTTGTGGTCGTAGAGCTCCTGGCTGCGATGGACGCGCTCGGTGTCGTGCTGGGTGAGGATGTCCTGGTACAGGGTGCCGCCGAACGCGACGTTCAGGATCTGGGCGCCGCGGCAGATCCCGAGGATCGGCTTGCCCTCCGCGTGGAACGCGCGGACGAGCTCGATCTCGTAGCGATCCCGGATCTCGTCACCTTCCCACTCGGGTCGGAGCGGCTCCTCGCCGTAGCTGCGCGGGCACACGTCCGAGCCGCCGTGCAGCAGCAGGCCGTCGAGATCCGCGGCGTAGTCGGCGGGCTCGATCGCGCTGTCCGGGTCGGCCGTGGGCACGGGGTACGCCAGCGCGCCCCCCGACTGCACCCAGTTGACCATCGATTGCTCGACGTAGAGCAGCGTCTTGCCCTTGAAGACCGGTCGCTCGTCGTCGGGGTGGAAGAAGCACGACGAGATGCCGATGCGCGGCCGGCGCGGCGCCTCCGCCTCCCCGCTCACTCGTCGAACGCCTTCGTGAAGATGGCCGTGAAATCGGCCTCGGTGACGACGCGCGGGTTGTTGGCGTGGCACGCGTCCTCGAACGCGACCTGGGCGAGGCGCGGGAGATCGGCGCGTGCGACATCGGTCGAGGCCAGCGACGCCGGGACCCCGATCTCGGCCTTCAGGTCGCGCAGCCACCGCAAGAACCCGTCGGCGCCGGTGTTCTCGAGCCCGACCGTCGTGGCCATCGTGGCGAACTTGTCCGGCACGGTCTCGACGTTCCACACCAGCGCGTGGTCGATGATGACGGCGTTGGCCAGCCCGTGGTGCATGTCGGCGACGGTGCCGAGGGCGTGCGCGGCCGAGTGCACGAGCCCGAGCCCCTTCTGGAACGCGATGGCGCCCATCATCGAGCACATCAACATGCCGCCCCGGGCGTCGAGGTCGTGCGGGTTCGCGACCGCGTTCGCGAGGTGCTCGTGCGCGAGGCGGATGCCCTCGAGCGCGATGCCGTCGCAGATCGGGTGGTAGTTCTTGGCGAGGTACGCCTCGACGTTGTGCGTGAGCGCATCCATGCCGGTGGCCGCGGTGATCGGCGCGGGCAGGTCCTTCGTCATCTCGGGGTCGGCGAACACGACCTTCGCCAGGAGCAGCGGCGAGTAGATGATCTTCTTCACGTGCGTGGCGTCGTCGGAGATGACGGCACTGCGTCCGACCTCGCTGCCCGTGCCCGCGGTGGTGGGGAGCGCCACGAAGTACGGGATCACGTCGTTGATGGGGCGGGCGCCCGGCATCTCGTCCTCGTAGTCGAACAGGTCGCCCTCGTGGGTCGCCATGAGCCCGATCGCCTTGGCGACGTCGAGCGCCGCACCGCCGCCCACGCCGACGATCGCGTCGGCGTCGTGGTCGCGGTAGGCCTCGACGCCGGCCGTCACCTGCGACTTGACCGGGTTGCCCCACACGCCGTCGAACGCTGCGGGATCGAGCCCCGCGGCGGCGAGGTTGGCGATGAAGTCGGTGAACATGCCGAGCCCACCGACGCCCTTGTCGGTGACGACGAGCGGCCGGCGGATGCCCTGATCCAACAGGTGGCGGGCCACGAGGTCACGGGCGCCGGGCCCGAACTGGATCGTCGTCGGGAAGCTGAAGGTCGAGATGGCCATGCGGGTCCTCGATCAGGGCGACGCGCGGAGGGCGGCGGCGTCGCAGCGGGTGGGGGCGGCGCCCATTGTGGCAGCACCGCGAATCGGTGAACGAATGGCGCACCCGTGTCGCCACCCGTACTCGCGCGTTCATCGCGCGTTTTGGGGCCGCCCGGGGAAGAAACGCCGCACGAGGCCGGTTCAGTGGCACCGTGACCGAACCCGCGCTCCCATCCACCGGCCCCGCGCGCGAAGGTGCGCCGGCTCCGGACTTCACCCTCCCCTCGCAGACCGGCGGCAAGGTCTCGCTGGGCGACCACAAGGGCAAGTGGATCGTCCTCTACTTCTACCCGGCGGACGACACGCCGGGGTGCACGGCGGAGGCCTGCTCGTTCCGCGACAGCTACGAGGACTTCACCGATGCGGGCGCCGTCGTGCTGGGCGTGAGCAGCGACTCGGTCACCTCGCACACGAAGTTCGCCGAGAAGCACAACCTGCCCTTCACGCTGCTCAGCGACGAGGACGGTGCGCTCCGCAAGACCTACGGCGTGAAGAAGACCATGGGGCTGCTGCCGGGCCGCGTGACGTACGTGATCGACCCGGACGGCATCGTCCGCAAGATCTTCTCGAACCAGCTCAACGCGAAGAAGCACATCGGCGAGGCGCTCAGCGCGATCCACGCCGGCAGCGCGAGCTGACCGCGCGCGGCGCTCGCGCTGCGAGGTCAGGGCTCGACGACCTCGCGAGCATCTCCTCCATGGGCGACGGCGCGATCGGTGCGCGCCGTGCAGCACCGAGTCGCCGACGATGCACCGAGCTCGGCGCGCCCGAGCGTCAAGGTTCGACGACCACCGCGTCGCCTGTGCGCACGACGCCAGGGTCGAGGACCGTGGCATAGATGCGGCTCCATCCCGGATGGGTGTCCTGCAGCATGCGTCTGAAGTCGCCGTCGACGAACCACTGGGCGTTCTTCGCGCACGGGACTGCATAGGCGGACAGCTCGAGGCGCACGTCGCCGACGGCGACGATGGCACCGGGGCGCAGCGTCGCCCAGTCCACACCGGCGACGGTGATGTTCTCCCCCGCGGCGCCGGGGAAGATCGGATGGCCCTCGGCCTGCAGGGCCTCGATGACGTCGAGGCCGTAGAGGCACACCGCCTGGAACGGACGGCCGTGGTGCTTGCGGTCGTTCTGGTGGTCGCCGACGACGCCGGCGCGGGTGATCTCGATCTCGTCGACCGCCGCCTTCGGCACGCCGCCGTCGCTGCGGTTCAGCTGCGCGACCGAGCCGCGCTGCGCCGGCACGCCGTCGCCGAGGCGGGTGCGGATGCGGCCGACGTCGTGGACGTGGTGCAGCACCTCGTGCACGACGTGATGCACGATCCAGTGGACGTCGGCGGCACCGTCCCCTACGAGCGCGGTGGTCGCCCACTGCTGCGGGTCGAGCGCGCCGAGCGCCGCGTGCAGCGCCTCGCCCTCGAGCCCGGCCTCGGCGATCGCCGCATCGACGTCGCCGAACCACGTGGGCTCAGCGAGGAACGGCTGGCCACCGCCCTCGCGCAGATCGATCCCGGGCTCCGCCTGCGCCGCGTCGACGACGAAGCGCCAGATCCACGAGGCGTGACGGATGTGGTCGACGTACTCGAGGATCGACCACTCGGCGACAGCCGGCCGGGTGTTGGCGAGCTCCAGGTCGACGCCGGCGAGCACGCCGCGCAGCAGGGCGCCGGTGGCGGCCAGCGCCGAGGTGGCCTGTGCGTCGGACCACAGGAGCCAGCGGAACCCGCACGCGTCGCAGTCTTCGATGGCCGCGGGTTCGAGCACCGGCACCTCGCCGGGCGCGCCGGTCGGCAGGGACGGTCCCGGATCAGCCACGACGGCCTCCCACCGCGAACATGGTCACGCTCATGAAGAAGCGGCCGCGGCGCGCGGCGTCCTTGATGGTGGCGACAACGTGTGGGGCCGCGCCGGCGTCGATCAGGCCGGTGTCGACCAGGTCGTCGCCGAGGCTCTCGATCGAGAAGAAGCCGTCGGGCACCGGTTCACGATCCGGGTCCCAGTGCGTCCAGACGTGCGCGGCGGCGGTCGCCTCGAGGTCGACGAAGCCCGCGTCGGCGCACCAGTTCCACAACCGGCTGCCGGCGTGGGCGGGTCGTCCATGCTCGACGCTGACGTACGCCCGCACCGCCCGGGCGATGGCGCGGTCGCCGATCTCCAGCGTCAGCGTCGACCAGTCCGTGTCGATCAGGGAGAGGCGACCGCCGGGCCGCAGCACGCGGTGCAGCTCGGCGACGGCCACCTCCGGCGCGTCGACCCACTGCAGCGTGCGCTCCGAGCGCGCGGCGTCGAAGCTGCCGTCCTCCAGATCGAGCGCGACCGCGTCGCCCTGGACGAAGCGGAACGGGCAGGGCGCGCCCCGGGTGCGGGACTCCGCCGCATCGAGCATCGCGGCGCTGACGTCGACGCCGAGCACCGCACCTTCGGGCCCCAGGTCGGCGGCGAGGGCGAGCGCGGCGTCCGCCGGCCCGCACCCCACATCGAGCAGCCGCTCGCCACGGCGCAGCGCCAGGCGCTCGCGCTCCCACGCGCGCAGCACCCTCGTGGCCGGCCACTCCGTCACCGCATCCATCGTGGCCAGCAGGTGCGCCGGGTTCACGCCGTCGTCCACCGCGGCATAGTCGAGCTCGAGCGCAGGATCCGACATCCCCCCGATCGTACGGGACACGGCCGCCCACCCGCGGAGCCGCCGACCCGAAGCGAAGGACGCGTGGACGACGGCGGGCGACCTGACGCGGCGAACACTCCGCCGCCCGTACCCGTCACCCGGTACCCCCGCGCGCGCGACAACGACGTCTGCGGAGATCTTCTGTCGTCAGGCAACAGAAGATCTCCACAGACGCTCGTCGCGTCCGATTCGATCGAGACGACACACAGGACGACGGCGTCAGGCTTCGACACCTCGGGCGTCAACCAGGTTTGCCCAGCGGCGGCGACGAGGTCCGTCCACGACGGCCATGCGTCATCGGTCGTGGTCGACACGGGGCCATGGCGACGCCTTCACCGTGACGATGTGGGGGCCCACAACAGCCCTACTGCGCTCGTTATACGGGTGATTGGGTCGGGATTATGCCCGGGCCCACACGGCCGTATTGAAGGTCAGGTCGGAGCGCCTGAGTGACTCAGGGCTGCATCAGAAGAGTGGCTAGCCCGTCGCCAGCAAACACCTTGGCCCTGAGGTGGCGCTCGTCATCGAACAGGACGGCGTAGGAGCGGTCGATGGCCACAAGCCGTCCATCGCCGTGCATCCACTGCACGTTGATTCCGCCTACCTCACGAACCGGCCGTGTCGTGTCGACCTCGAGCGCATCGACGTCCACGCCGCTCACGCGGGTGATGAAATCGGCGGCTTCAGTTGCAGCGTGCGCCAATGAAACGGCCTCGACCCAGCCGTTGACCGACGAGAAGAGGGGTACCCAACTCTGGTCGACGACGCCAAACACCCCTGCGGGGCTGAGCATGAATGAGTACGGCACTGAGTAGCGCTGAGTGCCGCACTCGATCCACCATCCAACCTCGCCGAATCGGTCGCCGAGCGCAACATCGCAGACGCCGAGCTGTCCGGGGCCACCATCGCACTCGAAGCCAGGTGGAAGCACCAGCCCGCCCCAGACCTTGTTGAACGAGGTTGCCGAGTCGACCGTTTCGGTGGGTACGCCCCTGGTCACAAGATCACTAGACCACGTCGGGTCTAGACGGTGCTCGACGCGTACCGAATGGCTTCGCAAGAACCGCGTCGCTCGCGAGGTCAAACCGGCTGGCACGTCCACAAGTCCCATGAACGACAGTCTGCCTGAGCTCTCCCCCACCGGGGACGGCTCGCTCGGGCCCTGCTCCCGGCCTCATGGCGGCCAACCACGCGCCCGACGCCATGATCGGACTGGAGTTGGCCCCGTTCGGCGGGGTACCTCACAGTCCCAGATCGTCCGGGCTAATCCCCGGCCCGCGATAGGGCGGTACGCCGGATCCAGGGGCGCTCGAGCTTCCGGCGAGCGAAGGCTCGTGTGCACGAAGCCGGGACGAGG
>CAYUOL010000058.1:6685-27105 GCA_964446345.1 uncultured Iamiaceae bacterium | reverse complement strand
CCTCGATCGCTTCAAGGCGGTCAACGACACCCTCGGCCACCAGGTCGGCGACGAGGTGCTCTGCAGCGTGGCCGATCGGCTCCGCTCGGTCGTCCGCACCGAGGACGTCGCCGCGAGGTTGGGCGGTGACGAGTTCGTGGTGCTCGTCGCGCCGGCGGACCCCGAGGATGTTCGGCGCATCGCGACCCGCTTGGTCGACGAGCTCGCCGGCGCCCACGAGACCAGCGCCGGACCGGTGACCTGCAGCGCGAGCGTCGGCGTGGCGTTCGTGCAGCCGGGCGAAGGTTCGATCGAGCTCCTCGCCCGCGCCGACGCGGCGCTGTACCAGGCCAAGCACGGCGGCCGTGGCCGCGTGGCGTTCGCGGGCGAGACGCTCGGCGGCGACGGTGCTGGCGGGGACGGGGACGGCGGCGGGGACGGCGGCGCGCGCTGACCGGCGCCGGCGGGACAGCGGGGGCGGGGATGGCGGGGACGGACGCGGGGACGGCGACGCGCGCTGACCGGCGCCGGCGGGACAGCGGGGGCGGGGACGACGCCGGCGACGGCGGGGGCCACGCGCGCTGGTCGGCGCCGGCGGGGCTGGTGGCGATGGTCCGGCGCCTTCGATCACCCGTGTGTGCGGGCCACCCGCCGCGACGAGGATGCGCACGCCTCCTTCTCGCCGCTGGCACGTGCGGCCAGGTGGCGCTGGGGCCGGTGCGGACCTGCGTGCGGTGTGCGGGCTGGCGCGGTGCCCGACGGGGTAGACGGCAGGCATGGCCTCTGTGACGCAGCCCGATGAACCGCTCTCTGCGCCGCCCCCGATCGCGGCCGACGTCCCTGCCGGCGGGTACGCCCGTCGCCGCGACGACGTCGCGCCCGCCGCGGCCTCGGCGCCCGCGCCGCTCCGACCGCGGGCCCACCGCCTGCTCGCGGCCGCCGGCTTCGCCGCGCCCGTGGTGGCCGCCGCGGTGCTGGGATCGCGCTTCGGTCCCGACGGCGGCACCGGCCGCTGGTACCGCCGTCTCGACAAGGCGCCCTTCCAGCCGCCACCGGCGGTCTTCGCTCCCGTGTGGACCGCGTTGTACGGCACGATCGCCTACTCGGGGTACCGGGTCTGGGCCGCCCCCGACCACCCGCAGCGCAAGCCGGCGCTCGCCCTCTGGGGCGCGCAGCTCGTGGCGAACGCCGCGTGGACGCCGACCTTCTTCGGCGCCCGCCGTCCGCGCGCCGCGCTCGCGGTGCTGGCGGCGCAGCTCTCGACGACGGCGGCCTACACGGCGGTCGCCTCCCGAGTGGACGGCGTCGCCGCGGCGACGATGACGCCGTACCTCGCGTGGTCCGGCTTCGCGGGCGCGCTCAACGAGGAGATCGTGCGGCGCAACCCGAAGGTCCCGGGCTGACGGGTCGGCTCTGGCGGTCGGCAGCTTCCGGGGTCCGAGCGGTCACCGGTGAGATGAGAGACTCACCGCATGCCGATCGAGATGTCGTGGTTCGCGCCGTCGTGCTGGGGAGACACCGCGAAGTTGGGGGTCGACGATCCGTCGAGGCGGGCGACGTTCGCGTACAACGAGCGCGTGATCCGCAAGGCGGACGCCCTCGGCTTCCGCAACGTGCTGATCCCGTCGAGCTTCGTACCGGGCGTGGATCCGTGGACGTTGGCGGCGGCGCTCGGCCCCCAGACCGAGTCCACGCGCCTGTTGCCGGCCGTGCGCGTCGGCGAGTTCGACCCGGCGATGTTCGCCCGCGCCGCCAAGGGCTTGCAGCAGATCATGGGCGGCCGGCTGACGATCAACATCATCTCGAGCGACTGCGTCGGCGAGAAGCTCTCGTCCGAGGTGCGCTACGGCCGCACCGCCGAGGCGATGTCGCTGCTGCGGCGGCTGTGGAGCGAGGAGCGCGTCGAGCACGAGGGCCGGCACTGGAGCTACGACGTCACGACCGAGGCGACGCGCACGCGCCAGCCCCCGCTCATGTACTTCGGCGGTGCCTCCGAGCTCGCCCGTGACGTCGCCGCCGAGCACGCCGACTGCTACCTGATGTGGATCGAACCGGTGGCGTCGATCGCCGACCTCGTCGCCGACGTGCGTCACCGCGCCGAGCACCACGGCCGCACGCTGCACTTCGGCCTGCGCACGCACGTCATCGTGCGCGAGACCGAGGACGAGGCGCGGCGCGCAGCCGCAGAGCTCGTCCGCGAGCTCGACCCGGACATCGGCCGCCGCCTCAAGGAGTCCTCGCACGATCACCAGTCCGAGGGTGTCCGCCGCCAGGACGCCCAGCGAGCGGCGGCGGGGGAAGACGGGTTCGTGGAAGAGGCGCTCTGGACGGGCATCGGCGTCGCGCGCAGCGGCGTCGGTGCGGCGATCACGGGCAGCGTCGACCAGGTCGAGGCGAAGCTGCGCGCCTACGCAGACCTGGGCATCGACTCGTTCATCCTCTCGGGCTACCCGTTGGACGACGAGGCCGACCGCGTCGCCGAGCAGCTCCTGCCGCGCTTCGAGCTCGGCGTCCTCGAGTCCCCGAACGCGCGCTGACGCTCCCTGGGGCGGCGGCCCCGCCACCGCGCCCGAGTCCGAGATCTGGAGGCAGTCATCCTCGGTCTTCGAGGGCAACTGCCCCCAGATTCGCCGACGGGCCATTTGTAAACCTTTTGGTTGACGAAACCGTCGCCGTGCCGTACGGTGATCGTCAACCAAGTGGTTGACGTTTGGAAGGAGCCCCATGGCCGCCGCCGACCCGTTGTCCCGTGTGTTCTCTGCGCTGGGCGATCCCATCCGCCGCGACATCGTGGCGCGACTCGCGGTCGGCGACGCCACCGTCAACCAGCTGGCCAAGCCGTACGACGTCTCGGTCCAGGCGGTCTCCAAGCACGTGCGCGTGCTCGAGGAAGCCGGGCTCGTGTCCCGGCCGGGCGACGCCGAGCGCCGCCCGGTCCACCTCGAAGCGGAGGTGTTCGACCTGATGACCAAGTGGATCGAGCGCTACCAGCGCGAAGCCGAGCAGCGCTACCGCCGCCTCGACGGCGTGCTGCGCGACCTTCCCGACGACATCGAACCGATGCCAGCTAAAGCCAACCCCACCCGCACGACCACCCGTACCCCGAAGCGGTCGACCCGGCCGCCCCGCCCGAATGGAGCACCGTCATGACCATCACCAAGCACGAGACCGAGAACCAGGCACAGATCACGGCCGATCCCGACGTCCCGCTGATCCGCATCGTCCGCGAGTTCGACGCCCCGCCGGCGAAGGTGTTCCGCGCCCACGTCGACCCCGAGCTCGTCGTCCAGTGGACGGGGCCCGACGGCATGGACATGCAGCTCGACACCTGGGACTGCCGTGACGGCGGTTCGTTCCGCTACATCATGAGCCGGGACGGATCGGACTTCGCCTTCCGGGGGTGCTTCCACCACGTGCGGCCGGGCGAGGAGATCGTCCAGACCTTCACCTTCGAAGAGCAGCCCGACGGCGTCGCCCTCGAGCGCGTCGTGTTCGAAGACCTCGGCGACGGCCGCACCCGCCTCGTCGCCACGTCGCTCGTCGACTCGTTCGCGGCCCGCGACATGTGGCTCGCCAGCGGCATGGAGACCGGCGTCAACGAGGGCTACGCCCGCCTCGACGCGATCCTCGCCGCCGACGCGCACGCCCCGCGCTGAGGGGACAGGTCAGGGGGTCACGGGCTCGACGCGGGCGATGCGGTACTGGCCCTTGCCCCCGTGCTTGGCGGCGTAGAGCTGCTTGTCCGCCACGTCGAGGAGCTGCTCGAGCTGCGGGGGCGCACCCGGCGCCGCGAGCGCGACGCCGATGCTGAGCCCGAAGTCGGCGCGGCCCTCGCGCAGCTCGATCGGGGCGGCGACGGTCTCGAGGAGGCGCTCGGCGAGGCGGCACACGTCGCCCTCGCGACGCACGTCGCGGCACAGGATCGCGAACTCGTCGCCGCCGAAGCGCGCGGCGACGTCGCCGTGGCGGATGGCGGCGAGGATGCGCGTGCTGACCTTTCGGATGACCTCGTCGCCCGCGGCGTGGCCGAACGCGTCGTTGACGCCCTTGAAGCCGTCGAGGTCGATGAACAGCACGGCGACGTCGGTCGCCTGGTTGGCGGCGAGCGCCGCTTCGAAGGAGCGTCGGTTGGCCAGCCCGCTGAGCGGGTCGGTGGCCGCCTCCTTCTCCAGCTGCACCGCGCGGGCCCGGCCGGCGAGCGCGAGCTCGACGAGCTGTTGCAGCTTCTGCAAGAGCAGCGCCTGGCCGAGCTCGGGTTCGTGCATCTCGTAGTTCCACACGACGATGCACGTGTCCGCGCGCCCGGCGTCGGGCACCGGGATCGCCCACACCGTCCGGAACCCGCCGGCCCGGGCCACCGCGGCGAGCTCCGGCGAGAGCGTCTCGAGGCCGAGGTCGTAGACCGGTGCACCGGTGGCACACGCGCGCCCCCACGGCGTCGTGCCGTCATCGCGGTCGAAGGCGAGCAAGGCGCCCGGGAGACCGGTGTGCGCGACCGACAGGTGGTCCGGTCCGTCGTCGTACTGGATCGCGACGCCGAAGTGCCACCCCGGCTGCGCCATCAGGTGGACGGCCTGATCGAGGATGTCGGCGAGCGGGGCGTTGGCGGCGAGCAGCCCGACGATCGCATCGACGCGCCCGGACGACTCCGCGTACCGAGCGATGCACACGATCGAGCGCACGTCGTCGACGTGGAACAGCGACAACCCCTCCACCTCGTACGTGGCGTGCGAACCGTCCTTGCGCATCAGCCGGAACGGGCGCGGCGGGCGCCAGCCCTCGACCTCGGCGGCGTGGTACACGGTCTCCGCGGCGTTCTCGAGGTCGTCGGGGTGGATCAGCGAGAGGGCGTTCGTCCCCAGGAGCTCGTCGGGGGTGTAGCCCAGGAGGAACTCGATGGCGCTCGACGCGTACGTGATGGTGCCGTCGTGCTGGAACGCGATCGTGAACGCCGAGCTGTGCTCGGTGACGTCCCGGAAGAAGCGGTCCGACGGGCCGTCGGCCGGGTCGTACGGCGGGCCCGGATCCACGAACGTCTCGAGGAACTCGGTGCCCTTCTCGGTGAAGTCGTAGGCCGGCACCGTCATCGCCCCCGTGCGGCACTCGGCGTCGCGGCGCCGAGGTCGGCCCCGCGCTCGATGAGGTCACGCAGCATCGCGGCGACCTCGTTGCGGAGCTCGTCGACGGGCATCGCTTCCAGGTCGAACGCGACGCGAGCCCATCCCTCGAGCATGGCCCAGCCCGCGGCGAGCGTCAGCCCCACCGCCGCGACGACGCGCGGGTCGCGGCTCCGCGGACCGGCGGCATCGGCGAGCAGCTGGCGGTGCAGCGTGGCGCCCGGGTAGGAGCGCTGCACCGCACGGGGCCGCTCGGCCGACAGCTGGGCGTTGGCGAACGCCGCCGCGGCGACCGGGTTGGCGAGCAGGTGGCGCATCGCCTGCACGAAGCCGTCCGCGGCGTCGTCGCCGCGCAGGACGCTCTGGGCGTAGGCCCCGGCGGTCTGGTCGACGACGGCACGCACGAGCCCGGCCTTCGACCCGAAGTGGCGGATGATCAGCGAGTGCTGGACGTCGGCCCGCGCAGCGATCTGGCGGAGCGTCACGGTCTGCGGGGCCTGCTGGGCGAAGAGGTGCGCCGCGGCTTCGAGGATCTGCGCGCGGACGGCCTCGGTGGACCGGTTGCGGCGCGCGGGTGCGGCGGTGCGTCGAGCGGGGCCGTCGCTCTTCCGCCCGTCGCCGGTTCGCCCGTTGCCCGTTCGCCCGTCGGCGGTTCGCCCGCTGCCCGTTCGTCCGTTGCCCGTCGGTCCGTCGCTCTTGGGCCCGTCGCTCTTCGGCGCCGCGCGGCCCTGCACGGCGCGCTTCGGCCCGGAGCCCGTCCGCCCGGTGTGCCGGGGTTCTGCCTTCGTCGGGCCTTGCTTCGCCTCCGCCAACGCGTGCCGCTCCCCGCGTTCGTCGGCGCATCCGTGCGAAAACGACCTCTTGCGGGTGCCGCCCGGATCCGCCAAAGTGTGACCAGTGGTCACACTGTACGACCACCGGGCGGCATCCTCAAGGGGGACCACATGGCGGCAGAGGCATCACCGGTCGTGACGGCGAGCACCGACGCAGGCGAGGTCGAGTACATCGACCGCGGTGCCGGCGATCCGATCCTCTTCGTCCACGGCACGCCCGGCGGCAGCGACCAGGGCGCGTTGATGAGCGCCTTCCTGGTCGATGCCGGGTTCCGCGTCATCGCGCCGTCCCGGCCCGGGTACCGCACGACGCCGCTCACCGACACCAACGGCACCCCCGACGCCGAGGCCGCGCTCGAGCTCGCGCTGCTCGACTCGCTCGGCATCGACCGCTTCGGGATCCTGTGCTGGTCCGGCGGCGGCCCCTCGAGCTATCGCCTCGCGGCGACGCACCCTGAGCGCGTCCGCTCCATCGCCGCCCTGGCCGCGGTCAGCAAGGCGTACACGTTCGAGCACTCCCTCGAGGAGAGCCTGCTCACCGGGCGCGTCGGCGGGTGGCTGATGAAGGAGATGGTCCGGCACTCGCCGAAGTCCCTCGTGAAGTCGACCGTCACGGAGGAGGGCGACCTGACCAAGGCGCAGGCGAAGGAGCTCATCGACCACATCTGGAACGAGCCCGCCAAGCGCGACTTCGTGCTGGGTCTCACCGCCACGATCTCGGGGGACCGCACCGCCGGCTTCAAGAACGATCGCGCCGAGTTCCCGAAGATCGGTGACCTGGGCCTGTCCTCGATCTCGGCGCCGGTCCTGCTCGTGCACGGCACGGTCGACACCGACGTGCCGCCCGAGCACAGCGAGCACGCGCACGACACGCTGCCGACGAGCGACATCATCCGCGTCGAGGGCGGCACCCACATCGCCACGTGGACCGACCCCACCAGCGACGACATCCAGGCCCGCATCGTCGACCACCTGCGGCCCTGAACCGCGGCACCGGGGATCCAGGAGCGGCAGCTCTCGGGTCTGCTACCCCCGGTCTTCGGGGGTGAGCGACCCGAGAAGCGCGCAGCGTGGGATCGTCAGCGGATGGTGCCCTTGCCGGGGATGAGCGGGAGGTCGAGGGCGGTCACCCACCCCGGTGGCAAGTCGTTGACCGCAGGCACGGCGTTCAACGCCCGCAGGCCCGTCGCCAGGCAGCCGGCGGTCGAGGCGTCGCGGCCGCTGCCGTCGGTGAAGCGGAACGCCGTCTCCTGCGTGATGGAGGGGGTGCCCTCGATCTCGACGCGGTACACGTCGTCCTGGTTGCCGCGGGGCCAGTCGGGCGCGGCGTCCGTGCCGACGCGGTTGACGTGCTCGAGCTGGATGCGGGTCTCGCCGTTGTAGATGCCGTTGATCGTGAAGTTGATCGCCGCGACCTCGCCGGGTGCGATGACGCCCTTCGCCGTCTTGATGGGCTCGTCCGTGACCCACTTGTCCCACGTCGTCGTGATCTCGTCGAGCTCGATGCCCACGGCGTGCGCCATCATCGGCACCGTCGCGCCCCACGCCATGATGAGGATGTCGGGGTGCTCGAGCAGCGGCTTGAAGTCCGGCGAGCGGCCGATGCCCATCTCGTTCTCGTAGTCGCCCTCGTAGTTGATGTAGTCGAGGATCTCGAGCGCGCGCACCAGGCGCACCTCGGAGCACAGGCCCATCAGGGTCATCGGGAAGAGGTCGTTGCCGAACCCGGGATCGATGCCCGTCGTGAAGCACGACGCGCCGCCGACCTCGCACGCCTCGGTGATCGGGGCGATCCAGTTCGGCGGGTTGAGGCTCATCGCCGGCCACACCCACGGGGTCATCGCCGTGGAGCACACGTCGATGCCGGCTCGCAGGAACGCCCCCATGTCGCGGATGTTGTCCTGGGGGTGGGCGGCGGTGGGCCCGTAGTGCACGAGCGCATCCGGCTCGAGGGCGACGAGCGCCTCGAGGTCGTCCGTCGCCGCCAGGCCGATCGGGTCGATGCCGCACAACGTGCCGACGTCCTGACCGACCTTCTCGGGGTTGTTGACGCCGACGCCCACGAGCTCGAACTCGGGGTGGGGCAGGATCTCCGGGATCACGAGCTTCCCCACGAAGCCCGTCCCCCACACCACGACTCGCTTGGCCATCAGCGCATCATCTCCCCGCTGTTGACCATGAGGTGCTGCCCGGTCACGGCCTTGGCGTGGTCGGAGGCGAAGAACATCGCGACGTCGGCGACCTCGCCGTCTTCGGTCATCCGCGCGAGGGGGAAGTCGCCGACGATGTCGTGCAGCGCCTCCTCGACGGGGATGCCCTTGTGCTTGGCGGTGCCCTCCACGTACATCTGCACGGGTGGGCCCCACATCCACGAGGGCACGACCATGTTGCAGCGGATGTTGTCCGCGCCGAGCTCGTCGGCCAAGTAGTACATCGTCGTCAGCAGCGCGCCCTTCGAGGCGGCGTAGCCGGCCTGGGGCAACGACGGCTTGAACATCGACTGCGAGCCGATGAGCACGATGGCGCCGCCGCCGGCGTCCTTCATCGCGAGGGCGACGGGCCGCAACAGGGTCATGGCGCCGATCACGTTCGTCTCGAACGCCGTGCGCCAGTCGTCGAGCTTCGTGTCCTGCAGGCCACCGAACACGTACTCGAACGCGGCGACCTGGATGAGTGCGTCGACCGAGCCGAAGCGCTCCTTCGCGAGGTCGACCAGCGCGGCGCAGGCCTCGGGGTCGTTGATGTCGGTCGCCTTGAAGGCGATCCGCTCACCGCCCGGGTCGAGCTCGGACGCGGTGGCCTCGAGCGTCTCCTGCGTGCGGGCGGCGATGACGACGTTGGCACCCTCGCGGAGCGCGGCTTCGACGCACTCCCGGCCGAGGCCCCCTCCGACGCCGGTGACGATGACGGTCTTCCCTTGGAGCAGCACGGCTCCCGTTCTATCGCAGAATTGAAACGCGTTCTAGTTCTCTGCCGCGGCGGGTCAGACCACGAGCTCGCTCTTGGTCTTGCCGTTGCGCGCCCAGTAGCTGTCCATGCGACCGAGGCGGTAGCGCTCGGGCTTCTCGTCGTCGGTCAGCAGGCCCGTCTCGAGCCAGAGCCGCTTGAGGTGACGGACCTTCCCGGCGTCGCGGTCGTCGGTGTACGCGGTGCGGGCGTGGAGCACGTGGTAGTTGTTCACGAACTGCATGTCGCCCGGCTGCATCTGCATCGACACGTGGTACTGCGGGTCGGCGCACATCGCGTCGAGCAGGTCCATGGCCTCGGTGGCCTGCGCCGACACCTCGGGGGCGTCGGCGTGGCGCGCGGCCGCCTGGATGTAGGGGCGGATGTAACGCACGAAGAGGCGGCCGGCGCGACGGGTGAACACCGGCATCGTGTACCAGCCCTTGCTGTCGGGGCTCTGCTCGCCGCGCGCGTCGTAGGGGAACGAGTCGTACAGCGCCGCCGCCAGCTCGGGGCGGCTGCGCACGAGCTCGTTGTGGATCATGAGCGCGTTCGCCACGACGCTGGCTCCGCCGCTGGCGCCGGCATCGAGGCAGAAGAGCCCGACGAGATCGGAGCCGTCGGAGTGGAAGGGGAACGCGTAGCCCCCGATCTCGTTGCCGCGCGACGTGGGGTCGTTGATGGCCTTGCCCTGATCGGTCACGTCGCCGAGCAGGTGCCCCTTGACGTTCTGCGGCCACGGCTGGCCCAGGTGCGCGCCGACGCCCCAGTAGATCGACGAGGCGCGCTCCTTGCCGTAGCGCTCGACCTCGACGCCGCGGATGAGGGCCACGCCCCGCCCGTTGATGAGGTCGTCGGTGATGCGGGCGAGCTCGGGTCCGAGGGTCGGCAGGGGGAAGTGCTCGGCCGTGATGTCGAGCACGTCGTCGACCGCCGCTTCGGCGTGGACGAGCGCGGCGTCGAGCTCGGCGCGGTGCGCGTCGGTCAGCTCGAAGACGTAGCCGTCGCCGAGGGTGGCGGAGGTCCACTCGCACTGGGTCTCGAGCACGGTGAGCGACGCGGGGTCGATGCCGGACGCGGTGGTGTCGTCCGCCGCGGCGGTGCTGGGGTCGGTGGTGGTCATGACGCTCCTCCCGCCGGCGTCGCCGGCGCAGGTCGGGGGCCGCGGATGAGGCGACCGGGCAGCGGCCCGGTGGGCTCGCCGTTCTCGTAGGTGACGGTGCCGGCGACGAGCGTCGCCACGTAGCCGTCGGCGCCCTGCACCAGCCGCTTGCCCCCCGCGGGCAGGTCGTAGCGCATCTCGGGGGCCCGGTTCTCGAGGGCCTCAAGGTCGATGACGTTCACGTCGCCGCGGTAGCCCGGAGCGATGACGCCGCGGTCGAGCAGGCCGACCGTCTGCGCCGTGGCCTGGGTCTGGCGGTGGATGAGGAAGGGCAGCTCGATGCGGCCCTCGGCGCGGTCGCGGCCCCAGTGCGTCAGCACGGTCGTCGGGAAGCTGGCGTCGCAGATCGTGCCGACGTGGGCGCCGCCGTCGGAGAGGCCGACGACCGTGTCGGGGTGCACGAGCATCTCGCGGGCGGCGTCGAGGTTGCCGTCGCCGTAGTTGAGGACCGGCAGGTAGAGGAACGCCCGACCGTCGTCTTCGAGCAAGAGGTCGTAGGCGAGGTCGAGCGGCTCGCGACCGGCGCGCCGGGCCTGTTGCTCGATGCTGTCGGCGGGGTCGGGCTCGTAGTTCGGCGGCGTGCCGAGCTCGTACACCACCGCCATGTTTTCGAGGCGGCCCAGCCGCCCGCGCGCGACGCCCGTCGCGTCGAGGACCTCGGCCTTGAACGCCGGGTCGCGCATGATCTCGACGCGCTCGGCCAACGGCCGGTCGGCGATCTCGCGGTAGGCGGCGTTGCCGAGGAACGGGTTGAGCGTGCACTGCAAGCCGAGCAGCAGGCCGACGGGGCGCGGGGCGACCTGGCCGCGGATCACGATGCCGTCGGCGTTGGCCTCGGTGAGCAGCTCAAGCTGGCGCTTCCAGTCGTCGGCCCGCGCCTGCAGCAGCGAGAACGAGAGCGGGCGGCCGGACTCGGCGGCCATCTGGCGGCACAGTGCGAACTCGGCGTCGACGTCGGTGAAGTCGGAGACGAGCTGCAGCACGCCCTGCCCGGTGTCGCCGATGGCCTTCGCGATGCCGACGAGCTCGTCGACTTCGGCCGTGAGCGTCGGCGTCGGCTCGCCCTTGCTGCTGCGGTGGTTCAGCGTGCGCGAGGTGCTGAAGCCCAGGGCGCCGGCCGAGATCGCCTCGGCGGCGAGGGTGGCCATGCGGTCGATGTCGTCGGCGGTGGCCGGCTCGCGGTTGGCGCCGCGCTCGCCCATCACGTGCAGGCGCAGCGCGGCGTGGGGCAGCTGCACGGCGAGGTCGGCGTCGAACGTGCGGGTGTCCAACGAGTCGAGGAACTCGGGGAACGAGTGCCAGTTCCACGGCAGGCCCTCGTGCAGGGCGACGCCGGGGATGTCCTCCACGCCTTCCATCAGCTCGATCAGGCGGTCGTGGTCCTCGGTCTTGACCGGGGCGAAGCCCACGCCGCAGTTGCCGGTGACGACGGTGGTGACGCCGTGCCAGGTCGAGGGGACGAGCCGGTCGTCCCACGTGGCCTGCCCGTCGTAGTGGGTGTGGATGTCGACGAAGCCCGGTGTGACCGTCAGGCCCGTGGCGTCGATCTCGCGGGTGGCGTGGCCCTCGACCGTGCCGACGTGGGTGATGACCCCGCCGGTGATCGCGACATCGGCGATGCGGGCGGGTGCGCCGGTGCCGTCGATGACGGAGCCGTTGCGGATGATGACGTCGTGGTCGGCCATGCGACCCCCTTCTGGTTCCCCCGGGTACGGTGCCAACCTAGAGCGTGGCACTCATGAGTGTCAAGGGGATCTGGTACAGTGTCACCCATGGTGAGGGACGCAGCCGCGGTGGACGTCGAGCACGAGGTGGAGCCGGATCCGGGGTCGGGGTCCGGGTCGGCGGTCGCGTCGGGGGTGGAGCCGGAGTCGGAGTCGCTCGCCGACGCGATGCGCGACCTGGCGCAGTCGCGCATCGTGCACGCCGCGCAGGTCTGCCTCTCGAAGCGGGGCCTCGACACGACCGTCGACGACGTCGCGCTGGAAGCCGGGGTCAGTCGCCGCACCGTGTTCCGGCACTTCGCCACACGTGACCGCCTGCTGGCCGCGGGGATCCGCGAGGGCCTGCGCAGCTACGGCGAGCAGGTCCCCCCGGTCCCCGAGGGCGACCTCGGGTCGTGGCTCCTCGACCTGCTGCTCGTGATGCACCGCAAGAACGCCCGCAACGGCCGCATCTACTGGGAGCTCTCCGCGCTCGAACCCGAGCTGACCGGCGAGCTCGCAGCCGTCGCCGCGGAGCGCCGCGACGCCCGCAAGCGCTTCGCGCAAGGCGTCACGGCGACGTTGTGGAAGTCGGGCGGGGGCCGGGGCCGGGCCCCCGAGTGGCTCGCCGACACGGTGGCGGTGCACCTGTCGGGCTTCACGACGCAATCGCTCGCCGGCGACTTCGACCGCACGCCCGACGAGGTGGCGCAGGTGTCGGCCCGTGTCATCGAGGCGTCGTTGCACGTCGCGGTCGCCGAGTCCCGACGGTGACGCTGCGCGGCCTGGGGATCATGGTGCTGGGCCTGGCGATGATCGGGCTGGGTAGCGCGGTGGCCAAGCGACGGGTGATCGCCGAGTACGGATCCCTCAACGCGAAGACGCGGGAGCAGGCCGAGGACGACGGCGCCGTGCCGGGCTGGGCCACCGCGCTGGTGCTGCTCGGCTACCTCGGCGTGATCGTCGGCTTCGTGCTCGCCGTCGTCGGCCTGTTCCGCGGCTGATCCAGACGTCTCTCGCCTCCCACCGTCGGCCTCCGGTGGTCAGCGGCAACAGAACTGCGGGGCCCGTCGTCGCGTCAGCGCCGCGGCGAGCGGCTGTAGTTGAGCGGGGCGCGGTACGACGCGCCCTGGAAGGGCCGCCCTTCCCGACGCGCGTAGCGCCACTGGATCGAGATGCGCGGCTCCATCGGGCGGCCCGGGAGGTAGGGGACGGAGTGCTCCCAGTCCGCCTGCGCGCGCCCGCCCATCACCAAGAGGTCACCCGGTCCGGGCGCCAGGTCGTGGGTGGCGCCCTTGCCAGGGGCGTCGTCGAGCTTCACCTTCGCGGCGCGCGGCCGCAGCAGCCACGGGCGCTGCGCCCCGAACGAGAGGATCCCGATGATCGTGTTGTCGAGCCAGCGCATGTCGGTGTCGCGGTGGAAGGCCTGCCCGTCGTTGCCATCGCGGTACAGGATCATCCCGAAGCCCGGGAACATCGCCTTGTACCGCGTCTGCAGCGCCCGGGTCGCTTCCGCGAGCGCGGGATGGGGGAGCGGCACGCCGCTGCCGCGCGACCAGCCGGCGCCGAGGCGACGCTCCTCGACGTAGTGGTCGTAGCGGAACAGCTGGCTCGTCTGCCACGCGACGTGCTCGTGCAGGTGCTCGTACACGGGGCCGGCGTCGGGGATCCACCCGCGGGCGACGTCCACCCACGACCCCTCGTCGAGCTCGATGCGCTCGAACGCCACGCTCTCGTCGACGAACTCCACACCGAGAGTCAATCGCGGATCGCGGCGGCTCCGTCGACGGGTGGGGTCCGAGGGTCGAGGGCGCCCCTGCGGTGGCGTCGGCTGACCCGAGCGAAGAGCTCGGGGGCGACGGCGCTCGACCGCCGCGAGGCCCGAACGCCCGAGACGTCAGCCCGGCGTCGCCACTCGCCGCAGGTGCGCGCCGACGACCGGGCGCCAGCCGGGCGCGACGGCGGCGACGTTGTCCGGCGGCACCAGCTGACGGGCGCTGTGCTTGAGCAGCACGTAGAGGGCGACGACGGCGACGGGCGTGGCGAACCCGAGCAGGGCGCCGCGGGGCCGGTGGCGAGCACGGCCGCGTCGTTGGCGCTGTGGATCGCCGCGGCGACGCACGGCCCCCTGCGCGCGGCCGGCGTCGCCGCACCGATGCCCGCGTGCGACACTGCTCGCATGGCGTCAGGGGCAGAGCGAGGCGGGCCCGTCGAGGCGGCGCCGTCGCGGATGACCAGGCGCGAGGTGCTGCGCGGCGCGGGCGCGGCGGCGGTCGTCGCGGTGGCGGGAGCGTGCGCGTCCTCGCCGGCGACCCCCACCGCGGGTTCGAGCGTGGTCACGCCGACGAGCGCGGCGCCGCCCGCGACCGGCGGGACGACCCCGCCGCCGACGACCTACGTCCCCGCCGCGGGCGACGCGTGGGAGCGCGCGGATGCGTCCGCCACCGGGTGGAGCGCGCCGGCGATCGGCGAGCTCGCCACCTTCGTCGGCGACCACAAGAGCACCACGTTCATCGTGCTGGCCGGCGGCCGCATCCTCGAGGAGCAGTACTGGAACGGCGGGTCGCCGACGTCGACGCAGGACATCGCGTCCTGCCAGAAGAGCATCGTGTCGACGCTGATCGGCTGCGCGGTCGACCGTCAGCTCCTCTCGATCGACGACCCGGCATCGAAGTACCTGCCACCCGGGTGGACCAACGCGACCCCCGAAGAGGAGGCGGCGATCACGATCCGCCAGCTGCTGTCGATGACGAGCGGCCTCGATCAGCAGACGTTGAAGCTCGTCGCGCCGCCCGGCACGAAGTGGCAGTACAACACGACCGCCTACCAGAAGCTGCGCACGGTCATCGAGAAGGCGGCGTCCGGTGAGATCCAGCCCATCACCCGCGAGTGGTTGTTCGATCCGATCGGCGTGTCCGACCTGAGCGCGTGGCTGCCACGCGAGGGCAACGGTCCGTTCGCGCTCGATGCGACGGGTGCACGCCTGTGGGCGCTCGCCATGACGGCGCGCGACATGGCGCGGGTCGGGCTGCTCGTGCAGCGCAAGGGCCGTTGGGGCGACCGGGTGGTCGTGCCCGAGACGTGGTTCGCGCAGGCGCTCGTCCCGTCGCAGAAGATGAACAACCACTACGGGTTCCTGTGGTGGCTGGTGAACGACCAGCCGCCGATCCCGTCGGACACGGTCGCGGCGCTCGGCGCCCTGGACCAGAAGATCTACGTGTGCCCCAGCCTGGATGCCGTCGTCACCCGCCAGGGCGCCGCCGCCGGGCAGGCAACCGAGGCCGGTTCGGGCTTCGACCTCGAGGTGCTGTCGCGCCTCGTGGCCGCGCGGCGCTGAGCGCGCCGCCGCTCGCTCGGCAGGGGCTCCGCCGCCGCGTGCCGCAGGCCGCGCGTCGCGCGCGGTGCTCGTTCTCCGGAGATCTTCGGTGGCAGAGCAACACGAGATCTCCGGAGAACGCGCAGACGCCTCCGGCGGCGGCGGGCGGAACGGCGTCAGCCGCGGCCTGCGAAGTACTTGGCGTAGCCGTCGGCGATCTCGCGCATCTCCGGGTCCTCCTGGAAGAGGGGCTCGAACTTCTCGCGGGCCGCGGCGCGCTTGGCCGGGAAGTACTCGGTCGGCCAGTAGCCCTCGTGGGGGCGGTAGCTCTTGAGCACGTTGCGGGCGACCGTGGCCTTGTGCACCTCGTCGACGCCGTCCGCGATGCCCATCGTGGGCGCCGCGGCGTACATGGCCTGCAGCGGCGTGAGGTTGGTCGTGCCGAGCGAGCCGAGGATGTGCAGCGCGTTGAACGACACGTCGCGCAGCACCTTCGCCATCGTGTACTTCACCGCCGCGATGTCGGTGCGCGTCTCCTGCGTGCTCGTGTTGTCGATCTTCCACGCCGTCTCGAGCACGAACAGGCGCAGCATGCGGATCTGCGCGTACGAGTCGGCGATCTTCTCCTGCACCATCTGGTGCTCGGCGATGATCTTGCCGTGCGACTCGCGGCTCAGCGCGCGCTCGCACATCATGTCGAAGGCCAGCTTGCACTGGGCGATCGTGCGCATGGCGTGGTGGATCCGACCGCCGCCGAGACGCCGCTGGGCGAGCACCTTCGCGCCGTCCTCCGGGCCGAGCAGGTGGTCGAGGGGCACGCGCACGTCGTTGTAGATGATGTGGTTGTGGTTGCGCGGCTCGGGCTGGATCTCGACGCCGGGTGTCTTGCGAGGCACGACGAACATGCCGTTCGTGCACATGACGAAGAGGAGGTCGGCGACGCGGCCGGCGCTGGTGAACCACTTCTCCCCGTTGATGACCCACTCCTCGCCGTCGCGCACCGCGTGGGTCTTGAAGAGGTTCGGGTCGGACCCGCCCTGCGGCTCGGTCATCGAGTACGCCGAGAACATGTCCTGGTTGATGAGCGGCTTCAGCCAGCGCTCCTTCTGCTCCTCGGTGCCGTACGCCGCGAGCATCTCCATGTTGCCGGTGTCGGGCGCGGCGGCGCCGAACATCTGCGGCGCCGACGGGTAGCGCCCGAGGATCTCGTTCACCAGCCCGAGCTTCAGCTGCCCGTAGCCGGGGCCGCCGAGGTCCTCGTCGAGGAAGAGCGCCCAGAGGCCCTGCGCCTTCACCTGGTCCTGCAGCCCGCGGGCGAGGGCCTTGACCTTCGGGTTGGGCGAGCGCAGCGCGTACGGGAAGACGAACTCGAGCGGCTCGACCTCCTCCCGGCAGAACCGCTCGATCCAGTCGAGCTTCTCCTGGAACTCGGGTTCGGTCGAGAAGTCCCATGCCATGTGCGTTTCCCCCTGGTCGGTGCGCCCCGAAGCGGTGGCGCCGTTCGCCGTGCAGCCTATGAGGCTGGTGCCAAACGTGGCGGCGCCAGGACGGCGACGCATCCCGCCACGCGGCGTCCTCGACATCGCCGTTCCGGCAACGAGGAGTGGCGGACCCTGCGTCCTTGCCGGGCGGGCGCATCGCCGCCCTGGCATCCACCCCTTCGGCACCCGGCTCCTGCGGAGGCGGTGATCCGCCGCACCCGCTCGTCCCGAATGACCTCTACGATCAACGAGGAGGACCATCGTGCACGCCGTCGTCAACCACCTGTCCGTCGCTCGGCCGCCGACCTCCGACGTCGTGGCGGACCTGCAGGAGCGAGCCCTCGTGGAAGCGGCCGCCATCCCCGGGATCCTCGACGTCCACCTCGTGCAGGTCGACGAACGGCACCTCGTCATGATCATCGTTGGGGAAGACCTGGAGGCCCTTGGTCGGCTGTCCGAGGAGGTGGGCTCGCCGTGGGTGCAGGAGCACCTGGGGCCGCTGTTCGTGTCGCCGCCCAACCGGGTGGTCGGTGAGGTGTTGGCGACGACGCACCGACGGATGAGCGGTGACGTGACCGGTTCGAGCTGACGGCGCCGCGCGCGGCGCCGTCCGCGGGCGATGATTGGGCGGCGATGGCACGGTGGACCGAACAACAGGTGGCGCAGCTGGCGCCCGACTCGGCCTCGGTGGCCGCGGCGCGCAAGCTCGCCAAGCCCGGGCCGTGGTTCGACACCGGCAGCACCGACGCCCTGGTGTGGGGCAAGTGCCAGGGCAGCGGCAGCACGCCGTACCAGGTGAGCGTCGACCTGACGGGCCCGGCGTTCAAGTGCTCGTGCCCGAGCCGCAAGTTCCCCTGCAAGCACGGCCTGGCCCTGCTGTTCCTGTGGGTCGGAGGCGACGGGTCGGTCGCCGACGCCGAAGCGCCGGCCGACTTCGCCGACGACTGGGCGCGGGGGCGCCAGGAGCGCACGCAGTCCCGCCGCTCCGGTGCGGCGGGCGCTGACGCGAAGCCGGTCGACCCCGTCGCCCGGGCGGCGCGCCTCGAGGAGCGCCGCGCCACCATGCGCGCCGGCATGGCCGACTTCGGGCTCTGGCTGGGTGACCTGGTGCGCAACGGCATCGCCGGTGCACGGCGTGAGCCGTACCGCTTCTGGGACGACGCCGCGGCGCGGCTCGTCGACGCGCAGCTGCCGGCGCTGGCCGAGCGCGTCCGCTCGATGGCCTCGACCGTCGCCGCGGACCCGGACTGGGCCGCGGTGCTGCTCGGCGAGATCGGTCGCTGGTGGATGACCACGCAAGCGTGGATGCGGCTCGACGAGCTCGCCCCCGACGATGTCGGCAGCGTGCGCGCCTACGTGGGCTGGCCGTACAGCACCGACGAGATCCGGGCGGGCGACGCGGTCACCGATCGGTGGCAGGTGCTCGGGGTGCACCGCACCGAGGAGGGTCGCCTGCAGGTGCAGCGCACCTGGCTGCGGGGCGAGACCACGGGCGAGGTGGTCGTGGTGCTCGACTTCGCCAACGTCGGGGGCGCCCTCGGCGTCGCGAAGGTGGTCGGCACCATGGTCGAGGCCACCGTCGCCCGGTACCCCGGATCGTGGCCGCGGCGCGCGCTGTTCGTCGACGAGCCGACGCCGGCGGCGCAGGTGCACGCGCTGCCCGACGCCGCCCCGATCGCGGAGCACCTCGTCCGGTTCGCCGAGGCGCGCGGCGCGACGCCGTGGGTGGACCGCATCCCGGTGACGATCGCGGGCGCGCAGGTGGGCATCGAACCCGGCGATCGCCAGCCCGATCGGCTCTGGCTCGTCGACCGCGAGGGCGCAGCGCTGCCGTTGGTGCCGGACACCCCGGTCTGGGAGATCTTGGCGAGGACGGGGAACGAGCCCATCGATCTCTTCGGCGAGCTCGAACGGGGGGCCGTGCGTCCGCTGACGCTCGCCGTCGCCGGCACGGTGGTGGCGGTGTGAGCGGCGCGGCGAGCGACCTGATCGGCGACGGCCCGCGAGCTGATGCTGCGGACGCGGTCGGTGGGGAGGTGGCGTCGTGGTGGGCCGAGCTGCTCGCGACGGCGCTCGTCGGCACGAGCCGCCACCCCGCGCCGGTGCCCCGCCCGGTCGCGGGGGCGCATCCTCCCGCGGACCTGGGGCCGGAACGAGCCGTGCTCGACGGCGCGGCGATCGCGGGGGTGGCGCGCGCGGCCGGGTTGATCGTCGACCGCGACCGCGCCGCGGTTCCGCCGGCGCCGCCGGACGACCGGCCGGTCGCGCCGCGCGCGGCGGCGCAGATGCTCGAGCTGCTGCTCGAGCAGGCTCCCGCGCTCGGGAGCCAGCGCGACGACCTCTTGCGGCACTGGTACGAGACCTGTGACGGGTCGGGGTGCCGGATCCCCGAGGACCTGCTCGTGCGCGTGCTCGACAGCACCGTCGGCTTGCGCTCGTCCCTGCGTGACCCCGTGCGGGCGGTGCTCGGCGAACGGGGACGATGGCTGGGGAAGCACAACCCGGCGTGGAGCTGGGCGGCGGGTGACGCCGCGGCCGACGGCGCCGCGGCGCGCGACGACCTCGTGATGGACGAGACCACGTGGGCGCAACTGCCCGCCGCCGAGCGACTGACCACCTTGACCCGGCTGCGCTCGGTCGCTCCGGCGCGTGCGCGCGAGCTCCTCGTGTCGACGTGGTCCAGCGACGCGGCGCCGACGCGTCGCGCGCACCTGGCCGTGCTGGCGGACGGCCTCGGCCCGGAGGACGAGGCGCTGCTCGAGCGGGCGCTGGACGATCGCGCGAAGGCCGTGCGCGAGGTGGCGGCGTCGCTGCTCGACGGCCTGCCGACGTCCGCGCGAGCGGCCCGCATGGCCGCGCGCCTCGCGCCGCTCGTGTCCGTGGCCGGCCGGTGGCGTGGTCGGACGATCTCCGTCGAGCTGCCCGACACCGGCGGCGCGGATCCGGCGGATCCCGACGACGCGCACGACGGGTTGGGCGCCGCGCCCAAGGGCCGCAGCGCGCGCGGGTGGCGGCTCGAGCGGATCGTCGCCGGCACGCCGCTGTCGTTCTGGACCGAGCTGACCGGTGACGATCCGGCAGCGGTGCTGGAGCACGTCGATGACGACGACGTGCGGGCGGGTCTGCTCGCCGCCGCGCTCGCACAGCGCGACAGCGCGTGGGCCCTCGCGCTCTTCGCCCGCTCGCGGGACCCGCGGCTGCTCGCGCTCGTCGCACCCGGCGAGCGCGACGACGCTGTCCGCCGTGCGCTGCGCGCCCGATCGGACCCGGCGGTGCTCGGCCGCCTGCTCGCCGAGGTGCCGACGCCGTGGAGCGCTCGCCTGAGCCGTGAGGTGGTCGCCATCGTGCGCGAGGCACCGAACGCGATGGTCCTGCACCACCTCGCGGGCGAGATCGCCGCCGGGCTCGACGCCGCCGCGGTCGCAGAGCTCGAGTCCTGGCTGGCCGCGCTCCAACGCCAGGACGCACCCCCCGCCCCGACCGTCACCGCCCTGCGCGCCATCCTGCAGCACCGCTCGCTGCACCGATCGATCACCGAGGCCTTCGCATGACCGAGCCCACCATCTCGACCGACCTGACCGACCCGACCGACCCGAGCGACCCGAGCGACCCGTCCGACTCGTCCGTCGGCGACGTCGTCCGGGCGCACGCCGAGCAGCAGTTCGCGCACGAGCTCGCCGCGCTCGCCGCCGCCGACGACCGGCCGCGGCCGCCCAACTGGCGGCTCAGCCCGTGGGCGGTCACCACGTACGTGCTCGGGGGCCGGCTGGACGACGGCACCGAGATCAGCGCCAAGTACCTGGGCTCGCGACGGCTCGTCGAGGTGGCCGTCGCGACGCTGGCGACCGACCGGGCGCTGCTGCTGCTCGGCGTGCCCGGCACC